>JAJPKK010000173.1 GCA_021323775.1 Hyphomicrobiales bacterium
CAGGCGAAGCGCATCGGAGGCGGCGGCTGACGCAGCCACTGCGCAGCCGCGAGGGTGGTTCGCAGCGTGTGGGCACTCGACGAGCTGAGAGCGAAACGTGCCCGCCAATACCCTTCTCGCCCCTTCTCCCGCTTGCTGCGGAGGAGAGGGGCAAGGTGCGCAACGGGCGCGCCTTTACCCACCCTGCGATGGCTCAATCTGAATCCACTCTTGCTCCCGCCAAGATCAACCTGACGCTGCGCATTTTCGGCCGCCGTGGCGACGGCTTTCACGAGCTTGAAAGCCTCGTGGCGTTCGCGCCCTTCGGCGACCGCTTGACGCTCTGGCCGGACGGGCCGCTTGATCTCGAAGTATCGGGCGCGACGGCGGCAGGAGCCGGGCCCTTGGCCGATAACCTGGTGCTGCGCGCTGCGCGGGCGCTCGCCGCGCGGATCGAGGGCCTCAGACTTGGCCGATTTGCGCTGGTCAAGCGGCTGCCGTCGGGCGCCGGGCTCGGCGGCGGATCCTCCGACGCGGCGGCGGCGCTGCGCCTCATCGCCAAGGTCAACCGTCTCGCTCTCGAAGACCCCCGCATTCACGATGCGGCACGCGCTACGGGCGCGGACATTCCGGTCTGCCTCGATCCCCGGCCTCGGATCATGCGTGGGATCGGCGAGATACTCTCCGCTCCTCTCGTTCTGCCCAGGCTCGGCATCCTTATCGTCCATCCCGCCTTGGCGTTGCCAACGGGACCGGTATTCAAGGCGCTCGGCCTCGCCCCCGGCGAGCAATTGCTGGCGCGGTCGGCCGCCAGGTCAGTCTCCCCTCCAGCATCCGAGCCCGATGCGCTGCTGGCCTGGCTCGCAGCCGAGCGCAACGATCTCGAGCAGGCTGCGATCTCGATCGCGCCGCAAGTGGCCGCCGCACTCGAGGCGATAGCGGATCTGCCGGGGTGCCGGCTTGCCCGCATGTCCGGCTCGGGGTCGGCGTGCTTCGGCCTGTTCGACAGCAGCAGCGCCGCCGCAGCCGCCGGAAGGCGCCTGACTGCCGCGCATCCGTCATGGTGGGTGCGCGCGGGCCTGTTGGGAAGTTGATGCGGGGCGGGAAGGCCACGCGTCCGGCCGCCTTAGAATTCTCTCACCTTCACGAGCTGCGGCCGATCCAAAATCAGCCCTTTCACATTCGCTCGCACGATGCCAATGACATTTGCGCCTCGTCGGATTGCGCGATAGAGCCGTCTCACAAGGAAGCGGCGATTGGCGCGCGATTAAACGCGCGCCAATCGCCCTTGACCGGCCGCCGCCGCCCGCAAGACTTGGACAGTCGCGGTCAGCCGATCGATCGATCAGCTCAATCAAGCGCACCCGGCGGGTCAGTCGCGCTCAATTCGTCCGATCGATCGAAAACTCCACCGCATCTTCCAGCGCGAGTTTCATCGGCGCCGCAGGAAAAAGCGCCAGCGCGTCCTTTGCGATGGCGCCATAGTGTCGGGCGCGCGACACGGTGTCCTCGATGGCGCGGTGCTTTACCATCAGGGCGACGGCCTCCTCCAGATCGTTCTCGGCCATCTCGCCGCGCTCCAGAGTTCGCTGCCAGAAGCTGCGCTCGCAGTCGGAGCCGCGGCGGAACGCCAGCACAACCGGCAGCGTGATCTTGCCCTGGCGGAAATCGTCGCCCACATTCTTGCCGAGCCTGGCGGCTTTGCCGCCGTAGTCGAGCGCGTCATCGACGAGCTGGAAGGCGATGCCAAGGTTCATGCCGAACGACCGGCAGGCGGCCTGCTCGGCCTTGGCCCGGCCCGCGATCGCGGGTCCAACCTCGCATGCGGCAGCGAACAGCTCCGCCGTCTTGGCGCGGATGACGGCGAGATACTCGTCCTCGGTGGTGGCGGTATTCTTGGCGGCGGCGAGCTGCATCACCTCGCCTTCGGCAATCACCGCAGCGGCAGACGAGAGAATTTCCAGCGCCCGCAGCGAGCCAACTTCCACCATCATCTTGAAGGCCTGGCCAAGCAGAAAGTCGCCCACCAGCACGCTCGCCTCATTGCCCCACAGCATGCGCGCCGCGAGCTTGCCGCGCCGCATGTCGCTTTCATCGACCACGTCGTCGTGCAGGAGCGTTGCCGTATGCATGAACTCGACCGCCGCGGCCAGTTTGACGTGGCCGTCGCCGGGATAGCCGGCCAGCAGCGCCATCGCGAGAGTCAGCATCGGGCGCAGGCGCTTGCCGCCGGAATTGATCAGATGATTGGCAACCTCGGGTATCATGGCGACATCGGACCCGGTGCGGGACAGGATCGTGGCGTTTACCCGTTCCATATCGCCAGAGACCAGATCAGCGAGGCGGTCAATCGAGGCAGGTCGGTGACTTTCAAACGGAACGATGACGGCCAACAGAGCGTCTCCTATGGAATGCCTGGCCCGCGCGATAATCCGGAGAAGTGCCCGATCGGGGTACGCACAACATAGGGTTCCGGCGCCACGACGTAAGCATAGAAATGCGGACGGCTGGAGGCAATTGCGCGAAGTGGGTGCTTACGCGATAGAGCTCCCGCAAGCCCGACAGGGCCGCATCGTCCGCACGAGTGCAACCGCAGGCGTTGTAGGCACAATCCTGTTGCAGGCACAATCCCAGAGCGCGTTGCGGCCAGGTTAAACCCTTTCGTCTGGAGAGATGCCGGCCAAGAGGGGTTCCCTGCGGTCTGACGCCGGTTGTCCTGGCGTCGGCGCGGTCGAGGAGGACCCAGGGCAGCCCCATCCACCGGCCCGATGATGATCGCCCCGTCTTGCCATTGCCTACGGTCTCGTGCTCGATAACGGCAGGCAGCGCCCGTCAGAGGTCAAGCGGTTCGCGCATCGGCCCCCCTGTCGCCGGCCCTCTGTACCTGGGACCGCGGGCGTCCGGCCCGCCTCTCCTCAACCTGCGCTCCCCCGCAAGCGGGAGGAGAGGTTGTGGGGCGACACGTCTGCGGTCCTGGAGCAGGGCCGCGAGCACCATGGTTTGATGCGGTGGCGAGGAGCTGGCCGTGAAGGAAATTTTGCGCACCAACGATCCCGTCCTGGTATCCGCCGTCGAGGCGCTGCTCGCGGGCGCGCAGATTCCCTACCTGGTGCTGGACCAGAATATGAGCATCCTTGAGGGGTCGATCGGCATCCTGCCGCGCCGCGTTCTCGTCGAGGAGCGCTGCGTGAAATCAGCCCGCCGTCTTCTCGAAGATGCGGGCCTTGCTCGCGAGTTGCGCAGCGATGTCGGCTGAGGAACCCGCCGGCGCGCGTCCTTCCGATCTCACCGACGATGCGGTCCTTGACGGCCGCCTGCGTCTGTTGCAGCCGCGCCGCGGCCACCGGTTTGGGCACGATGCGATTCTGCTTGCAGCCGCGACGCCCGCCCGTCACGGCGACCGCATCGCCGATCTCGGCGCCGGGGTCGGGGCGGCCGGGCTTGCGGTGGCGGCCCGCGTGCCGGGGACGAAAGTCAAGCTGGTGGAGATCGGCGCCGACCTTGTGGCCCTCGCGGCCCTTAATTCCGCGCGCAACCAGCTTGTCGACCGGGTCAATGCGGTTGCGCTCGACATCGCCGCGCCTGCTGCGGACTACGCTGCCGCGGGTCTGCCGCCTGCGAGTTGCGACGCCGTGCTCATGAACCCGCCATTCCGCGACCCGTCCCGCCACAGGCCGTCACCCGACCAGCGGCGGCGCGCCGCGCATGACCTCGCGCCCGCATCGCTCGCGACATGGATCGACGCGGCGGGGCGGCTGCTGCGGCGGCGGGGCGTGCTCACACTGATCTTTCGCGCCGACGGACTGGTTGAGCTGATCGGCGCCCTCGCCCCGCGTTTCGGGGCTGTTGCGGTGCTGCCGGTCCACGGCAAACCCGGCGCGCCCGCGATTCGCATTATTGTTGGCGCCGTGAAGGGCAGCAACGCACCGCCCGCGATCCTGCCCGGCCTCGTGCTGACCACAGAGGACGGCGCGCCCACGGAAGCCGCAGAGGCCGTGCTGCGCCACGGCTCCGAACTCCCGCTGTTTGCCTCTCCGCAATAGCGAGATGTAATGGTTAGATGGCGCAACTTGTGGAAATCACTATGACAGCTTATCAAAGATGGATGCCCAATGGACCGATGGCAGAGCACATCCGCCAAATGACCGCACGTGCGGCGGTCGCGATCCGTCCCTATCTTCCCAGACGCTTACGCCCTGACTTGCCGGTGGTCCCGGTCGTTCGGCTCACCGGCGTCATCGGCTTTTCCACTCCGCTCCGGCCCGGCCTTTCGATCGCCGGGGTCGCGAGGATGCTCGACCGCGCCTTCGCGGTCCGTCACGCCAAGGCGGTGGCGCTCGCGATCAACTCGCCGGGCGGGTCGGCCGTTCAGTCGCACCTCATTTATCGGCGCATCCGTGCGCTTGCCGAGGAAAGGAAGCTGCCGGTCGTCGCTTTCGTGGAGGATGTGGCCGCCTCCGGCGGCTACATGATCGCCTGCGCGGCCGACGAGATCGTGTGCGACCCGGCTTCCATCGTGGGATCCATCGGCGTAATCGGCGCGACTTTCGGGTTTCCGGAAGCGATGAAGAAGCTGGGCATCGAGCGGCGCGTGTATACGGCAGGCGAGCACAAGTCGACGCTGGACCCGTTCCTCCCCGAGAACGAGCATGACGTGACTCGCCTCAAGGCGATCCAGCAGGATATTCACGCCATGTTCATCGGCCTCGTCCGCGAGCGGCGCGGCGAGCGGCTCACGGGCCCTGAAAATACCCTGTTCTCCGGCGAATATTGGGTGGCGAAGACCGCAAAGGAATTCGGATTGATCGATCAACTCGGCGACCTGCGTTCCTTCCTGCGCGAGCGCTTCGGCGAAGAGGTCGTGATGCCGCCGGTCCCGGCGGAGCGCACGTTCTTCGGGCGGCGTACCCCGGGCGTGACCGGCATTGCATCCGAGGCAATCCTTCCCGGGCAGGGACTGTCGGGGCTCGGCGCCGGGCCGCGCGGACTGGTGGAGGACCTCATATCGGCGCTCGAAGCTCGCGCCATCTGGGCCAGATTTGGATTGTGACCGTCATGCTGCCTCTCCCGCCAGTCATCTCCTGGACGCTCGCCGCAATCGGGGTCGCGGCCATCTCCAAAGTGCTGGCCCGCGAGTGGCGGCGCGTGAATGAGGAACACGACGCGCAGGAGCCGGCCGCGGAAGCCGTCGCGCGCGACCAAATACCGACGTTGCGGCGCGATCCGCAAAGCGGCGTCTACCGTCCGGAGTAAGCGCGGCCGCTCTGAAAGGGTCTTTTCACCGGAGCGCGCGGCTGCGCCGCCATAATCCTCTGGCGGGAGCACCCGGCTTCGGATAGGCTCTCACCCAAAATCCGGGAGGAAGAGCCATGGCCGCGAGTGTCGCAAAGCTGTTGATTGCCGGCGTCATCGGCGCAGTGGCCGGCGCTGCCGTGGTGGCCGCCGCGACGCCGGAATTCAACACCCGCGGTAACCGCTTCAGGCCGCTGAGCTACGCCGAACTCAATCCCGAGCAACGGGCTTATGCGGATCGCGAGATCGCGGCGGGACGCAAGCCCGAGACCGGCCCCTTCAACATCTATCTGCGCAGCCCCGAAATGGCGGAATTGTCGCGACCGCTCAGCGACTACTTGCGATTCAAGGCGCCGGCGCCGCGCAAGCTCAAGGAAATCGCCATCATGCTGACGGCGCGCTACTGGGGCGGGCAGTACGTATGGTATTCGCACCGCCAGCAGGCGCTGGACGCGGGCCTGAGCCCGGCTTTCATCAGCGCGCTCGCGGCCGGCGAACGGCCGGCCAATATGTCGCCGGACGAAGCTACGACCTACGACTTCGTCACCCAGCTTCTTACGACCCGGCAAGTGAGCGACAGCAACTTCAAGGCGATGGCGGCGCTGGTTGGCGAGCGCGGCGTCGTCGAGCTGGTTGCGCTGATGGGCCAATACACTGGTCTCACCATGCTGTTCGTGGTCGATCGCTACCCGGTGCCGACGGGCGCGCCGGACGAAGTGAACAGGCCGATGTAAAATGCGCCCGAATGAGCGAAGCGCGCCATCCGGGGCCGCCCATTAAGCGCTGCTCTGGGACTTCGCTTCTCTCAATCCGGGGACGCCCCGACACACAGACGCCCTCTCTCCCTGCAGCGCGTTCCTCTCATGGTCAGCCGCTTCTCCGGAGTGGCTCCAGAGTCATGCATGGACTTTCCTGGCGGGCGCCGGCCATCCAGGTTTTTCCCACCAAAGGCGGGCAAGAAAGACGTGGGTCCGACAAGCGCAGGCATCACGACGTGGAGGCGATTCCATCTCATCGGGACCGGCTGCAGTCCCGCGCGGACCAGCATTGCCGCGCGGATGGTAAGCGAGGAGAGGGAGCGGTCAGCAACGCTGCCGCCTCACCGGAACGTGCGCTGACACACACGCCAGCGTAGCATACCCTCTTGAAAAATAATCCGGGGAGGAATTGCCATGGCGGATAATCTGGCCATGAAGCTGCTGATCGCCGGCGTGATCGGCGCAATCGTCGGCGCCGCCGCGTCGGATCGATACCACTTCCCAGCGGGCTTGGTATATGGATTTAATACGCCTTCAGGGAGCCGCCAAAGCCGGCCTCCAGCCAGTCCGATGATAAGCTCAGCAAAAGCCGGGGAGGTACGCGCTGATGAAACGATCAGCCCGCCCCGGATGATGCGGAGCGCTCAATCGGGCGGAACGGAGGCTGGCCGCAGCCGACCGCCCCAATGGCGGGCCCCCAGACCCGGCGGCTACGGCCGGGCTGCAATATGTTGGAGGGAATATGAGGATCCTGACTTTGGTACTTTTGGCTATTTCGTTCGCTGCGCCGGCGCGGGCGGCCGAAATCACCGTCCTCGCGGGCATGGGCGTCATATCCGGCGTGAGCGACCTCGCGCCCGCTTACGAAAAGCTGACCGGCCACACCGTCACGGTCAAGTTCGAGCAGGCTGCGGCGATGAACCAGATGATCAATTCCGGCGCTCCGGCCGACATCGCCGCCCTGCAGCCCGAGCAGGTCGACACCTTCATCACGCAGGGCAAGATGGTGGCCGGCACCAAGACCAATTTCGCCCAAGCGGGCGTGGGCGTGGCAGTCAAGACTGGCGCGCCGCGGCCCGACATCAGCACCGCTGAGGCGTTCAGGAACGCAATGATCAATGCCAGGTCGATCGGCTATTCGCAGGCCGGCAGCGGCCTCATCGCCGCGAAGGTGATGGAGAAGCTCGGCATTGCCGATCAGTTGAAGTCCAAAACCAAGTTCATTAACGGGCTTCCGGTCGCCGAGGCGGTGGCGAAAGGCGAGGTCGAAATCGGCCTGCAGCAGATCAACGTCATCATCCCGGTCGAAGGCGCCGATTACATCGGCCCGCTGCCAAAGGAGCTGCAGGACACGGTGCGGTTCGCCGCCGGAGTGCTGACGGCATCAAAGCAGAAGGACCTTGCGAGGGCTTTCCTCAATTTCATCGTTTCCGCCGATGCGGGCCCCTTGCTGCGGCGCAGCGGGATGGAGCCCTGGCATTGAATCAAAGAGACAAGGCAATGCATTCTTCAAACCTGCTCCAGCGGCAACGAGTTGGCCAAGATCGGCGCGGAAGCATTTATCGGGGCGCGGATGGCAGCCTGATGCCCACGCGCAAGGACCAGCCGCCTCCCGATCTGCGCTATTTCACGGCATCGCACAATTGATCGCGATCGTAAGGGCGCCCCTCATAGGCGCTAGGTTCCGCTGATGCCTTTGCGTTGCGAAAAGGGGCGGCCCAAGGGTCGCCCCTCCTGCTGCGCTAACCCGCGGCCCTCTGCCCGGGGGCCGGGGAGAGGGCCCCGTCACCATCACATCGGCACGACGCCGTTGCGGCCGACATTGATGCGCGCCGCCGTGAAGGTTCCGTCAGGCTTCTTGGTCGCGGCCGCGATGCTGACGGCGGCGCCGGGCTTGAGCTCGCTCTTGTCGCCGACCTCGTAGCGGACGATCGGAACGTTCGGCCCCACGATGATTTTCTTCTCGCCGTCCTTGTACTTCACCGTGATGACCTGACCGTCGACGCTGCTCACGGCCTGGGCGGCGGCGCCGTTGGTCATGGTGCCGATGCCGGCGCCGTAGGCGGTCCCGTCCCAGTTCCCGCGGTGGCCGTCGCCGGTGCCGCGCTGCGACTCGGCGAAAATGTGCACTTCGACCGCCTTCTGGGTGCCGTCCGGTTGCGGCATGGCGCCACTGCCTATGTAGGAACCTTCCTTGATGTCGGCGACGGTCGCCTTCAGCACGCCGACCACGACGGCATTGTCAGCGAGCGTGAGCGTGACCGGTGCGCCGCTGGGGGCGGACTTTATCAGCAGCGTATTGCCCTCGACCTTCTCAATGGTGCCGCGCAGACGCTGCGTCTGCTGCGCCGAGGCGGCAGTGACCGCAAGCGCCGTGACAAATGCCGCGGTCGTCAAAATCCGCATTGTCTTCATGTGAATCCTCCCAAGGGGTGTTGCGCCGGGGAGGATACACCGGCGGGGTGCCAAAGCGAAGGGCCTCACGGGCGGGACCGCAGGCGTCTCGCCCGGCACCCTTATGTGTCCGGATCGTTCCCGCTTGCGCATGCCGCGGCAAAGCGCAGGAGCCAGCAATTCAATTCGCCGAACCCGCGGGCGGGACCGCCAGCGGGTCCAGCTCAGCCCCCGCTGACGGGGACCGCGATGAATTTGATTCCATCGGCTGATTTCACCCGCATCAGCACGGTACGCTTGCCGGCTTTCTGGGCCGCCTCGATCGCTGAGCGAAGATCGATCGCGGTTGCGACTTTCTTGTCGGCGGCCTGAAGAATGACATCGCCGGACGCGATTCCGAGGTCGGCGGCTGCCCCGCCCGGATCGACGCTGGTGACGATGACGCCGTCGGCGGCGCGCGCCACCGAAATGCCCAGCCGCGGTATGCCGGTGCCCTTCTGCTTGGGCGTCTCATGGTAGGCGCTCGCCTCGCGCTGATCCGCCAAGTTGCCCAAGGTCACGTTGAAGCTCTTCTCCTGCCCTCTTCGGACCACAACGAGCATAGCGGTGCTTCCCGGCGGCAGGCCGCTGATGGTCCTCGCAAGCTCGCGAGAGTCGTGGGCCTCCTTGCCGTTGACAGAGACAATCACATCGCCCGATTCGATGCCCGCCCGTGCGGCCGGCGAGCCTGGCTGCGGCTCCGCGACCAGCGCGCCGCGCCCTGCTGTAAGCCCGAGGTTTTCCGCAAGGTCCGCCGTCAGGTCCTGAATCTGCACGCCGATCCAGCCGCGCGTGACCTTTCCTTTCTCCTTGAGCTGCGCAACGACCGCCTTCACGGTCTCGGCAGGGATCGCAAACGCAATGCCGACCGAACCGCCGGTGGGCGAAACGATCGCGGTGTTGACGCCGATTACGTTGCCATCCATGTCGAAAGTGGGGCCGCCGGAATTCCCACGATTGACCGGAGCATCTATTTGCAGGAAGTCATCATAAGGCCCCGCCCCGATATCGCGGCCGCGCGCCGAGACGATCCCCGCCGTCACCGTGCCGCCGAGGCCGAACGGATTGCCGACGGCGATGACCCAATCGCCGACCCGCGGACTGGCCTTGGCAAAACCTACGAAAGGAAGATTGCTGGCGCCGTCGACCTTGACCAAAGCGACATCGGATTGCTGATCGGCGCCGATCACCTTTGCGGTGAAGACACGGCCGTCATCCGCCGTGATCTCGACATTGTCTGCCTTCTCGACAACGTGGAAATTGGTCACCGCATAGCCGTCGGGCGAAATGAAAAAGCCGGAGCCCTGACCAGTGAGAACGCTGCGGCTGCGCGAAGGCGACCGGGCGCCGGGCGAATCCCTGGACAGCCGCGAGAGTTCCTTTCCGCTTCTGCCGGCGTCAAATTTGACCCGAACCGAGATCACGGCAGGCTTGACCTTGTCGACCACGTCAGCAAAGCCAACCGGCCGCGCGCGAATCTCGGCCTGCGACACCCAATCCGGTCGTGAGGTGAAAATCGTCGCGGCGAACAGCGCCGCCGCGACGACCGCCACCGTGCCTGCTCGCGGCGCCGCCCGTTTGGGCGCGGACGCCCTGTCGTCGATCTCGGTTGAAATGCGGGCCGGAGCTTCAGCCATATCGGCCTCCCTGACTGCAGACGGCGGATCCGCCAGTGCGCCGTCGAGCAACGCGTCTGTCGCTTGAACATTCATATGCTACCCGGCCGCACAGACCGCAATGCCTCCTTGACCGCTCTGTGGAGCGTTCTTGCGCCTCCACCGGGCCCTGCCTAACTCTAAAAGGCGAGGAGGCTGCATGGCGTTGATGTCCTTCATTGGCAACTGCGCCAAGCCCGCCTTAAGCTGTTCGGGCGGAAGTTCTAGGAGACTTGGAGACCCAGCATGCAAACCCCGGTCGAGATCGATTTTCACGGGCTCAAAGCAGATGAGCGGCTGCGCGCCTGCGTCATGAAGAACATTTCCGTGCTGGAGCAGCGGTTTGGCCGTATTACCGCGGGCCGCGTCGTCATCAGAGCCCCAAGCGAACGGCATCGCACCGGGGGCGTCTGCGAGATCACCATTCGGCTATCACTGCCGCAGGGCCGGGAAGTCGATATCGGCCGCTCCGAGAAAGCCGAAAAAGCTGACCCCCGCCTCGCCGACCCGGTTGTGGCCCTCAATGCTGCATTCAAGCGCGCGCGACGGCGGCTTCAGGACCACGCGCGGCGCATGCGCGGCGACGTCAAGACCCATGACGGCCCGCCGATCGCGACGGTGAAACGCTTTGACGAGGCCGGCGGTTTCGGCTTTCTGGAAACGCGCGACGGCCGCGAGATCTACTTTCACAGAAACAGCATCCTCGATGGCGGCGCTCGGCAGATGGAGCCTGGCACGCGCGTCACGTTTTGCGAAGAGATGGGCAATAAGGGTCCGCAGGCAAGCACCGTAAAGGTGCTGGGCAAGCACAGCATGCGCTGAACGGCGGTGAGATCATCGGACCAGGTGCTTCTCAATCTCGTACACCGGGTGCTTGGTCAAGTCCTTGTCGACTTCCGCCACGACCCGGGCCTTGACATCGCCGTGCAGGACCTGGCGCAAGTCAGCCAATGTGCGCGGCGGCGCCGCAATGACGACCGCCTTCACCTTGCGTTCGCGCACCAGCCTCTCCAGAGCGTCAGCGACCCTGCGGGCAAAGCGATGCTCTTCGAGTTCGTGCCAATCGGTCGGCTCTACGGCGCTGCGCTTGTCCCGGGCGGCCGCACCCGCAAATAGCCGACCGGGGCGGTCGGAGCCCTGCTCGTGGGTTGCAGGATTCTGACCAACGAAGACCTGCTCGGTCTTGAGATTGAGGAATTTCTCGTCGCCGGCATTGCGCAGAAACAGCGCCTTGCGGCCGTCGCCGACGAAAACGATCGCGTCGTGCGGAATGCTCATTTTGGTGCTCATAAGCCCTCGACGGGTTTGCCTCCCGGCCTCATAACTATGAAAAATATGCGAAGCACCTTGATGTTCCGCAAATGTCGCAAAGAAATAAAGCCACGAAGCCTGAGAGGGGAACGGCCGAGATGCGCACGCTCAAGTTCGGGAACGTCGCAATCACAAGCATTATCGAGCGGGACGGTCCATGGCGGCGCCCTGAAGACATGTTTCCAGCCTATGATCCTGACGTTGGACGCCGGCATCTTGCCGAACTCGATCCCGAGGTGTTCGACCCGGTGTCGGGACGCCTGGTCATCACCTATCAGACATACGTCGTGCGTACGCCGAACCACACGATCTTGGTGGATACGTGCACCGGGGACGACAAGGGCTATGAGCCGCCGATGGACTTCCCCAAGCAGCCTTGGCTCGATGGATTTCGCGCCGCCGGACTGAGATTCGACGAGATCGATTATGTTTTTTGCACCCACCTGCACATCGATCATTGCGGCTGGAACACGGTGCTGCGCGACGGCCGCTGGGCGCCTACTTTCCCAAACGCGAAATACGTGTTCCACAAGCGCGAATATGACGCCTGGGCCGAGGCGACGAAGCGCGGCGACACGCCCCCCGGCAATGTCTGGCGGTACAACTGCGAGCCCGTGGTCGCAGCCGGCCAGGCGCTCCTGGTAAACGGCGATTTTCGCCTGGATGATTGGCTGTGGCTCACCCCCACCCCCGGCCACTCGCCCTGCCATTGCTGCGTCAATATCCAATCTGGCGGGCAGCGCGCCGTCATTACCGGGGACTTGATGCACCACGCCCTGCAATGCCGTGAGCCGGACTGGTCGACGGTCTTCGATTGGGACCCGGTGCAGGCGGCGCTCTCGCGCCGGCGGTTCCTGGGCGAGGTCGCCGGGACCGATACGCTGGTGCTGCCGATCCACTTTCCGCATCCCACCGCCGGTCGCGTCGAGGCCGACGGCGACAGGTTCCGCTACCGGTTCATTCGCGGCAATCCTCGTTGATTGATCTAAGCGCGATCGGCGGCCAAATCCCTCCGATGGTCGTCCGATAGCCGCGCCCCCCTCTCAGCCACAAGGCCTGCGGGAACAAAGCAGCCGGGCCGCCGCGGCGGCTCATGCCGCGCTGCGTTAATTTTTATTTGCATTGCACAAATTTTCCTTGACTCTCGCTCAAATCAATCCGGAGAATGACCAACCTTTGAACTGGGGCGTCGAGACGACTTCTGTGTCCTTCAAAAGCATTGTCCGATCGAATCTGCCGAGCTTTTTACTTCCCTGCCCATACTGTGGACATCGGATGACGATAACCGCGATCGCTCCCACGCAGTCCAACGGCAGTGCGGAATCGAGCAATCTGGAAGATATTACCCACGGCTGCGTCAAGTGCGGTACGACCCTCACACGCGCCGTGCGGCCCGCTCGCCGGCCGTGACCGGGAAACTGCACTTGGGGCTTGAGTACAATTAATCGAATTCGCAGGCGCAACAGCGAAGCGTATTTCGCCAATCGCCCATCGGCTGTTGCCGGCGTGCGATGGCGCTCGGGAACGGCGCAGCAGGACCCCCGCCCTGTTGCTCTCTAACCGAGGCTCATCATCTCAAGCGCGGCGCGGCCAAACGGACCATACGGATTGTTCAACGTCTCGCCGATCTCGAAATGATTGTAGTTTTCCGCCACGATGAGCCGGACGGGCTTGCCGGCGGTCTTGAGGGCCGCGGCGAACTCTCTGCTCTGGCGCTGGAATTCCGGCGTTTCCAGCGTGCCGTATAGCAAAGTCACCGGGCAGTTGATGCGGTCGAGATGACGCTGCGTGCTGAGCGCATCCTCGATTGCATCGGTGAACTTCACATATTCCGATCGTTTCGACAAACGCGGCGGCTTGAGATCGTACATGCCGGAACAGAGCGTCGCGCCCTTTACCGTGTCGCGCGGCAAGCCGAAATCCTTCTCCCACTCAGTGATCAACACGCAGCCGCCCAGATGTGCGCCGGAGGAATGGCCCGTGATGTAAATGCGGTCAGGGTCGCCGCCGAAGGTTGCAGCATTGCGGGCCGCCCAGGCCACGCTGCCGCGCACCTGTTCGATCATCGGCATCAGATCGCCGCCGCTCTCGATCACGTTGATGAAATCGGGGACCAGGAAATGCGCCCCGGCATGCACAAAGGTCTCCGCCCCATAAGCGGAGTCCTTTGCATGACCCGCGCGCCAGGCGCCGCCATGAATGAAGACCACTATAGGGGCATTCTGCTTGCTCGTCGGATAGATATCGAGCATCTCGTACGGCGTCGTCCCATAGGCGACCCGCCTCGGCTGGCCGAGGCTGGCGCGCACGCGCTCGCTTTCGCTGGCGCGACGCTTGCTTAGCTGGTCGCGATTTGGCGCGTAGACCGATTGGTCGTAGGCGTCGTCGAGCTCCTTCTGGTCCATATCAAGCCAGACGCGGGGCCCCTTCGGGCGGGGCGCGGCCTGCTCCGCAGCGGCGCCGGCTGAAACCACGGTGGCCGCGGCGGCCCCTATGACGGTGCGGCGGCTCATCAACTCTCCTTCGTTGCGATCGTTGTCCATTGCGCCTCCGGCCCGCGCTGTCGAAGCAACCCGATTGTCGGAGATTTTAGCACATCGCGATCAAATTGAAGCGGCCGGTCGGAGGCAGCTCATTACCTCTCCGGCTCGCGGATCGGGACGCTCACCTAAAGGATAGCCACAACAATAACTGCTTCACTTCATTGGTTCGTCTTGAGCGCCAAAACAACCTAAAGTTGACAAAACCCAGATGGGGCATATAGTAATGGGTTCAGTTATGATGGTTATCAGGAGATAAGTAAGAATAGCCTCAGATTTTCGGAATTCCCTGTTATTTTCCCTGTTCTCAGGGAATTTTGGACCGCCGGTCTTCGGAGGATTGGCGGTGAGAGTGCCGGCGCAGCCATAAGGGAGATAACGGCGTCATGCCG
>JAJPKK010000338.1 GCA_021323775.1 Hyphomicrobiales bacterium
CCTCCCTCGCATGCGGGGGAGGATAGGGAGGAGGACATGATGCTCGCGCCCCGCCTGCCAGGAGAATTGATATCGTCCCGCGCGGACGGGGTAGCGCAAGTCGAGCCAAACGGCAACAGGCGCCTTGGGGGGCGCAAAGGCGGCGCGCTTCCAATCGTTCAATTAAACCAGTACCAAACCGGAAAGGTGTTAGATGCCTCACACTTTTCTGAGCGGACCCAGTGTAAATTCAAAGTTCGGACGAAAATCAGGCCCCGGCGATCAGGCTGGCATGGATCAAGGTCACCGACCCGCACGGGCATGCAATACATCTCCCTCGCGACCGGGGGAGGCAGGGAGGGGGCCGTTCGAGAAACCCAAGACGAGATTATCGAGGGCATTCAGAACGCCGACAAAGACGAGGAGAAGGCGGCCAGCGCCTAACCCGGCCCGTTAAGGGAGGCAACTATGCCGATTACCGATAAGGACATTGCCGACCTCTGCGTTGGCGTCTACGCATATCCGGGCTCGCCGCCGGTCGCGTGGAACCGTTTCGACGACGGCGAAGACAGCGACCAGATCTGCTGGGGCGTCAAGATCATCGACGGTTGCGATGTTCTGGTTTTCCGCGGCTCGACGACGTTCGAGGACTGGCGTCGCGACTTCGACGTCTGGGCCAATCCGTTCGTTCATTCCAAAATCGGGCCGGTCCATCCCGGCTTTCTGCTCGGGCTCGATCAAGTGCTCGATGAGTATCGGCAAAAGAGCAGCGGCAAGCTCATCGTCGCCGGCCACTCGCTCGGCGCCGGCCGCGCATCGATCTTCTGCGGGCTCGCGATCGTGGCCGGGATTGTCCCGGTCGGGCGCGTCGTGTTCGGCGAGCCGCGGCCCGGATTTCAGCCGCTCGCCGGTCTCCTCGCTTCGATCAAGGAAAGCCGGAGCTACCGGAACGGCAAGTTCGGCACTTTCGAGCATGACTACGTGACCGACGTGCCGTATCGCATCGGGCTGCTGCAATACGTTCACCCGACGCCGCTGATCGACGTCTCCGCCCTGCCGCCGCCGGACGACGAGTGGGGAATTTTCTCCTACCACCACATGCCGCTCTATGCGCAGGCGCTTGCGCGAGGCGCAATCCGCCCGCCGGCAGCGTCGACGGGTTCCTCGCTCGAATGAGCTATCCGAAAGATCGGAGTATCCGATGCCGGTCGGCCCTCGGGGCGACCCTCGTGGTCGTGCCTGCGCGACACGGTACGCAAACGGAGCGACCGCAAGGGGCCGCCCTTGCAACAGGCAATGTTGGTGGACGCGCCAATCCTTCACGACAGCTCACGCGAGCGCCTGCCGTGTCTTATGACTTTCGAATCGGCGCGAAATCTCTTCGCGGCTTCCCCTCATCCACGGTTCTCGCTCCTCCAAAGCGTTTGCCGCCGGGCAGGTGAGGCGCCAGATCAGACCCGAGGAAACGTAATCGAGATCAACTTCGCCGCCGAGGGTCAGCTTCGCCATCGATTCGACGACGGTGCTGCCGAAGCCGCGCCGCGCCGGCCGCGACACAGGCGGTCCGTTGCGCTCGGTCCAGTTCATCGCGAAGCTTAGGCCGTCGAGCCGCCAGCTCACCTCGACACGGCCGGCGCCGACCGACAGCGCGCCATATTTACCCGCGTTGGTCGCAAGCTCGTGGAGCGCCAAACCAATGGCCTGGGCCGCCGCCGAATTCAGGCGCAGCTTCGGGCCATGCAGGGCAATCCGCGACCCTACAAGGTCGGCAAAGGGCGCAAGCTGGGCGCGGGCCAGATCCTCGACATCAACTCCTTGCCACTCGTTCCGCACCAGCAAGTCCTGATTGGCCGCGAGCGCCTGAATCCGCTCGGTGAAGCGCCCGATAAAGTCTTCACGCTCGCGGGCCGCGGTCTGGCGTGCGATTGCCTGGACGAGACTGAGCATGTTCTTGGCGCGATGGTTGACCTCGCGCATCAGCAGGTGAACATGCTCCTCATGAGCTTTTTGCTCGGTCACATCCTGGGCCACGGTGATGAACAGGCGTCTTCCATCCGACTGGGCTCCCAGGCAAGAATTCACAATGCTCCAAAGCCGCTCGCGGCCGCTTTTCGTCCGGATCATCCTTTCGACCCGCCGCACTTCGGACCCTGTTGAAATGGTCTCGCGGATATACGCAAGCACTTGGCCCGAGCATTCGCCGCAAGCGCGAATCGTCCAGTCCTCCATGCAGCGCAGTTCCTCTCTCGCATAGCCGCTCTCTTCAAGCCAGGTTTGGCTGAGGGCGAGGATCTGCTTCCGGTCGTCATACAAGAGGACCGGCAGCGGCGAGTGGACGAGTGAGGACCTGAACCGTTCCTCACTCTTGCGTAATTCCTCTTCCGCCTGTTTACGCGAAGAAATGTCCTCAAACATGCAGACGAAATAGTCGATTGACCCGTCGCTCCTGCGCACGCAGCCGTTCGTCAGCCTGGCCCAGACGATCGAGCCGTCCTTGCGGATGTAGCGCTTGTCCATGCCAAAGCTGTCGATCTCTCTGGCGCGCATGCGCTCGACCTGGGCAAGACAAGCCCGCAGATCGTCCGGGTGATTGATCTCTTCCAGGGACTTGGTGACCAGTTCATCGGCGCGGTAGCCGAGAATGCGGCACAGCGCCTCGTTGACCCTGAGCCACCGGAAGTCGGCGGCGAAGTGTGCGATGCCCACCGCCGCATTCTCGAACGTGGCCCGGAACCGCGCCTCGCTGTCTGCGAGAGCGTGCCTGGCCGCCACCTGCTCGGTTATCACTTCGGTGAACAGCAGCGCGCCGCCGATCCGGCCGTCGGCGGTGCGCCAAGGCTTCATGAACCAGCGGCACCAGTCGAGGCGACCATCCAGGCGGGGGAAAGGATCTTCCTCGTGAGCCAGTTCCTCGCCTGCGAGCACGCGGTCGTGAATCTCCCGCCAGCGCGGCGGAATTTCGGGGAATACTTCGTAATGCGAGCGGCCGATCAGCTCAATGTCGGACGGCAGGCGGAAATCGGCAACGTAGCGGCGCGAGGCAGCCAGATAGCGCATCTTGTCATCGAACATGGCGATGGCGGCCGGCGCGTGCTCGACGAACAGCGCCAGCAGGGCTTCGCGCTCTGCAAGCCGCGACTCCATCTGCTTGCGCTCCGTGATGTCGCGGATGATCTTCGAGCAGCCGATGATGCGGCCCGCCCCATCCCGCATGGGCGAGACGGTGATTGACGTTTCGAAGGTCCGTCCATCCTTGGCGATGAGCGTCGTCTCGTAGCTCTCGATGCACTCGCGCCGGGCCAGGCGGGCGAGGATGATGTCCTCCTCTGCCTGCCGATCAGCCGGGATCAGGCGGCTGAACGACTGTCCGATCATCTCGCGGGCAGAATAGCCGAACATGCGCTCGGCCGCCTCATTCCAGTTCGTTACGATACCTTCGAGCGTCTTGCCGACGATCGCATCGGCCGAGGATGTCACGATGGAGGCAAGACGCGCGCGTGTCTCCTCCGCATTCTTGCGCGCAGTCATATCGCGCAGGACCCCGACCATGCGGACCGGCATTCCCGCGGCATCTGTTTTCACACAGCTCTGATCTTCCAGCCAGCGCAGGCCGCCATTCTCCAGAACGATGCGGAACTCAAGGTGGCGTCTGTGATCGGCATCGGAACGAGCGCTGCGCGCGATATGCTCCTCGAGCCGCGCGCGGTCCTCAGCGTACACGCGTGAGAGCAGCAACGCCCTTGATGCTGGCTCCGCCGGGCCGACTCCGAGCAGCTTGCGCGCCTGGTCCGACCAGACCAGCGTACCAGCGGCAAAGTCGAAATCCCAGTGACCCTGGCGGGCGGCTTCCTGTGACAGGCGCAAGCGTTCCTCGCTTGCGCGCAGGCCCTGCTCCGCCTCGAACCGGTCCCAAGCCTGGGCGAGGAAATTGGTTATCGTGCCGAGCCAGGCGACCTCATCGGCGGTGAAGCTCTCCCGCGTCGCCGAGGCAACTGCGAACGTGCCCAGCAGGCGGCCATTAGATGCCTTGAGCGGGTAGCAGGCATAGGCGGTGGCGCCGAGTTCGCGTACGAGGCCGCCCTTGGGGTCGGCCGCGATGCGCCGCTTGTCAGCCACAAACGGCTGGCAAGTTGCTGCGGCAGTCCCGCAATATTCCTGACCGAGTGAAAGCGAGCTGGCCGCCTCCAGGCGTTCAGGCGGTATGCCGTGCACGAACACGAGCCGGAGGCGCTGGCTCGCGGGGTCGAGCCGGTAGTTGGTACAGACAACGGCGCCGAGAGCTGAGCTGACGTGCTCGAACGTCATGCGGCCGAGTTCGCCGGGCTCGGAGGCGCGGATCAGGTCCGAGGTGACCTCGAGCAGCAAGGCCTGGCGCTCGGCGTGCC
>JAJPKK010000327.1 GCA_021323775.1 Hyphomicrobiales bacterium
TCAAGGGTCTCGACCGCTTAAGCGGCGATTGGCGCGCGATTAAACGCGCGCCAATCGCCCTTGACCGGCTGCCGCCGCCCGCAAGACTGCATCCGAGCGATCAAGGCTCTCGCCAAGGCCGCGCGCCCTTAAGGCTTCTGCACCACTTCTGCACCCACTCAAGATTCAAAAGAGGTCTTTTATCGTGGCGCCAGAAGACCCGCGGATTAAGCGATTACTCGATTTTTCACTCTGGCCAAACGCTGCGTGTCGAGAATGGAATGCACGCTGAGCAGCTCATCCTCCAGCCCCTATGCAGAACCTCACCACAGGTCAAGAGAAGCCGAACGCCGCTGCTGCGTTGCGTACAAACGCCAAGCAGAAGGCAACCGAAAATAGCTGCGCCAGATGAGCGTCGCCCCCGAACTCCTTCGCCAACCCCGTTGCTGGGGAGGGCGTCTATGGTTCATGCTCTCGTGGGGAGACCAGGTCGGGAGATCCCCCAACAAAGCCGGCGCGCGCTCGTCAGCGAGCGACGCGCTTCGCTAACTGAGCGCCCATAGCCCGCAAATGGAGGATCAGATGCGCGATTTCGATCAGTACAGGACCGATGTTACACCCCGTCGCAGTTTCTTCGGCCGCGTCGCCGCGCTGGCGGCGGTCGGCCTGTCAGGTCTTGGGACAACGACGGCACGGGCGCAGACCGCGCAATCCGACGGCCCGAACTGGCCCGGGCCGCTCAAAGGCCGTCATCGCCAGGTCTTTGATGTCTATGACATCAACGACGGGTTCCCACTCGGCTTTACCAACAACTTCCTCACTCCGAACGAGTCCGCGACCGCCGTTTTGATCTTCCGCCATAAGGGGCTGCCTTACGCTCTCGGGAGCGCCATGTGGGAGAAATATAAGATCGGCGAGTCGTTCAAGATCATTGATCCCGAAACCAAAGCTCCCGCCGTTAAGAACCCGTGGTTTCAGCCGAAGCCCGGCGTGCTGCAGAACGCCGAAAATGCGCTCGATCGCCTGCTCGCCAGGGGCGCCGTGATCGGGGCATGCGGTGTTGCGCTGCGAGGCCAGAGCCGCAGGCTGGCCTCAAACGCGGGCGTGACACCAGAGGAAGCGCTGAAGGAATGGACCGCAAACCTGATCCCCGGCGTCACCGTCCTCCCGTCCGGGACCTGGGGCGTCAATCGCGCGCAAGAGGCTGGCTGCACCTATTGTGCCGGAGGCTGACAAAGGCCCTTTAACGGAGGCTGGCGCACGAGGCTTGGCGACAACCCGGCGCGATATGCGCTGTGCGCGACCGGGCTCAACGTGCGCGGTCATGCGCGGCATCGTCTCACTCTGAGGAATCCCGAAGCAGCCGGACTCGCCTTGACGTCCGCCGCTAATGTGGCGCCGCGCGGCCCTTGGCCGTGAGTTCGCCAAGCAGAACGGAGAACAGGCCGCCCGCGCGAAGGAGATCCCGCTCGCGGTCGGTGTCGAGATCGATGCCGATCGCGACCGGATCCGCGACGCCCGATTCACGGATCACGTCAAGCCGGAGCATGCCTCCCGGCGCGATGCCGGCGCTCAAGCCGCGCAGCCGGAATGTCTCCCGCCCGGTGAGGGCGAGGGAGATGCGATTGATGCCGTTGAGAAACACCAGCGGAAGAATGCCGACGGCGACGAGGTTCGATCGGTGGATGCGCTCGAAGGACTCGGCGAGCACGGCTCTGACGCCGAGACAACGCGGACCCTTGGCGGCCCAATCGCGTGAGGACCCGCTGCCGTACGACTTGCCGGCGATGATGATCGTCGGCACGCCACGGGCCCGATAGGCCTGCGAGGCCTCGAAGAGCGAACACCTCTTGCCCTCGGGCAGCAGGATTGTGAGGCCGCCACGGTCGCCGTCCAGCATTTCATTGCGCAGATGAGGATTTGCAAAGGTTCCGCGAACCGCCACCTCATAGTGTCCGCGTCGCGCCGCGTAGGTTCCGAAATCGCGCGGCGCGACGCCGCGTCCCGCCAGATAGGCGGCCGCGGGCGTGCCCGGCCTGATTTGGCCGTTAGGCGAGAGGTGGTCGGTCGTGATGCCATCGGCAAAAATCGCGAGCGCTCGCAGGCCATCGATGACATCGCCCGCAGCGTCATTTCTGCCGAATTCATCGAGCGGCAATGGCGCCAGGAACGTGCTGTCGGCGCGCCAGGGATAGTGCAGACCAGTGGCACCCGTGACCCCTCGCCATCCGGCGTGACCGCCAAAGTCCCTGGAATAGACATCTCGATATTGATCGGCGGTCACGCAGGCCGACAACTCCGCGATCTCGACATCCGCGGGCCAGACATCGGAGAGCATGACCGGACGGCCGTCTGCATCGATCCCGAGCGGATCGCGGGTAAGATCGCACAGCACCGTGCCAATGAGCGCGTAGGCGATCACAAGCGCCGGGGACGCAAGGTAGGCGGCGCGCACGAGCGGATGGATGCGGCCCTCGAAATTGCGATTGCCGGAGAGCACGGCAACCGCCGTCAAATCGCGGGTGATGATGTCCTGTTCAAGCCCGGCCGCGAGCGGACCGGAGTTGCCGTTGCAGGTGGTGCAGCCGAAGCCGATCACCTGGAATCCCAAGGCATCGAGGTCGCGCTGCAAGCCCGCCGCGCTAAGGTAGGCGCTCACGACGCGCGAGCCCGGCGCGAAAGAAGTCTTGACCCAGGGCTTGACCCTCAATCCCCGTCGGACCGCGTTGCGCGCCACCAGTCCGGCCGCGATCATCGCCGCCGGATTGGCGGTGTTCGTGCAGCTCGTGATGGCGGCGATCACGACGTCGCCATCGCGCAGCGACCGCCGACGATCGGTCGGCTCCCCTGAAGCGCGGCTTGTATCCTTCGAGCGCATTTGGACGCCGGGCCGACCGAAGGCGCGCTCGAACGAATCGCGTGCTGCGGACAGCGGTACGCGCTGCTGCGGCCTTGTCGGACCCGCGACCGACGGTTCGACCGATGACAAGTCGAAGTCGACCACCGCGTCATAGATCGAGGGGTCGACCGAGGAATTGGCCGCATGCCACAGAAGCTGCGATTTGGCGAAGGATTCGACCCTTCGCACATGCTGCTCATCGCGGCCTGTCAGCCGCAAATAGCGCAAGGTCGCGTCATCGATTGCAAAATAGACGCCGGCCGCGCCATATTCGGGCGCCATATTTGCGATGGTTGCGCGGGTCTCCACCGGCATCTGCGCAACGCCGTCACCCCATGCTTCGACAAACGCTCCCGCCACGTCATGCTTACGCAGCAGCTCGCAAACATGCAGGACGAGATCGGTGGAGATGGCGCCCGGCGGCAGCTCCCCTTCGAGCCGCAACCCGATCACGCGCGGTCGGCTGACCAGCGTCGGGTGGCCAAGCATGGCGGCTTGCGCTTCGATGCCGCCGACGCCCCAGCCGAGCACGCCGAGACCGCCGACCATCGTGGTGTGGCTGTCGGCGCCAAGCAGCGTGTCGGGAATTGCGAGCGTGCGGTTCGCGACAGTTTCCGTCCGCACCACAGAGGCGAGGTGCTCAAGATTGAGCTGGTGCATGATTCCGGTCCCGGGCGGGAGCAGGCGGATATTGTCGAAGGCGCCCGCGCACCATTTGAGGAATTCGAACCGCTCGCGATTACGCTCGATTTCGATGCGCTCGTTCAAATCGCGCGCGTCTGGCCGCCCCGCATACTCGGCAATCAGCGCGTGATCGAGCACGAAATCGACTGGCAGTTTCGGGCTGACGCTGCGCGGATCCGCGCCGCGCGCAGCAACGGCGTCCCGCATCGACGCGAGATCGGTCATCAGCGGCACGCCGGTGAAATCCTGCAGCAGCAGCCGCGCGGGATAGAACTCAATCAGGCCGGCGCGCGGCCGCCGGCCGAGGAAAGACAGGTCGATTTGCGACAGGTCCGCTGCGCGCCGCAGGGCGCATTCGGCAAGAATCCTGAGCGTAAACGGGAGGCGGCTCGCAGGGCACAGGCCAAGCGCTTCTGCGTGCTCCAGGCTCACAAAGCTGGCGCTTTGCGGGTCCGCCGGCAGAGGATCGAGGAGGTCGACACAGGGGCTGCGATGTCGCTCTCTGGTCACGGCAAGCTGCCTCCATCAGGTCGGCTCAGCGGCGCGAATCTCGCCAACCCCAAGGTAGATCCGCTGCACCTCAGGATCCCGCGCGATCTGCCGTGCGGGCCCTGACAATACGCTCCGGCCCACTTGGAGCACGTGGGCGTAGTCCGCCACCTCGAGGGCCATTTCGATCGCTTGCTCGGCAAGCAGAATGGTCAACCCCTCTCGACGCAGGCGGACCAGCGTTTCGTACAGGAAATCGATCACGGCGGGAGCAAGGCCGAGACTCGGCTCATCGAGCATCAGGAGCTTTGGGCTGCTCATCAGGGCGCGCCCGATCGCCAGCATTTGACGCTCTCCACCCGACAGGGTGCCGGCATATTGATGGCGACGTTCCGCAAGTTTTGGAAAGACAGCATAAACCCGTTCCAGCAAAGCTGCCTGGCGCGAGCGGTCAGCGACGGGCGTTGCACCAAGCCGGAGGTTTCTCTCGACGGTTTGCTGCAAAAATAGCCGCCAACCCTCTGGCGACAACGCCAAGCCCTTGCGCACGATGGCGTAAGCGGGCTTGCGGTCGATGCGCTCGGTTCCCAGCGTAATCGATCCCCTGGTGGTTGGGACCAGGCCCGCAATGGCATTGAGGGTCGTCGTTTTCCCGGCGCCGTTGGAACCGAGCAACGCCACGACGGCGCCTGATGGAACTTCGAGCGAGACGTCGGCGACGCCGATGAGACCGCCGTAACGTACTTCGATGTGCTCGACTGCAAGCAACGTCATGTTGACGCGCCGTCTGCTCTTCGCGCCGGCGCAGCGCTCGCTCTGCGCTTGCCGAGATAGGCTTCGATCACCTCCGGATTGGAGGTTATTTCCGCCGGCGCGCCGCTGGCGATTGCGCGGCCCTGATGAAGCACGATGACCTGTCTTGCCAGCGAAACGATGACCTCGATGATATGCTCAACAATGATAAGAGTGATGCCGGCGGCATGGATTTTCCGGATCAGCGCGATCGCCCGCTGAATATCCGCAGGCATCAGACCCGCCATCGCCTCGTCCAGCAGCAGCACTTTCGGACTGGTTGCCAAAGCCCGCGCGATCTCAAGCCGCTTGCGCCCGGGCGTACCAAGGCTCCGAGCCGGCGCCTCGGCGACAGCTCCAAGACCGACATACTCAATCACCTCGCGGGCGCGATCCATGGCCTCGCCGGTGTGAGCCGTTCGCAAGAACGCACCAATCATCACGTTCTCGAGTACAGTCATTTGTTCGAAAGTCTGGGGCACCTGAAAGGTGCGGGCAAGGCCGAGGCGTGCACGCTCCTCAGGGGGCAACCGGGTCACATCGCGGCCATCTAGAAACACTTCGCCCGATGTCGGCGACACATCGCCCGTGAGGCAGTTGAACAGAGTTGATTTTCCGGCTCCGTTGGGACCGATCAGGCCGAGAATCATGCCAGGCTCTATGGCAAGGCTCGCGTTGTCGAGCGCTTTGAAGCCGCCGAAGGTCTTGCTGACGTTGCGCGCTTCGATCAGCACCGGCGCCTCACGACTTCGCCCGTGCGCTGCGCTTGCGCAGCGCGCCAGGGATGGGTCTCAGCAGTCCTCCCGGCTGCAGTCGCGCAATGACCACGATGATCGCGCCATAGACCAGGAAGGTAACGCCAGCGCCGACGCCTCCCAGCAGGCTATTGGAGAATTCCTCCAGCGGCACCAGGATGACCGCACCCGCCAGGGGACCGAGCAACAGCCCGGCGCCGCCGAGCGCAGCCATGATCAACATTTTGATTGAAATCAGGATGCCGAGCCCTGATTCCGGGTCAACGAAGCCAAACATAACAGCGTAGAGCGCGCCGGCGACGGCGGTGAGAGCCGCGCTCATCATATAGGCGTAAAGTTTGTAACGAGACACCGGCACGCCGAGCGTGCGCGCTGCACGTTCGCTGTCATGGATGGCGCGGAGATAATACCCGATGCGGCTGCGCTCCATCTGCCGCGTAAGCGCAAGCATGGCCGCAAGCACTCCGAGAAATACATAATAGTAAGGCAACGCTGAAACGAACGAGAGATCGAGCAAGGTGCGCGGCACCGGAGGGCCGCTGAGGCCCTGGGCGCCTCCAAGCCACTCGCTGTTCGACACGACGAGCCGCACCAGCTCCGCGACCGCGATCGTGGCCATGCTGAAATAGTGCCCTGACAGCCGAAGCGTCGGTATGCCGACGATGGCGGCAATGCCAATACTCGCCGCGACCCCGATTGGAAGGCCGCCGATGGGCGGCAGGCCGAGGTATTGATAGGAGGCGAGCGCTCCATACGCGCCGCAGCCGAAGAACACTGCGTGGCCCACCGAGATGAGGCCGGCATAACCACCGACGATGTTCCAGGCCGACGCTCCGATCGCATAGAGCAGTATAAGCGCGCCGAGACGTTGCTGAAACGGCGTCGAGAATATCAGAGGATAGCCGAGGAGGACGGCGCTGGCGATCGGCCATGCGGCGCGCTTCATCATGCTCTGCCCATCAAGCCGACCGGCCGCAGCCACAGGGCAAGCACGAACAGCGCATAGACGACGATATCTTTGTAGATCGCGCCGATCGCATAAGCTGAAACCTGCTCGACGATGCCGATCAGAAGCCCGGCCGCCAGCGCGCCGGGAACGCTGCCAAAGCCGCCCAGCGAGACGGTGACAAACGCGACGATCGCGAGCGTCTCGCCAACGCTCGGCGCCACGTAGAAGAAGTTCGCGATCAGCGCGCCCGCAATGCCGGTGGCGGCAGCCGCCAGACCCCAGGCGATCGCCTGCATGCGGTCGGGTCGAATCCCCATCAACTCCGCTGCGTCCGCATCCTCTGCGACCGCCAGCATACGGCTGCCGAGCGTTGTGCGCGTGAGGAGCAGGTGAAGGCAGACCGTAACAACCAGCGCCACGACGCCGGCGAGCAGCCGCGACGATTCAATGCGGATCGGACCGATCGGCAAAGTCCCTCCCACCAGCGTTTCCGGCAGCGTACGAAAACTCGTCCCGAAATACCAAAATGCCGAGTAACGCAGCAGGAGCGCGAGGCCGAAGGTCCCGAGTATTTGCGCCAGCATTGGCCCGCGGGTGATGTGGCGGATCAGGACGAAGTAACACACGATCCCCAGGCTCGCCAGCACAAGCGCGGCAATCGGAACCGCGGCGGCGGGCCCCCCGCCCATCACCGTCCAGACGACAAACGCCACATACATGCCGAGCATGACGAAGTCGCCATGCGCGAAGTTGATGACATTCATCATGCCCCAGATCAGCGTCAGTCCCGACGAGAACAGCGCATAGACGGCGCCCAGCAGCAGCCCGCTCGCAATCACCTGTATGAAGGTCGAAGACATTCACGCCACACGACTTTGCTTCGCATAGCGAGAGCCCGGAATCACAGAGATAATCACCATCCCTTGTAGACGAGAACCGGCTCGGCGGCCGCTTGATCCTTAGGCCATACGGGCACGTAGTTCACGCCGTTCTGCAGTTGGATAACGAGCGCCGAGGCCAGGACATTTTGGCCCTTCTCGTCGAACTTCACGCCTTTGAAACCCATGATGAGCTGGCTCGGCTTGAGGTCGGTCGCCCGCAGCGCGGCCTGGATCTTGGCTGGTTCGGTCGATCCAGCGCGATTGATGGCGTCCACCAGCACCATGAAGCCCTGCATGATGCGGGCTGTGGTGTCGTCAAGGTCCACGCCCGATTTCTTCTTGTACATGTCGTTGACAAGATACGTCTTCGTGCCCGGCGCTCCAACGCTCCATGAGGACCGGTTGAACACGCCCTGCACGATATTCCCGACCGCGGCGACGAAGGAGGGGTCGGAGAAACCCGCATCATCGGCAATCATGATGGGCGGCTTGTAGTCGAGCGACTTCATCGTCTTGGCGTAAAGGATCGCGTCGGCCGTATAGCTGACGAAAATGAGCACATCCGGCTTCTTGTCCTTGAGCTGCAGCACCTGGCTTTGAACGTCGGTCGCATTGGCCGAATAGGGAATGTTCTGAGTGATGTTGAGCCCGTTCGCTTTGAAAGTCGAGGTGACGACGGATGCGACCGAGGTGCCGTATTCGGTGTTCTCGTGGACGATCGCGATGGAGTCGATCCTGGCGCCCTTTGCTTTCATGTCCTTGAGGAATTCCATGTAGATGCGCGCGAAATCGCTGGCGATCGGCGTGGTGCGAAAGAACCACTTGAAGCCGCGCTCAGTCAGGTTGGCGGCAACGGAGTCGCCGGTCAGGAACGGGATTCCATATCGCTCGGCAGCGGCGCTGGCCGTCAAGGTGATGCCGGACTGGTATGCGCCGTTGATGGCGACAACCTTCTCTTCGGTGATGAGCCGAATGGCCTGGTTCTGACCGGCCGCGGGAGTGCCCTGGTTGTCAGCAAAAACCACCTCAAGCTTTGCGCCGCCCAGGCCGGTGAGCCCGGCGCCCTTGGCGAGCGGCAGGTCGCCGAGTTCGGGATGGTCGTTATTGACGATATCCGTCGCCACCTCGATGGCTGCCTTGGCATAGACGCCGACGGACGCGGCCACTCCGCTCAATGGATAGATGGCGCCGACTTTGACGCTTTGCGCGAATGCGGCGCCAGTGACTGCGAGACCGAAAGCCGCGGCGGCAAGAAGGCGGGCTAATCCCGTCGGGTTCATCGTGAGGTCCCCCTCGTCGGCATTCGTTCGATGCGCCGTCTTGCGCGCGCCATCTGGCCGGCGCTGCCGGCGCCGCGAACTGCCACATCTTCATGTAGCGCAAGGCCGTGGGGGGAAGCAACCGACGCGCAAAAATGGTCCTCGCGAAGTCTGACTCAGTTCCTGCCAACATGGTATGTTTGGACCTGGCGGCTTGAAGATGTTCAGGCCGCCGCCAACACCTCGGAGGAGGAGCCCATGATCAACAAGAACGAAAGACTCGCGTCACGTTTGCCCGACGTGGCCGGCAATGGCCTCGTCGACCGCAGAGCCCTTCTTGGGCGTGGAATGCTGTTCGCGAGCGCTGCAACGGCGGGCATCGGGAGTTCGCTGGCAGCCGCCGCCGAGCCCTTGCCGGTCGATCCGTGGAGCAAAGAGCCCGGCACCGTCATCCCGCCTTATGGGGTGCCCGCGAAGTACGAGAGCAAGGTCGTCCGCACGCTCACCAACCCCAACAACGAGGCGCGCACCAGCAACGCGCGAACGCCGCACCATCTTCTCGACGGCACCATTACGCCGGCCGGTTTGCATTTCGTGGTTGCCCGGGCCGGTTTTCCGGATATTGACCCGAGCAAGCACCGCCTGGTCATCCACGGCCTGGTGAAGCAGCCCCTGGTTTTTGACCTCGAAGCGCTGTCGCGCTATCCGAAGGTGACGCGCATCCACTTTGTCGAATGCGGCGGCAACAGCGCGCCGCTCTACAACAAGGACCCAATCCAGGCCAACGTGCAGGCGATCCACGGCTTGTTGTCCTGTTCCGAATGGACTGGCGTGCGGCTTTCCACGCTGCTCGAAGAGACCGGCATCGATCCGAAGGCGAAGTGGCTCCTCGCCGAAGGCGCCGACGCGCCAAGCATGAATCGGAGCATTCCGCTCGCCAAGGCGCTCGATGACGCAATGGTGGCGCTCTATCAGAACGGCGAGCGCATCAACCCGGCGCAAGGGTATCCGATGCGCCTGCTGGTGCCCGGCTATGAAGGCAACATGAACGTCAAATGGCTGCACCGGATCAAGCTGATCGAGGAGCCGGTCATGGCCATCAATGAGACGCTGCAATACACGTATCGCGTCGCGGGCCCGAAGATCTGGCAGTTCTTCTTCCCGATGGAGGTGAAATCCTTCATCACTCAACCATCACCCGGGCTGACGCTGAAGGGACCGGGCTTCTATGAGATTTCCGGCCTCGCATATTCGGGCAACGGGCGCATCGCGAAAGTCATGGTTTCGGCCGACGGCGGCAAGAGCTGGGCAGAGGCCGCCCTTGTTGAACCGGTGCTCAGCAAGGCTCTGACGCGGTTTCGCATGCCCTGGCGCTGGGACGGTCAGCCGGTGGTGCTGCAGAGCCGCGCGTGGGACGAGGCTGGCAACGTGCAGCCGACCCGCAGCGAGATGTTCGCCGAGCGCGGCGAGCCGAAGGTCAACACTCCGGTCACGGCATTCCCAATGGGGCATATGAATGTGATCACGAGCTGGGCGGTGGACCACAACGGGGAGATCAAGCATGTTTACGGCTGAGCATTTTTTGACCGTCGCCATATCGGTCGGGCTTTGTCTCGGCTGCGCGGCCGCCGCGAACGCCGCCGACCTGCCGGGGCTTGGCAAGCCGATCAGCGAAGCCGAACTTGCGCTTTGGGACATAAGCATTGGTCCGGATGGCAAAGGCCTGCCGCCCGGCAGCGGAACGGCTGCGCAAGGCGCCGCCATCTACGCACAGAAATGCGAAGCGTGCCACGGCAAGGACGGCCATGACGGCAGCAATTCCGTGCTCATCAATGCGCCCGGCAAGTCGGGCCGGACCATGGCGCTCTACGTTCCCAATTCCACCACGATCTTCGACTTCGTGCGACGCGCGATGCCATGGCCACAGCCGAAGTCGTTGACCAACGACGAGGTCTACGCTCTGACGGCCTATATTCTGGCCGGCAACAAGATCATCGGCGAGAATGACGCGATGAACGCCGAGACCTTGCCGAAAGTGCAGATGCCAAACCGCAATGCATTCGTCAGCAGGTATCCGGACAAGCATTGACGGTCAACCACGACCTCCGACACGGTGAACTACGACCTCCGATTATCCGGAGGTCGTAAGAAATATCGGTCGCGCATGTGGCCGTCCAGAGCAGCGCAGGAATTGTTCGCCCGCGCTCCGGCATTCAAAAATCCGGCCTTTCGGCCTGCGGAATGGGGAATAGGTTCTTGCCGAAACGATCCTCATTGTTTTCGGCACAGACCATTTCCAACAGCAGGTTGGGCGCCTTGCGCCAGCGCCGCATCATGTAGAGCGGTTCGTTGAGAGTGTCCGGGTCGTCGACTTTGACCAGGGCTTCCAGCGTCCCGCCATCGGCCGACAACTTGAAGCGCTCAATCACATGCAGCTTCTCGCTGTGCGGGGTGCGAAACCAATCGAGAAAGCTGTTGTGGACCTGAAGCCCGATGGTATCGACCACCAGGGTGTCGCCGCCTTCGTAATGACCGATCGACTCTCCGAACCATGACGGCCGCACGCTCTCTGAGTGCTGGTCAGTCATGTAGATCCGGCGCACCATGTGATCGCTCTCCCAAATCATCCACACTTCCTTGGGCGTCTGGATGAAATAGAACGGCTGTGCCGGCGTCAGCAGTTGCTCGGGAACGCCGCCCGGATACCAGAACGATTGCGCGGAAAACGGAAGTCCGCGCTTGCCGCTCAGGACCTCGTCGTTCGAGTCCTGCATCTGCCTTGCCGCCCACGGCTTGAGCACCGGGTCCTTCGTGTTGCCGATGTGCGGCGTCACCTGTCCAGGGCCATCCCGGTTGCCATGGAAAGGATAGGCGGGATCCTGCCGGATCGGGCCGCGGCCCAGTCCAGGCGGCGGGTCGAGCCAATCGACGCCCAAGGCGAGCCAAGCAAACGTGGCCGACGCCAGATGAGGAATCTTGTTTTCGACAAGCGCTTTCTCCTGCACCGAAAGTTGCGCGGGCGCAGACGGGCCGGTCGCAACAGCCGCAGCGACCGCGCCGAGAGCCACGGCTGACGCATAGCGCCGCAGCACGCCAAATGGATCGCGAGGCAAGGCCGACGCGCGAGGCAAGCAAGTTCCGATCCGCATGTCCGCACATCCCTCCCTCGCCTGGGGCCGCCGACTATCCCGCCTTCGAGCCGCCCGTGGCGCCCTCTCAGACGAGGCAGGGTAGACGGCGCTTCGCCCCATTTCAACCAACAGGCCCGAGCAACAAAATGAAACGCGAAGCTGGCGAAGACCTGATTTGCGGCAATGTATTCAAATCGGGCAGGCGGCATGCCATGATAGGCGGCTCTTGTCCCGCTCCCGAAATGCGATCACTCTGCGTGGAGTCGTCCGGCAAGAAGCGTAGGCGCCTCTCTGCGGCAGCCATACCGGACGCGTTTGCCTTCCCGGGACGGAGCGGCGCCATTCAAGGAGGAAATGATGCCCGGACTGAAGAAGTTGAAAGCCGAATCACTTGCACCTGGTTGGCGCGGACTATCGGCGGGTTTTGCCGCCTGCCTGACGGCGGTGACGCTTGCCGCGGGCACAGCGCGGGCGGAGCCGGCGAACGCCATCCCGCAATTTGCCTCGGCGAGTTTCGGCTGGCAGTCGAACGATGAAGATTGGGCGGATCCGCCGCCCGGAGCCGGCCATGGTCCGATCAGGAATGACCCGGCCTATCCTTTCCGGAATAACACCGAGGGGAATCAATCCGGCAGGGGCGCGACCAAGCGCATCACCAATACCAAAGACCCGGTGCTCAAGCCGTGGGCGGCAGAGCAGATTCAGGCGACCAACGACGAGATCCTGCAGGGCGTGCGCGACATTCCCTTTACGGCGCAAGCGCGGTGCTGGCCGGGAGGCGTTCCCGGCCAGCTTTTGTGGCCGTTCGAGCCGGTGTATTTCATCCAGACCCCCAAGGAGGTGTGGATGATGTGGCAGCGCTACAATCTGGTGCGCCGCATCTACCTCACCGACAAGCATTCGGAGCACGTGAAACCGTCCTGGTTCGGCGAATCGATCGGCCATTACGAAAACGGCGACACGCTGGTGGTCGATACCATCGGGCTCTCCACCAAGATCAGCTACATCGATAATTTTCGCACGCCGCACAGCGAGAAACTGCACGTCGTGGAGCGCTTCACCATCGAGCCGGGAGGCAAGGGCATGTCCGCGCTGGTCACGGTAGAAGACCCCGACGCGTTCAACGCGCCGCTGACCATGACGAGGCGATGGTTCAAGGTTAACGCCCCGATGCTGGAGACCGTCTGCGAGAACAACGGCGATTTCTTCAACCAGAACCTGTTTCCGCAGCCCGAGGCAAAAACGCCCGACTTCTGAGCTGACTTCTTCTCAGCCGGGCAAGGCGAAAAAACAGGGAGGAATTGATGACGATGTCCAAGAACCGCCGCCCCGGCATGCTCGCGGCCTTCGGCGCACTGCTCGCAGGCGCGATGCCAGCTTATGCTGCGGACACGACCTACGAACGGCTCGTCAATCCGGAGCCGCAGAACTGGCTGATGAACCACCACGACTATACGGCGCAGCGCTACTCGACCCTCGACGCGATCAACCGGACCAACGCCAGAAACCTCAAGCTGCTTTTCGCCGTAGCGCTCGGCGGCACCTCGAACAACGAGAGTCTCGAGGCGACGCCGCTCGTCGAAGACGGCTACATGTACATGGTCGACAGTTGGGGCATCGTGTCGAAGATCGACGTGCGCTCCGGGACCTCGGGCCCGATCGTGTGGCAGATGAACCCGAAGCTCGAGAAGCAGGACCGCAACCGCGGCGTCGCACTGTGGAACAATCTCGTCATCTCGGTCACCGGCTACGAGGGGCGGGTGATCGCGACCGACAAGGAGACCGGCAAGGTCGTCTGGGACAAAAATCTGCTCGATCAGGCCGACCTTGAGCTGACGGCGGCGCCGCTCGCCCTCAGGGACGCCATCCTGGTCGGCGGCTCCGGCGGCGACCGGGGTTTGCGCAACTGGGTGGCCTCGCTCGACCCCAAGACGGGCGACATCGTCTGGAAGACCTATTCGATTCCCGCACCTGGCGAGCCCGGCAGCGAGACGTGGAAGAACCCGAACTCATGGCAGACCGGCGGCGGCGCCTTCTACGTCACGGGCTCCTACGACCCGGACGCCAACCTGACCTATTGGGGCTCCGGCAACCCCGTGCCGGCGTTCGACGCCACCTATCGCCCTGGCGACAACCTCTACACTTCGAGCGCCATTGCGTTTGATGCCGCGACCGGCAAGATCAGGTGGTATCACCAATACACGCCGAACGATAACCGCGATTACGACGAGACCGGCAGCCACATCATCATCGACACCAAGGTCAACGGCGAAGATCGCAGGATTCTCGCCCATGCGGGGCGCAACGGCTTCGAATATACGTTCGACCGGATCAATGGCCAGTTCCTCAAGGCCGTGCAGACGGTCAAGCAGGTGAACTGGACCAAGGGCATCGACCCCAAGACCGGAAAGCGGCTTGAATATGATGCGACGAAAGACCTCCAGCTTTATGCCGAGCCGGCCAACACGGTGCAGGACAAGGTTGCGCGCCGCATCTGTCCGGACATCGCGGGCGGCACGAATTTCTGGCCGCCGTCCTACAGCCGCCATACCGGGATGCTCTATGTTCCGACCCACGAGGGGTGCGGCCAGGTGACCCCCGACGCCGCCGCGCACGTGAAGGGCAAGTTCTTTGGCGGCGCGATCGGCGACGGCGGCCGCGTCACCGGCGGCTTGATTGCGCTTGATCCGGGCTCCGGCGAGATCAGGAAGCGCATCGACCTGCCCTATCCGAACTCCGCCGGCGTGCTGTCGACCGCGGGCGGCGTGGTGGTCACTGCGCTGATCGACGGAACAGTGCTTGCCTATGACGATCAGACGCTCGACGAGTTGTGGCGCATCAATGTTGGCTCCGGCTTCAACGCGCCGCCGATGACCTATGCGGTGAATGGCAAGCAATACATCGCGATCGCATCGGGCCTGTGCTGCGCCGGCCCGGGCGCGGCGCCGCCGCGAAACACCCGCGGCAGGGTCAGCCGTACGCCGGAACTGCGCATGCAGGGCAACGCCACCGTGGTGTGGGTGTTCGGGCTGTGACGCGACCTGCGCCGGGATCGGAGACTCTCATGAAAGCGATTGGCGCGTTGATTGCGATGTGTCTCCTGGCGTTCGCAGCCGACCCCGCGTCTTCACAGGCGGTTTTCCCCGAGCGCACGGTGCGCATCCTCGTCGGTTACGTGCCTGGCGGGCCAAACGACATCATCGCGAGGGCGATTGGCGACAAGCTTGCCCAGCTCTGGGGCCGGTCGGTGATTGTCGAGAACGTGCCGGGCGCCAGCGGCAACATTGCCGGCGATCGGGTCGCCAAGGCGGCGCCTGACGGCTACACCCTCCTGCTTGCGAACTCGGCGCAGGTCGTGGTCAATCCGAGCCTGTTCGAGAACATGAACTACGATCCGCTCAAGGAGCTGGCGCCGGTCTCGGAGGTCGCCTTCACGCCTAACCTCCTCACCGTTCCGAACGACTTGCCGGTCCACAACGTGCAGGAACTCGTCGCGCTGGTCCGCGCCACACCGGGGAAGTACAGCTTCGGTTCCGCTGGCGTCGGCACCACGCAGCATCTCGCCGGCGAGCTTTTCAAGTGGCGGGCGAAGCTTGACCTCCAGCACATCCCCTATCGCGGCGCGAGCGCGGTCATCACGGATTTGCTGGGCAGCCGCATCACCATGTTCTTCGGCAACATCGCGCCGCTGCTGCCGCTCGTCCGCGAGGGCAAGCTGCGCGCATTGGCCGTGACCTCGCGCGATCGCTTCGCCGCCGTGCCGGAGATTCCAACGGTCGCCGAATCCGGCTTTCCCGGGTTCGAAGTGATCGCATCATTCGGCCTGATGGTCGCAGCGAGAACGCCCCCCGGCGTCATTGACAAGATCAGCCGCGACACTGCTCAGGTGCTGGCGCAGGACGACCTGCGCCAGCGGTTTGCCGACATCGGAGTAGTCGTGATCGGCAACTCGCCCGCGCAGTTTTCCGCCGCCCTCAAGGCCGAAGCCGCGCAATGGGCAAACCTCATCAAGGAGACCGGGATCAGGGCGAGCCAGTGACCCTTCAATCTTATGGCTCGAGGCGTCGAGCTGTCGAACAGCGCATTGCCTCCCGACGCCACTGGCGCGCATTCCTCACCAAGTAAAAGCGCCGGAACACCGTTCCGTCGGCGTCGACTGCCGGAACAACCGTCCGACCGCGGTGTTGAGCATTGCCGGGGAAAAGACAGAGGATGTCATGCGCCAGCTTTACATTGCGATCGCCGCCCCGGCGGTGTTGATCGCCGCAGGGTTCGCTTCTGGCCAAGCCGGCGCAGCCGGCGCAGCCGGCGCGGCGCGGGCATCGCCTGGTTATCAACCATTGCCGTACCCGTATGCGGCGCGACACCGCCATAGGCCGCACTATCCGTACGGCCAGACACCTCGTCATGCGCGGCCGTCATACGCTTACGGTTTGCCGCCTTCTTATGGCGCACCGCTTCAATATGGTCCGCCGCCGTCTTATCCGCCTGCGCCGTACGCCTTTACGCCCTCACCCGCTTATGGCCCACGCCCCGAGTACGGGGCAGCTCCACTCGGTCGCGCGCGAACGCCGCCATCGGGTTATGGATCGATGCCGGGCTATGGCTCATGGCCCGAGTACGGCCTGCCGCCGCGCATTTATGATCCGACGCCGCGCGCAATGCCCGACGACCCGGACGCCCGTTTCAAAGCCTGGAACGAAGTCGCCGACAGCCTGACGGAAGCCCTCCTTCAACTCGGGCCGCCATCATCGCGTGATTACTCCCGGTTTATTGCACAATCCGCGCACGCGACTCGTCCGCGCTGAGCTTCGGAAAGCTTTGGGCGGACAGCCCGCGCCCCGGCAGAGCAATCTCGCGGATTGCTGGGAGCTGCGTCGGCGCTGCAGCGAGTAAATTCTCCAGCCTTGCAAAAAACTGATTCTGCCGCTACGTATCGACGCACAGATCGGGATGGAGTCCCCCCGTAACCGCCGATAAGGCTGATGACTCCTGCCGGGCGCTTGGCGTCGGCAGGAGTTAATCATTCTCCTGCTGCCTCCAAGTTGTGTGTTGCGCGAACGTGTGTCCCCTGGCGGGCGCGCGGGCGGCGGTCGTGCTTTGAGACTTAGCAGGAGACTTTTCGATGACGGGCGTTTGGGCGCTTGCCGCACTGTGGCTGGGTCTTGCACTCATTGCGAGCCTGCTGTCGATCTGGTTTCGCATATCGACTGCATTATCCGAGATCGTCGTCGGGACGGTCGCTCAGCTCATCCTTGGCGCTGCGATCGGGTCGGCCGTGCTAGGCACCGACGAATCGTGGATCAAATTCCTCGCCGGCATCGGCGCGATTGTTCTGACCTTTCTTGCGGGGGCTGAACTCGATCCGGTGGTGTTCAAGAAAAAGTGGAAGGAAGCCACTGCGGTCGGGCTTGCGGGCTTCTTCTTCCCGTTCTTTGGTTGCGCAGCGGGCGCGTATTATGTGCTGGGCTGGGACGTCATGCCGAGCTGGCTGGCCGGCGTCGCGTTGTCCACCACGTCGGTCGCGGTCGTCTACGCCGTAATGATCGAATATGGGCTGAACAAAACTGAATACGGCAAGACGGTTCTGGCGGCTTGTTTCATCAACGACCTTGGCACCGTCCTCGCGCTCGGATTCATTTTCGCGCCGTTCACTTTGAAGACGCTGATCTTCGCCGTCGTTGCCGTCGCGGTCTTTGCGGTTCTGCCGTGGCTCACGCCGCGATTCTTCCGCCTCTACGGCAATCGCCCCTCGGAGCTCGAGACGAAATTTCTCCTGCTGTGCCTGCTTGCAATGGGTGCGCTGGCTGGCTGGGCCGACAGCGAGGCGGTGCTGCCCGCCTATATCATCGGCATGGTGCTCGCCGGCACAGTCGGCAAAGACCATGTCCTTATCCGCCGACTGCGGACTCTCACCTTCGGCTTGTTGACGCCGTTCTATTTCATCCGCGCCGGCTCGTTCGTCTCAATCCCTGCCCTGATGACGGCGCCGTTCGCGTTCATTTTCATGCTGCTGGCCAAACTCGTCAGCAAATTTGTAGGCGTTTATCCGGTCACAAGGGTCTACAAGACGCCCGATCCGGAGGCGATGTATACGACGTTATTGATGTCCACGGGGCTGACATTCGGGACCATCTCATCCCTTTTTGGGCTTTCGCACGGAATTATCGATCAATCCCAGTATTCGATACTCGTCGCCGGCGTCATCGCCAGTGCTGTTATCCCCACGCTCATAGCCAATGCGTTCTATCTGCCACGCCACCTGCTGCCGCAGAAAGAGCCGGAGCCTGCGTCTGAAGAACAGCATCGGGCGGTGACGCCGCTTCGAAGAGCAGCGGGCAAGAGCGAATAACGTGGGGGCCCCGATGTTCAGCAAGATCCTCTGCGCCAACGATGGCTCTGAGCGAGCGTTTCGCGCGTTGGCGCTGGCGATCACAATGGCCAGTGAACATGGCTCCGAGCTTCACATGGTGTCGGTTGCGGAAATCGACTACCTGCCTGAGTTTATTGAAGAGATCAGAGAGGAAGTGGGCACCGCGACTCGCCGCTTTCACACGGTTATCCAGCGTGCGCGCAAGGCGGCCGAAGAAAATCACGTAAAGCTGCACACCCACGTCCTGGTCGGCCATCCGGTGCGCGATATTGTCAAACTTGCCTCCGAGTTGAAGGCCGACTTGCTTATCGTCGGATCGGCAGGGCGTTCCCAGCTATACGAAACAATGCTGGGCAGCAGGGCCGACCGGCTCGTGCATCTGGCTCCGTGTCCGGTCCTGGTCGTGCGCTGATGAAAGGTGCGACAGAGAGACTGAGGTCCGGCTTGGTCCCGCCGCCACACGGCCGCCCTTAAAGTTGTGGAGATCGTAGCCGTCAAGCCGCAGCTACCCCGCTTAAATGATACGGGGCTCTTGAGAAATCATTTCTCTCCAGGAACTTACAGCGGATTGCGGTCATACGGAAACGTCGCAGGCTGGGCGCTCTTCGACACAATCTCAGAGCGAAGCGCGCCCGCCGCCGCCGAGCGGCCGGGCGTTGCTGGGCATGGCCTCTGAGCTTGTCGAATGGGCGCCTTTGTCCACCCTGCAAGTGATGCCAGTCGACCGCGAACCGCGATAGGCCAGCATTGCCAAAGTTGAATGACAGCGCTACAGCGCCGCGGTGGGCGCCAAGGGAAGGAGACTGAGGTGACAGGACTTAACAGACGTTCGCGGCTCATCACCGAAGGCGTGGCCCGCTCCCCGAATCGTGCAATGTTGCGGGCAGTGGGCTTCCAGGATAGCGACTTCGAGAAGCCCATTGTCGGCGTCGCGAACGGTCATTCCACGATGAACCCCTGCAACGCCGGCATCCAGCCTCTCGTGGACCGTGCGGTGGAGGCTCTCAAGGACGCCGGCGCGATGCCGCAGGTGTTCGGCTTTCCGACCGTGACGGACGGCATCGGCATGGGCACCGAAGGCATGAAATATTCTCTGGTGTCTCGCGAGGTTATCGCCGATTCCATCGAGGTCGCCGTCAACGGCCAGCGCATGGACGGCGTTGTTGCGGTCGGCGGCTGCGACAAGAACATGCCCGGAAGCATGATGGCGATGGCGCGCATGAATGTGCCCGGGATCTTTGTTTATGCCGGCACCATCAAGCCGGGCTTCTGGAAGGGCGAGAAGCTCACGATCGTCAGCCCCTTCGAAGCGGTCGGCGCGTTCACGGCCGGCAAGATGTCGCAGGAGGATTTCGAGGGCATCGAGAAAAACGCCTGCCCGTCGGTGGGCGCCTGCGGCGGCCAGTACACCGCAAACACAATGTCGTCCTCGTTCGAAGCGCTGGGCATGAGCCTGATCGGCTCATCGCAGATGGCATCGCCCGACAAGGAAAAGGCCGATTCGGCTGCGGAGTCTGCGCGCGTGCTGGTCGAGGCAATTCGCCGCGACCTGAAGCCCCGCGACATAATCACCAGAAAGTCGATCGAAAACGCGGTGGCCCTCGTCATGGCGACCGGCGGCTCCACCAATGCAGTGCTTCACTATCTCGCCATTGCGCATTCGGCGGGCGTGAAATGGACGATCGACGACTTCGAGCGCGTGCGGCGCAAGGTGCCGGTGCTGTGCAATCTCAAACCCTCAGGCCCCTATGTAGCGACGGATTTCCATGCCGCCGGCGGCGTGCCGCAGGTGCTGAAAATGCTGCTCGTCAATGGCGTCTTGCATGGCGAATGCATGACCATCCACGGCAAGACCATGGCCGAGATGCTGAAGAGCGTTCCGGCCGAGCCACGGAAGGATCAGGACGTGATCCGCCCATGGTCAGACCCCCTGTACAAGCAGGGACATCTCACAATTCTGAAGGGCAATCTTTCGCCCGAAGGCTGCGTCGCCAAGATCAGCGGGCTAAAGCAAACGTCGATCACCGGGCCGGCGCGCGTTTTCGATTCCGAGCCAGAATGCCTGAAGGCGATCATGGCGAAGAAAATCAAGCCGGGTGACGTCATCGTCATCCGTTACGAGGGTCCGAAGGGAGGACCGGGCATGCAGGAAATGCTCGCTCCGACCTCGGCCCTCATCGGACAAGGCCTCGGCGCATCCGTCGGGCTGCTTACCGATGGCCGGTTTTCCGGCGGGACCTGGGGCATGGTGGTTGGTCACGTGGCGCCGGAAGCGTACGAGGGCGGGGTGATCGCGCTGGTGGAAGATGGCGATTCGATCACGATCGACGCCAAGAAGCATCTCATCGAGCTCAACGTTCCGGCAAGAGAACTTGCGCGGCGAAGGAAGCTCTGGAAGCAGCCCAAGCCGCGCTACAGCACCGGCGTACTGGCCAAGTATATCAAGCTCGTATCAACCGCCAGCCGCGGGGCGGTTACCGACTGAGTCGTGACATTGAGAGGGTGGAGCGCGACCCGGCTTGTCGCGCTGGCTACGGCGCGTCCCGACGAGATGGAATCGCCAGGATCGGAAAGGGCAACCTGGCGTGACGGCAAACGGTCAGAGACCGGATCGGGACACTCCGCAGAGTCATCGCGCATCGCAGCGCGCGGCCATGATTGGAACCCGACTACGTACTCCCTCAGGGCCAGCGGTCAATGCACCGCGCCCACAGGCCGGATACATGACCGCACCTGATCCGCTCGTCGAAACGCCAAATTCCCCCTTGCGACAGGGGGCCGTCGGCAGATCCAAGCCTCAAGATGCCGTCAATCATACCGCGCCAAGCTAGAGCTTGGCGGCCTCTGTCAACGATATCACCCGCGCGCGAAGGGCCGCTTGCCCGCCCTGATCAAGCTTGCGGAGGAGGCGCTGATCGGCGGTGACGAACTTGCAGCCATTGTCGATCGCCAGCGCGAGGTAGATGCAATCATAGGCCGGATGATCGAGTTCGAGCGCGATACGTGTCGCTGCCTCCATTGAAGAACGGGTCGGCAACAGCTCGATGTCCGCCGCTTGCAGGAGCCGGGCTGCAAGAAAGGCTTCCTGTCTGGACAGCTCCTCCCGCTGGACCTTCTTCCAGAGGATATTCGCGCACTCCGCTATTAGCAGGTCTGGCGCAATCAGCTTCGCCTGCCGGCGCAGCATCAGCGCCTGCTGCGTCCCGCACTCCTCCACCACCCATTTCACAGCGACGCTGGCGTCGATGACGAGCGGGCTCACCGCTCGTCGCGTCCCTCACGCAGCAGGACCTCCGACGGCGTCTGCTTCCTTCGCTTTGTGAGTTCCCGGAGCTCGGCAGCCAATGCGTCGAAGGAAGGTTCGACCTCGGCGGCGAGAGCTTGACGGAGGATTTCCCGATGCTCGGCCTCAGTCGAGCGACCGTGCCGGGCCGCACGCCGCTTCAGCCTCGCGATCAATGCGTCGTCCAGGTTACGCACGTGCAAATTGCCGGCCATCGTGGGCTCCATGATATCATTGAGATCAATGATATCATATGCGATATTCCAGTTCGTTCCGCAAGGTTTCCGCACAATCTGGCGTTTAGCGGACAGCCGTGGCCCGGAGAGCCGGGTCAATGCTTTTTGCGATGCTTGCCGAATTCCAGTGTGCGACTGTAGAATGCAACGGCTTCGAGAAGCCGAAATAAGGCCGACTGCAGGCCCCCGCTTCGTCGCAAAGCTGATCGTTCCCCACGCCGCCATCTCCAGGTTCCGAAGGTACCATTTTCTGCCGTGGCCGCTGCTTCGCACCCCCTACCCGGCCGCCTGATTTCCATACCGCGCGACAGGCTCGCGCATCGTCACCAGTTCCTCCGCTGCCGTCGGGTGGAGCGCCATGGTGGCGTCGACATCGGCCTTGGTGGCGCCCATCTTCACCGCAACGCTGATGAGCTGGATCATTTCGCTCGCGCCCTCGCCCACAATGTGAACGCCGACCACCCGGTCCGTGGCGCCGTCGACGACAAGCTTCATCAGCACCCGCGTGTGACGGCCCGACAGCGTCGCCTTGAGCGGCCGGAAGGTGGACTTGTAAATGTCGACCCGCCCCAATCTCTCCCGCGCCTGGGTCTCGGTGAGCCCAACGGCGCCGATTTCAGGCTCGCAAAACACCGCGGTCGGGACGTTGGTGTGGTCCACAATCGTGGGCCGGCCGCCGAACACCGTGTCGGCGAAGGCATGCCCCTCGCGGATCGCGACCGGCGTGAGATTGATCCGGTTGGTGACATCGCCGATCGCATAGATGTTGGGCGCCGAAGTGCGCGAATAGGCGTCGACCGCGATGCCGCCGAGCGGCGCCGTCCTGATGCCGGCCTGCTCGATGCCGAGATCGGCGATGTTGGGCTTGCGGCCGACCGCGAACATGACGTAATCGGCCGCGAGCTTGCGACCGCCCGTCAGCGTGGCGGTGTAGCGCGCGTCATGTTTGTCGATGGCAGTGACGAGCTCGCCGACGATCACCTCGATGCCGCGCATTTCCATTTCGTTGCGCACATGCGTGCGCACGTCGTCGTCGAAACCGCGCAGAATGTTTTCGCCGCGATAGACGAGCCTCACGCGCGATCCGAGCCCCGCGAAGATGGAGGCGAACTCGATCGCGATGTAGCCGCCGCCCTGGATCACGATCTCAGCCGGCAGCGCTGGCAGAGATAAGGCCTCGTTCGACGAGATCGCGTGCTCGCAGCCGGGGATCGGATGGCCGCCAAACGGCGCCGATCCGGTGGCGATGAGAATGTGACCGCAGCGCACGCGCGCGCCCGAGGCGAGGAGACGCACCGTAGTCTCGTCTTCGATCACGGCCCGGCTCTTTACGATCTCGACGCCCACCTTCTCCAGGTTGGAACGGTACACGCCCTCAAGCCGCGCAATTTCCTTGTCCTTGTTGGCGATCAAGGTCGGCCAGTCGAACGCGGCCGGCGGGACCGTCCAGCCGAAGCCCGCCGCATCGGCGAATTCGTGGGGGAATTGCGACGCGTAGACGAGGAGCTTCTTGGGTATGCAGCCGCGGATCACGCAGGTGCCGCCGATGCGATACTCCTCGGCGATCATCACTCTGGCGCCGTGGCTGGCGGCGATCCGCGCCGCCCGCACGCCGCCGGAACCGGCCCCGATGACGAACAGATCGACGTCGTTCGCAGACGACACAGCCGTCACAACTGATGGCCTTTCTTCTGCATCTCGCTGCGCATCCGCGCCATCACGGTGTCGGCGAACGCGTCGGCCCATTGCCGCGCGCGTTTCAAACCGTCCTCAAGCGCCGCCGGCTCTTCCTTGATGAATTTCTGTCCCAGCGGGGTCTTGTAGAACACCAGCAGGTCCTTGAGTTCCTGCTCGGTGAAGCGCGCCGCATAGGCTTGGGCCATCTGCTCCAGGACCTCGCTGCTCTTGCCGTCGAGCTCCTTGTGCAGGGCAAGCGCAACATCGTTGAGCTCGCGCGTCAGATTCGGATTGGTCGGCACAAAACTGTTCTTGACGCTTTCGATCACGCCGCGGGCCAAGGGGTCGGTCATGCTGTGGGCGCCTTTGATGGTGATCACCTCGCGCGCCACGGCAACCGCCGCGGCAGAAGGCTGCTGCGCGTGAGCCGCGAAGGGGCCAAGGCAAGCGCAGACGAGCGCCACAATGAAGGCGGCGTGCGAACGCGAACTCCCGTACATGTGCATCTCCCCGTATAAGTGCCCTAGAACCAGTTTCCGATAGCGTTGAGCGAACGCTTCCTCACCTCTCCCCGAAGGGGCTCCCACTGGGGAGAGGTCGGAATGTGCGCGCTTCGCGCGTACATTCCGCCTGAGGGACCTGCAGAGCTCCTATTGGCAGGCCGCCGCCCCTCACCCGGATCGCGCAAGCGCGATCCGACCTCTCCCCTGCGGGGAGAGGTGAGCGCCGCGGCAACGTCTTTTGATTCAACCATATCGAAATCCGCCCTAAATGCTTGGTTTACTCGCCTTGGCCTCGACGATCCGCACCCCTTCCGGTCCGGCGATGATAGCCGCTGTCACGAGGCCGATGAAAAGCCCGTGCTCAACCACGCCTGGGATTGCGGCGAGCCGCGCCGCCAGCGCGGCCGGGTCGGGAATGCGTCCAAGCGAGGCATCGAGCAGGTGGTGCCCGCCATCCGTGACGAAAGGATGGCCCTCCTGGGTGCGCCGCAGGACCGCGGGCCCCGGACACCCAGCCGCCGCCGTCGCAGCCTCAACGGCCCGGCGGGTCGCCGCCAGGCCGAACGACGCCACCTCGATCGGAAGCGGAAAACGCCCCAGCACCGGCACCCATTTGGTGTCGTCCGCGATGACAATCATGCGGGCGGATGCCGCGGCCACGATTTTTTCCCACAGCAACGCGCCGCCGCCGCCTTTGATGGCCGTGAGGTCGGGGGCGATCTCGTCGGCGCCGTCTACCGCGAGATCGAGTTCCCCCGTCGCGTCTAGGGTCGAGAGCGGGATGCCGAGCCCCGCCGCGTGGGCTCGAGTGGCCTCGGAGGTCGGCACGGCCACCACTGCGAGGCCGTCGCGGACGCGCGCACCCAGCATTTCTATGAAGTGGCGCGCCGTCGACCCGGTGCCGAGGCCAACCCGCATCCCGTCCTGCACAAATTCGATGGCGCGCGCGGATGCGGCACGCTTTCGGTCCTCAAGGGTGGTCACGATGTCGGGCTCATGGGCGGGAGTTTTCAGCGTCTTAGCGGGTTGCGGCCGTTTGGCAAAGCCCGCAAGCGCCTCGACCCAGGCCCTAGCTCGCCAACACTTGCTTGACACTGCCGGCGCCCGCTTATTAATGGCGTTATGGCGGGCGCGTAGCTCAGCGGGAGAGCACTCCCTTCACACGGGAGGGGTCACAGGTTCAATCCCTGTCGCGCCCACCATGAAAAGCCTTATATCTCAAAGAGCTTTAGGCCAATTGGCAATCTTGCTATTTTGGATATTCGCACCGGACGATACAGGAACATGCACCTGACAGCCGTGCCCAATTCGTGCGCGGATGTATCTACAGCCGCTCACTGACCTCGCGCTGAAGAAAAAGGGCGACCGGGAAGCCCGATCGCCCGTGCACCTTGCAGAAGGCCACTGCCTCCCCCTCGCGGGCTCGTCGCGGCCATCAAAATGCGGTCGCAACGTCGTAATCACGCGTGGCGCTCCGGGCTGCACAGCGCGTCACGCCCTCTCTGCCTCGCGAACGCGTTGCTCAACCTGTCGCGCCAATTTCTCGTAACCCGTCGCGACTACGCGCATCATCACCTTGGCTTCGGGATTTCAAGCAACGCCCGTCGAAGATCATCGTGATGGGAGTCGCCGGTCAAACGTGAGAGCGCGAAGGCCGCGGGAAAGAAAAATGGCCCCGACTGGCACACGAAGAAAGCCAGTCAGGGCCGCTCTCGAAAGTGGGGTGCAAGTGGGTAAGGCGAGAGCGTCAGAAGGTTACACTGGTTTGGCAAAACCGCTTTGATGCCCGTCAAGCGCGGCGCCGCAATTCGGCGCTTTAGCGCACGATCGTCTTGCCGGTCTTCGGGTTGACGAAATGCACCGATCCGCACGCAAGGCAGGTGACGCCCTGATAGACATCGCCGGCCCTTTCGGCCTCGTTGTCTTCTGAAGACATGCCTTGCACACGTAACTAAAAGCCGCGTGACTTCCCGCGCAAACGCGAACAAAATTTACGTTACAGACACCATAACGGTCTAAGTACCCGGTCCGGGTGGTCCTGCTGATGGGGTCCACTTCATGTCGTGGGGACCCCCATTGGCGCTACCGCGGATTCCGGTCATATGGAAAACGTCGTAGCGTAGGCAAGCCAACGGGTCCGGCCTTCGGCCGGCCCGATGACAGGCTCCGCGTGCCCACCCGCCCGCGAAGGCCGAGCGCCGGCGGGCACGGCGCACCGAAGTCGGGCTTGCCCGACTTCGGCAGTCCGGGAACCGCTATAACCTCGGCGACCGTCCGCAAAACCATGATGGTCGTGATAGTCATTGCCGCGTTACGGCAAGGGGCAGCGGACCATTCTGCCCCTCTTCGTGGTTCATGGTCTTCATGTTGCCCGTCCGGACAGTCCCCCGGCCGGAGAGAATCATTTAAGGAGAATCACTGAAGGTTCCGGCCGGGACGCGCTCTTGCGCCGGCCGCCGCCTCCTCACCTCCCTCGGAAGCAGAAGGTAGGGGGCGCCCGGAGAAACACGGGCTGTCGCGCGCGAGAGCCGTTTGATACGAGGTCCGTTATGGCGATGCAGGGCCTGAGCACGACAATTGGAGAGCGTGGCGAACGCCGGGGCAGCATTGTCCTGGTGCTGCTGGTCGCCGGCAGCCTGATCGCCGCCGCCGCGGGCCTCATGCTGGTCGGCCGCAGCCAAGCCGGTTCGTACGTGATCTTTCTGCTGGCCATTCTCGGCATGATCGGCGTTTTCTCGTTGTTTGCCCTCGCGGCTGGGGTGCTGCGAATTTCCGGGCGGGAAACCTCCGACTCGATACTCGAGCAGGTGCTCGAACATGCCCAGGAAGGCATCGTGGTGAATGACGGCAACGGCCGCGTCCTTTATGCCAATGCGGCCTACCGGGCATTCTCCGGCGCAATCGGAATGCATGACGTCCGTCCGATCGAGCGCGTGTTCGTAGGCGATCCGGATGTCTCGGAGACGGTCTATCGCCTGCTTAAGGCCAGCCGGGACGGCAGGCGGCTTCAGGAAGAGGTGCGCATTGCAGCCCTGCGCGGGGAGCCTGCGCGGTGGCTCCGGCTGCGAGTGCGTCCGCTTGGGGCGGCAGGCGCCCCTGCGGCGATGAGGAAAGCCTCCGTGTGGACCGTCGCCGACGTGACCCGCGACCGCGAGCGGCAGGAGAACGTGTTCCAGGAGCTGCAGCACGCGATCGATTATCTCGACCATGCGCCCGCGGGCTTTTTCTCGGTGGATGCCAATGGCGACATCGGCTACATCAACGCCACGCTCGCAGGCTGGCTCGATTACGATCTCGCCCAGGTCGGCTCGGGCGGGCTGCGGCTTGTCGATCTCCTGCCCGGCGACAGTGCGGCGCTGCTGACGGCATTGTCGGCGCATCCGGGCGAAGTGAGGACCGAGATTCTCGATCTCGACCTGCGACGCCGGGACGGTCGCCCTTTGCCGGTGCGGCTCTATCACAAGGTCGCATTTGCCGCCGATGCCACGCCGGGCGCATCACGCACGCTGGTGCTCAACCGGGCCGGCGGCGCCGGGGCCGACCCGCTGCGCGATGCCGAAGTGCGCTTCATGCGCTTCTTCAACAATACCCCGATGGCGATAGCGACCGTCGATCGCAACGGCCGCATCGCCCGCAACAATGCGCTGTTCGCCCACCTGTTTCAGAACGTGCTCAAGGGCGAAACGCCGGCGCAAGGGCGCACCATCCGGGACGTGGTTGCCGAGGGTGATCGTGCCGAGCTCGATAGAGCGCTCGCGGCCGCGGCCCGCGGCCAAAGCGCCATTGCGCCGATCGATGCGGCGTTTGCCGGCGAGGCAAAACGCTGGGCGCGGTTCTATGTCACGCCGGTCGAGGACGCCGAACGCGATAGTGAGGCTGCGATCGTCTACGCCATCGAGACCACCGAGCAGCGTCTGCTGCAGGATCAGGCCGATCAGGCGCAGAAGATGGACTCGATCGGCAAGCTCGCCGGCGGGATCGCGCACGATTTCAACAACCTGCTCAACTCAATTTTCCTGGCGACCGACTTCCTGCTCAACGCTCACAAGCCGTCCGATCCGTCGTTCCGCGACATTATGCAGATCAAGCAGGACGCCAACCGGGCTGCGAGCCTGGTGCGTCATTTGCTGACGTTCTCGCGCCGGCAGCCGCAGCACCTGCAGGTGCTTGACCTTGGAGAAGCTCTTGAGGACCTGTCGGTGCTGCTGCGCCGCCTGATCGGCGAACGGATTGCGCTTGGCCCCGTCGAGCGCCCAAGCGATCTCTGGGCCGTCAAGGCCGACCAATCGCAGTTTGAGCAGGTGATCGTCAATCTCGCGGTCAATGCCCGCGACGCCATGCCGGACGGCGGCAAACTGACCTTGCGGGCGGCAAATGTCACCGCCGCGGAATCCCGGCGCCTCGCCGCCAAGAGCATGCCCCCTGGTGAATATGTTCTTGTGGAGGTCAGCGACACCGGCACAGGCATTCCGCCTGACATCATCGATCACATCTTCGAGCCGTTCTTCTCCACCAAGGAGGTCGGCAAGGGCACGGGGCTTGGCCTCTCGACGGTCTACGGCATCGTCAAGCAGACCGGCGGCTTTATCCACCCGGAATCGATAATCGGAAAGGGCACGACATTCCGCATCTTTCTGCCCCGCTATGTCCCGGCGGCCGATCCTTCGGCGAGCGCTCACGACACAGCGCCGGCTGCAGCCTCGCAGCAGGGCGCGCCGCTCCCCACCGGCAAAATCGCGGCCGATCCGGCGGACGACACCGGGCGGGGCACCATCCTGCTCGTCGAGGACGAAGAGGGCTTGCGCGGTCTTAATGCGCGCGGGCTGACCTCCCGCGGCTACACGGTGCTCCAGGCGGCTAACGGCCTTGAGGCGGTCGAAGCGTTCGACAGCTATTTCGGCAAGATAGATCTCGTGGTTTCCGACGTGGTCATGCCCGAGATGGACGGCCCGACTCTGCTGACCAGGCTGCGCAGCCGCGATCCTGACGTGAAGATTATTTTTGTATCAGGCTACGCCGAAGAGGCATTCGAGAAGAACCTCCCGGAAGGCGAGAAGGACAAGTATTATTTCCTGGCGAAGCCATTCACCTTGAAGCAGCTCGTCGCTGCGGTGAAGGAAACGATGAGCAAGTGAGCAGGGGAACGAATTCGAGTGAGCGCGCGTCAAGCGGCCGGCCATCGAACGATCAACGGTCACGCGGTCGCGCGCAGGATCAGAAGGCGCGCGAAACCCCGGCCGAGCGCCGGCTGGTCAACTTGCTGATCATCGGGTTCGTTTTGTTCATATTGGGCGCTGCGCTGTGGTTGGGCGACGCGCTCCTTGAAGCCCGACGCATGGATGAATGCATCGCGTCCGGTCGACGCAACTGTGCGCCAATCGCAGCGCCGTTACCCCCGCCGCGGTGAACGCGCATGGCCCTCAGCCGACCTGTCATTGCCCGGCTTACATGGGCGAAGAGCGCAGGATTGGGCGAACCTCGCGCCAAGCTCCTGGATCAGATTTTCGATAGGGTTGACCCGAAAACACTGCCGTGCGGCCCTGCACCTCTCCGCGCAGGCAAGAGGTAAAAGAGGCTCTGGCTCAACCTTATCGGAAAATGTCTAATAGTACAAAGGAAACCCGGCCTTGCGGGGATCAAACCGGCGATCATAGATGCATCGAAAGCCGATATACTCGCCGTATGCGCGATGCACGCTGGTGATGCCGGCGAGCCGGTTCCAACGCGCACAGTGTGCAGCCGCAATCTCCCTGTAGATCCGGTCGGTCTCGGGCGTCCACTGGATGATGCCGCCGGTGTCGTTTCCGGTCAGGCCGGGCCCCGGACCTGCGACGCCCGCAAAAGCGGCAAATGAGGTCGAAGCAAGCGCAACTGCAAGCATCCAGCGCATGGAGAGAGTTCCCGCGAAATGCATATGGTCCCGTCACCGCCTTCCCCCGCCGCGAAGGTGGCCAGGGAAAGCTTTCCGCCATTGCGACGCAAATTTCAAGCGCCGCGGGCGGCCGGTACAACGATTTGAGAGGACCGTGGTTTTTGCGTCATATCGGCTTGACTTCGTGCAGGTCCCGAAGCTGCGGGCGCGCGATTTGACTCCGGTTCGGCATGGCAGCGTAGGTGGGCAAAGCGAAGCGTGCCCGCCTACGCGTAGCCGCACGGGATGGATCGGTGGGCACGCTTCGCTTTGTCCACCCTACCGACCGACCCTTAACCACGCTCACATTGCCCCCAATATTCGCACGAAACTCCTGCGCACGCGCTCCTGCGTATCGGCGAGATGCGCTTCAAGCGTGCCGAAGTCAGGCACATCGGCAGCGCGGGCGAGAAGCTCGGTTAGCGCCGTGCCAGCGGATTTGGGGTCGAACGGCGACGTGGTGCACAGGCGCAGGATCTGGCCGAGATCCTGATAGAGGCGGGTTGCGGGCTTGAGCACCTCTGCGTCCTCGACCGCAAGAATCCCCTCTCGCATCGCCTTGTCGAATACGGACGCGGTTGCGGTGTCGAGGATGTCCGGCGCCGCGGCCGCATGCGCGAGTTGAAGATATTGCGCGATGAACTCGAGATCGATGAGGCCGCCGGCGGCATATTTGAGGTCCCACCGCGCGCCATCGCCCTTCTCGGCCGCAATGGCGCGGCGCATGTCGACGACATCCGACGCCAGCGCCCGCGCATCGCGCGGCATGCGCAGGACGTCGCGGATGACGGCCTCGACGCGGCGGCCAAGCGCCGCCGCGCCCGATACGACGCGGGCGCGAGTCAGCGCCATGTGTTCCCAGGTCCAGGCCTCCTCGCGTTGATAACCTTCGAAGGACGCAATCGAGGTCGCGACCGGGCCCGAGCGTCCGGACGGCCGCAGCCGCATGTCGACGTCATAGAGGCGGCCGTAGTTGGTCCTCGTCGTCAGCGCACTGATCAGCCGCTGGGTAAGACGCGCAAAATAATGGGTGGCGTGGAGCGGGCGCTGCCCGTCGGATTCCGGATGGGCCGGATCGAAGTCATAGACGACGATCAGATCAAGGTCGGAATTCGCCGTCATCTCACGGCCGCCGAGCTTGCCCATGGCGAGCACGACCGCATCGCCCCCCGACACCTGGCCGTGGCTCGCGCGGACGATCTCGCTCACCTTGGCGTGAAGCGTCCGCACGACCACGTCTGCCACCGCCGCGAACGCTTCGCCGGCCTGCCGCGCCGACACTGTGCCGGAGAGGACGCGGGCGCCGGTCAGGAACGCCTGCTCCTGGGCGAACCTCCGCACCCGATCGAGAAAATCCTCATAGGAGTCCGCCTCGGCGAGCGAAACCGCGAGAGAAGCGGTGAGCTGCTCCGCCTCCGGCAGCGCGCCGAAAAAGGCCGGATCAATCAGCGGATCGAGCACGTCCGGATGCAGGGCCAGCGTGTCCGCGAGCCGCGGCGCCGCGCCCAGCACCCGCGTCACCAGCGCCACCAGATCGGGGTTCTGCCGCAGCAATGAGAACAGGCGCGCGCCGCCGTAGAGATTGCCAAGGAAGCGGTCGAAGGTGGCGACCGCAGCATCGGGATTTTCTGCCCGCGCGATGTGGTCAATGAGGAGCGGCGCCAGCTCGGCGAAATGAGCCTGTGCGGTTTCTCCTTTGAGTCCGCGCAGATTCCCGGCCAGCCAGCGCCGCACTGTCGCGGAGACGCCGGGCGGATTGCGAAAACCCATCTCGCGCAGTTTTGCCAAGGTTTCCTTGGCGTCCGCGTCGCGCGGAAACCTAAGGCCGCGGCGTTCGGCGGCAACAAGCGGGGCATGTTCGAACAGGCTTGCGTAACGGCTCTCCACGGCCCGCAAATGCCGCAGCAGCACTTGCGCGAACGCGTCGCGGTCCTCATAGCCGAGGAAGCGGGCGAAGCCGTCGAGCTCGTCACGCCGCGACGGCAGGGTATGCGTCTGTTCGTCGGCGACCATTTGCAGACGATGCTCGACTGTGCGCAGGAACCGGTATGCGTCTTGCAGTTCGACGCTCGTCGCCCAGTCGATCCAGCCGCCATCGGCGAGCGCGCGCAGCGCAGAGAGCGTCTCCCGGCTTCGCAGCCGAGGATTTCGCCCGCCGGCGATGAGCTGCTGGGTCTGGACGAAGAATTCAATCTCCCGGATGCCGCCCCGCCCAAGCTTGATGTTGTGCCCTTCGACGGCCACCACGCTGTGACCGCGATAGGCGTGGATTTGGCGCTTCATCTCATGAATGTCGGCGAGCGCGACAAAATCGAGGTACTTGCGCCAGATGAAAGGAGACAGATTGGCGATGAACGCCGCCCCGGCGGCGCGGTCGCCCGCACAGATGCGCGCCTTGATCAATGCGGCGCGTTCCCAGTTCCGGCCCCGGCTTTCGTAGTAGTCGAGTGCGGCCGGCACGGAAATCGCAATCTGGGTCGAGGCGGGGTCCGGCCGCAAGCGCACGTCGACCCGGAACACATAGCCGTGCTCCGTCCGGGTCTGGAGAAGCCGGATCAACTGGCGGGTCAGGCGCACGAAGAACGGCCCCGCCTCGATGCCGGCGGCGAGCGCGGCTCTATCAGGGTCGAAAAAGATGATGAGGTCGATGTCGCTCGAATAGTTGAGCTCAAAGGCGCCCATCTTGCCCATGGCGAGCACGAACAGGCCGCAGCCGCTTTCCGGTTGGGCTGGATCCGGCAAGACGAGCTTTCCGGCGCATGCCGCCTGGCGCAGCACATGGCGCAGGGCGGCCGCGACCGCGGTATCGGCCACGTCGGTCAGCGCCGCTGTAACCCGCATCACATCCCACACGCCGCCGATGTCGGCTAAAGCGATCAGAAGCGCGGCCTCGGCCTTCATGACGCGCAAGAGGCGCATTGCTTGCGCCTCGGTTGCGTCCGCCGGCATGGACGCCGCGGCGGCGCAGATCTCCGCCAACCGTTCGTCAGGATCCGTCTTGAGCAGCCGAACGAGCCGCGCCGGATCGCTGCGCGCCAGAGCCCACAGATATGTCGATGATGACGCAATCGCATCGATCAGGGCGCGGACCGGCGGATGCGACGCCATCGCCTCACGAACCGCGCGCACGGCCTCCCAATCAGCGCTCTCGTTAAGCCAATCGGCCACCCTGGCGCGCCCGGCGTCATTCGCAAGCGCGTGAGCCGCTGTCACGCGAGACGCGAAGCTGCGGCGATCGGGAAGAACAGTCACGCGGCCTGCTGCGGCGGGACGGAGGCGCGTGGCAGCGATATCCGCGCCCGCAGCCCGGGCCCGTTGTCCTCGAGCTTGAGTTCGCCGCCGTGGAGCCGCGCCACGGCGGAAACGAGGCTCAAGCCAAGCCCGGACCCTGGCAGCGAGCGACTGCGCTCCAGGCGCACAAAGCGATCGATGACTCGGGAACGGTCGGCCTGCGGAATTCCGGGGCCATGATCGCTGACCGTGAGGACGATACGGTCCTGTTCGGTGTCGGCCTTGACCAGAATTCCGCTGCGCACTCCGTTGATCGCGGCCGTCTCCGCCCCACCCTCCCCCGCCTGCTGCGGAGGGCAGGGAGGGAGCGGCGCGGCATATTTAATGGCGTTGTCGACCAGATTGGCGAGCGCCTGACTGACAAGCTCGCGATTGCCTTTTACGGCAGCGTGGTGCTTCGCCTCGATCTCAAGCGTCAACCCCTTGTCCTCGGCGAGCGGCTCGTAAAGCTCGCCGACGTCGCGCGCGACCTCGGCGACATCGAATTCCGTCATCCCTTCGCGCACTTCTCCCGACTCCGCCCGCGCAATCATCAGCAGTGCATCGAAGGTGCGGATCAGACCTTCCGATTCCTCGATCGTGTCTTCAAGCACGCGGCGGAATTCGGCTTCGGAGCTGGCGGTGCGCAGCGCGGCCTCGCAGCGGTTGCGCAAGCGGGTCAGGGGCGTCTTGAGATCGTGGGCGATGTTGTCCGTGACCTCTTTCAAGCCGCGCATGAGCGACTCGATGCGGTCCAGCATGCCGTTGAGATTGTGGGCGAGACGGTCGAACTCGTCGCCGCTGCCGATGACCGACAGGCGGCCCGACAGGTCCCCGGCCATGATGGTCTGCGCGGTATCGGTCATGGCGTCGACACGCTTGAGCACGCGCCGGCTCACAAAGATGCCGCCGACGATGCCGAGGACGATGACGATCGCGACCGACCATCGCCCGGCCAGGGCAACGATGCGGAGCATCCGCTCACGCTCTTCGAGATCGCGGCCGACCAGAACGCGAATGCCGCCGGGCAGGCGCACCACCCGTACCAGCGCGTTATGCTCTGCGGATTCCGGGTCCTCCAGGCGGCGGTAGGCGGTTTCGATCCAGCCCTCGGCTTCCAGGACGCCGGGCTCCAGCGACCCGACGTTGCCGGCCAGGCCCTCCCCCATCGGCGTGGTCACGAGATAGAGACTTGACCCGGGACGATGCGACCGCACATCGATGGCTCCGACCAGACGCCGGATGCCGGCCTGATTGTATACGCCCTGGAGCAACTGGAGCTCGTCGTTGACCGTCGCGACGATCTGCTCGTTGATGAGACGGCGGGTATTGAGGGCGAAATAGCCGAGCAGGAAGGCGGCAAACAGCGCAAAAACCACGAGATACAACAGCGTGAGCTGAAATGCCGTGGTTCGCAAGAGCTTACTGAGCGCCGTCACGAATCATATGTCCAAGGTCGTTGTCGTGATTGAGGGCTGTTCACTACTACCATGTCAAATGAAGATTTAGAAAGACCGGCAAATACCTGCAGGGGCAATGCGCCTGGTACAGCCGATGGCGTGGCGCATCGGCGTCACGCGCCTTTGCCCATGCTGTCCGGCTTTGCCTCTGTCGCGCCGATGGACCGCGCGGGCAAAGCTTGCCGCCGGGCCGGCCAGAGGCCGGACCCGGCGGGCGGACAGCAATTCGTGCCAGCACCGCAACGCCTGCTTCGCGAAGCTCAGGAGCGCATTTGCCCATCCTGCAGGCCGGCTCAGTGCTGCGGGGGCCAAATCAAAGCCGCGAGTCGCGGATCATATAGCCCGCCCCGCGCACCGTGTGCAGCAGCGGCTGGGCGAAGCCTTTGTCGATCTTGGAGCGCAGCCGCGATATGTGCACGTCGATGACGTTTGTCTGCGGATCGAAATGATAATCCCAGACGTTTTCCAGGAGCATGGTGCGTGTCACCACCTGGCCCGCATGCTTCATCAGATATTCCAACAGCCGGAACTCCCGCGGCTGCAGGAGGATCTCCTCCTTGCCGCGGACCACGCGGTGCGACAACCTGTCAAGCTCCAGATCGCCGACCCGATACTGGGTTTCCTCGCCGCGGCCCACATGTCGGCGCGCCAGCACCTCAACCCGGGCCAGCAATTCCGAGAACGAGTAGGGCTTCGGCAGGTAATCGTCGCCGCCGGCCCGCAGCCCTCTGACCCGGTCGTCGACGGCGCCGAGCGCGGAGAGGATCAAGGCCGGGGTGGTGACATTTTTGGCGCGCAGACGGCCGATCACCGTCAGTCCGTCAAGCTTCGGCAGCATGCGGTCGACGATAAGCACGTCGTAGCCGCCATCGAGAGCTAGCGAAAGCCCCTCCTCGCCGTCGGCCGCGTGATCGGCCACGTGGCCGACCTCGCGAAACGCCTTGACAAGATAGTCCGCCGCATCGCGATCATCTTCGATGATGAGCAAACGCATGGATCGCACCAAGTAGGCGTCAGATACGCCTGAATTAGCCGTTGCTGCGTCACTCATAGTAGCTCACATCGGCGAAGCCGGTCGAGCCTGCTGGGTCGTGGACGGGACAGACCTGCATTCCTCAGACACTTTCTCTGCCTTGGGCCGCAGGGTGCAGGCGGGACGCCCGCGGCCGCAGGCAGGCCGGAACCCGAAAGGGGCGGCGGGGTGGACCCGCCGCCCCCCACCATTGACCCCGGCGGGGGCGATGGATGCCGGGCTCGCTGGTTCCTCTTTTCCGGGCGGGGACGGGCTCAAGGCCCGTCCCCCAATGGGGGGCCGCCGCGCTGGGGGAGGGTAGAGAGCGGCGGGCTCCCCATTGGCTTTTAAGCGTTGCCGATCGCGACCGCGACGAAGTGAGTCCCCTGGCCCGACTTCACACGCATCAGGACGCTGCGCTTGCCGTCGCTCTGCGCCTCAGAGACCGCCCTGCGCACGTCGGCCGGCGTAGACACGGCTTTGCCATTGACGTCCAGAATCACGTCACCGCTCTGGAACTGATCGCTCGCGCTGCCGTTCGGATCGACCTGGGTGACCATCACGCCCTCCCCGTTGCGGGACGGCGCCAGCGACAGGCCGAGCTTGGGGATATCGACGCTGCGCGAGGAGGGGCGATCCTCGGTGTCGACGCGCGCCTGGCGCTCCTTCGGCAACTCACCGAGGGTCAGCGTCAAGGTGTCCTCCCTGCCGCTGCGAATGATGCCGAGCTTGACGGACGTTCCGGGCGCCATGGCGCTGATGCGCCGCGCGAGGTTGCGGGCGTCGGTCACCGTCTCGCCGTTGACCGAGACGATGACGTCGCCAGCCTTGATGCCGGCCTTTTGGGCGGGGCTGCCGGGTTGCGGTTCCGCCACCAGGGCGCCGCGCGCATTCTTCAAGCCGAGGCTGTCGGCAATCTCGCTCGTGACAGGCTGGATCTGCACCCCGATCCAACCCCGCGTTACGGCGCCGTGATCTTTCAACTGCGTAATCACAGACTTGACGGTCTCGGCCGGGATATCGAAAGCGATGCCAACGCTGCCGCCCGACGGCGAGAAGATCGCGGTGTTGACGCCGATCACGTTGCCGTCGAGGTCAAAGGTCGGACCGCCCGAGTTGCCTTTGTTGACCGCTGCGTCGATCTGGATGAAGTCGTCATAGGGACCCGCGCCGATGTCGCGGCCGCGCGCCGAAACGATGCCGGCCGTCACGGTGCCGCCGAGACCGAACGGGTTGCCGACAGCGAGCACCCAATCGCCGATGCGCGGTTGCTTGTCCGCCAGGCGGACGAACGGGAAATCCCTGCGGCCTTCAACCTTGATCAACGCAAGGTCGGTGCGGTCATCAGTACCGATGACCTTGGCGGTGTAGGTCTTGCCGTCGTCCGTGGTGACGTCGACATGTTCGGCCTTGTCGACCACATGATTGTTGGTCACCGCATAGCCGTCAGCCGAAATGAAAAATCCGGAACCCTGGCCCAGGGTGTATTGCCGCCGCTGCGGCCGCTGCCGCTCGCCAAATCGCGGTATGTCCTGGCCGAAGCGGCGGAAGAAATCCTCGAATGGCGTGCCTCGCAACGGATTGTCTTCATTCAGCGAGAAGGTGTCGCTGGGCGCGTTCATCTTGACCTTAACGGAGATGACCGCCGGCTTCACCTTTTCCACGATGTCGGCAAACCCCACCGGTCGCTGCGCGTCTTGCGCGTGCGCATATGGCGGCGCGAACAGTGCGCTGCCCGACTTATGGGGGGACAAGGAGAAATCCGCAAACAAGAACCCGCTGCTCAGGCCGGCAACGGATGCAAGCAGGAAGATGCGGCGCTTGGAAAACAGGCGATGCCCCGCATCCCGGGCCACGCGCATAAACATGTCTCCGACTCCATTTGGTAGATCAATCGGCAAAAAGCGCTCAGCTCGGCGCTGTCGGACGCTAAGATGGTGAGCGTTGCCTTTCTGCATAATGTAGGGGAAATTAAACTTTAGTAAGGTCAGTGCCGCGATCAAAATCCGCAAGCCCAATATGCGGTAAATTAATAATTGAAAGGCATTTCCCGGACGCACGCGTCATCCGGCCGCAGTCGTGATCGTCCCGCTCAGGGGGCCCGCTCGATCACTTCGGCGAGCCGCCGTTCCTCATCGGGGCTGAGCGGCGCAGCCGCAAGCGGAACCGCGCGCCGCCGCTTCACGGCCGCAAACATCGCGATTGCGCCGGCGATCAGCGCCCCAACCGGCGTAAGCCATAGCACCAGATTGTGCCATGCAAGGCGCGGCTTGAGCAACACGAATTCGCCATACCGGGCGACCAGGAAATCGATCACGGCCGAATCGCTGTCGCCGGCGGTGAGCCGCTCGCGCACCAGCACGCGCAGGTCGTGAGCAAGCGGCGCATCCGAGTCGTCGATCGATTGATTCTGGCACACCATGCAGCGCAACTCGCGCGACAGCGCACGGGCGCGCGCCTCCAAGGCCGGGTCTTTCAGGACCTCATCGGGCTGAACCGCAACGGCAGGCTGCGACGCCAATAATGCGAGCGCAAGCAGTGCGTACCGCCACGCGAATGAAGGACGGGGGGCTCGCGCGCTTCCCTCCGCTTGCGGGGGACGGTTAGGGAGCGGGCCCTTGCCGTGCCCTCGTGCCGTGGAGTTCCCCCTCCCCAACCCTCCCCTGCAGGCGAGGGAGGGAGCAACGCCGTCGTGAATGCGAGTCAACATAGGGCTCACTCACTCCGCCGGCACCATGACGGCCGCCTTGGCCCGCGCCGGCTTGGGAGCGCCGACGCGCAGACGCCGGTCAGAAAGCGATAGTCCGCCGCCGAGAACCATCACGACCCCGCCGAGCCAGATCAACAGCACGAGGGGCTTGTAATAGAGGCGAATGCCGACCGAACCGTCTGCATTGACCTCGCCGAGCGACAGATACAGCTGGCTAACGCCTCGCGCCATCAGCGCGGATTCCGTCGTCGTCATCTGGCGCGCCGCAAAGTTGCGCTTGGAGGGTTCCATGACGCCGACAATTTCGCCGTGGCGGCGCACCGTGAACGCGGCGGCCAGTTCCGTATAATTCGGACCTGTGCGGTTGAAGGTGCGGTCAAAGGTGACGTCGTAATTGCGCACCGCGACCTTATCGCCCGGCTTGACCGATACGATGCGCTCCGCACCCCACTGGGTCTCGCCCACAATGCCGAGCAACGTGATGCCGAGGCCGAGATGCGCAAACGCGGTGCCCCAGGCGGATCGCGGGAGCCCCGCGGCGCGGCGCAGCACGGTCGCCAGCGGAGTGCGCAACAACCCGATGCGCTCGCAGATATCTGTGACCGCGCCGGTGATGACGAACAGCGCCAGGCCGACGCCCAACGGCGCCAGCAGGGGTTTGCCCTCCAGCACGAAGCTTGCCGCCAGCCCGATCAGCGCGACCAGGAAAGCGCCCGCGAGGCGTTGAGCAACACCCGCGAGATCGCCGCGCTTCCATGACAGCAACGGCCCGAACGGCAGCGCGACCAGCAGGCATGCGAACACCGGCCCGAAGGTCGTGTTGAAGAACGGCGCCCCGACCGAAATCTTCTCTCCGGTCAATGCCTCGAGTGCGAGCGGATAAAGCGTTCCGACGAACACAGTGGCGCAGGCCGTGGTGAGGAACAGATTGTTAAGGACGAGCGCTCCCTCACGCGACACCGGCGCAAACAGACCGCCCTGGCGCAACAGCGGCGCGCGCCACGCGAACAGTCCGAGACCGCCGCCGATGAACAGGACGAGGATCGCGAGGATGAAGACGCCGCGCAGCGGATCGGACGCGAAGGCGTGCACCGACGTGAGCACGCCGGAACGCACCAGGAAGGTGCCGATCAGCGACAGCGAGAAGGTGAGGATCGCAAGCAGCAGGTTCCAGATCTTCAGCGCCTCGCGTTTCTCCATAACAACAGCCGAATGCAGGAGCGCGGTGCCGACCAGCCACGGCATCAGCGAAGCGTTCTCGACCGGGTCCCAGAACCACCACCCGCCCCACCCGAGCTCGTAATAAGCCCAATACGATCCCATGGAGATGCCCGCAGTGAGGCACATCCAGGCGACCAACAACCACGGCCGCACCCGGCGGGCCCAGGCGGCGTCGATGCGTCCCTCGATCAACGCTGCGACCGCAAAGGAGAACGAAATCGAGAACCCCACATAGCCGAGATAGAGCAGCGGCGGATGTATGGCGAGGCCAAGGTCCTGCAATATCGGATTGAGATCACGCCCCTCGAACGGCGCCGGGTCGAGCCGCAGGAACGGATTGGAGGTCGTCAGGATGAAGAGATAGAAGGTCGCCGCGATCCACGCCTGGACCGCGAGCACGGTCGCCTTGAGCGTGTCCGGAATGTTGGCGGCGAAGACTGCGACGAGCGCGCCGAACAGCGACAGGATCAGCACCCACAGCAGCATAGAGCCTTCGTGGTTTCCCCACGTGCTTGTGAATTTGTAGATGAGCGGCATCGCGGAGTGCAAATTCTCGAACACGTTGCGGACCGAGAAATCCGAGCCGACATAACATGACACCAGCATCACGAAGGACAGCGCCACGAAGGCGAATTGTGCGAGGGCTGTCGGTGTGGCGACCGCCATCAGGGCGCCATCGCGCGCACGGGCCCCAATCAATGGCACGACAGACTGGATCAGCGCCAGGGCAAGCGCGAGGACTAATGCGTAATGGCCGACTTCCGCGATCATCTGCTGCGACCTCTCATTATCGCCGCCGTTCCGGCGCCGTTCAAGCTTTCAACGCCGCTGACATGGCGTTATACCTCCCGGAGGCCCGCATTCCCCCGCTTGCGCAGGCGAATTGCATGCGGGCCTCATGTGGGCCACGGCTCTCGCCTCTCCCCGCAAGCGGGAAGAGGCAGCAGCGTCGCCGCGCCATATGCGATTGCCCTGCCCGCTTGCGCGGGAACTAGGTGGGGCCGCTTTATGGCAGGACTGGGCCGCTCTTCTTGCTTTCGTACTCGTCCTTCCAATGCCCCTGCTTCTTCAAGGCGTCCGCAACTTCCTTCGGCATGTAGGTTTCGTCGTGCTTGGCGAGCACGTTGTCGGCCTTGAACACCCCGGCGCCGTCGAGCGTGCCTTCCGCAACGACACCTTGCCCCTCGCGGAACAGATCCGGCAGGAGACCCTGATAGGTAACCGCAATCGCATGGTTTCCGTCTGTCACTTCGAAGCGGACGGAGAGCGCCTCGCCACGGGAAAGGCTGCCGGGAGCGACGAGCCCGCCGAGACGAATGCGCGCGCCGGGGGCGATATGCTTCTCGACTACGTCGGTGGGGGAATTGAAAAAGACAATGGAATCTTTCATCGCAAACAATACCAGGAGAACAGCCACCGCAAGCACGCTCAAGCCACCGGCAATCATCGCCAACCGCCGCTGCTTGCGGGTCATCGCAGTCTCCTGGCCGCACTCCTAGTCCGCAACGTGGAGATCCCTGATCCCCTCGTCGAGCAGCTTCAGCTTTTCCGGCTCGCGCGCGAGCGCCCCGCGCGCCTCGCTGGCCGCCGTTTTTGCTTTATCACGCTCGCCCATCACCATATACGCGCGCAATAGCCGCAGCCATCCCTCGACGTCCGATCCGTCCTCGTGGAGCCGGCTCGCAAGGCGCTCCACCATGCCGCGAATGAACTGATTGCGGGCCTCGGGCGGCATCTGGCTTACCGCAGCCACATCCTCAGGGCCCGGCCCGGGCGGCGGCGGCGCAGAAGGATTCTCGATGCGTGCAAGCTGTTCGCGCACGACCGGGAGCCACGGCGCATTGGGGGGCGCTTTGGCGATGAGGTTGTGCCAGATCCGAGCGGCCTCCCCGGCGCTGCCGTCCTGCAGAGCCGCAAGGCCGAGGTAAAACATTGCCTTGGGGTTTTCGGCGTCGAGTGCTGCCGCGTGGTCAAACGCCGCCTTGGAATCCGCGGTCACCACGCCGCCGGCGGCCATTGCCAGGGCTTCGCCGAGATCCACTTCGCGCTGGGCCGTCGCACCCAGAAGATTGAGGGCGTTGCGCCTCGCCTTAACGGCGTCGTCATAGCGCTCGAGCCTCATGTAGACCGGTGCTATCACTTCCCAACCCCTACCGTCCGATGGCTCCGCTTCGAGATGAGCCTCGATCCGGGCGATCAGAGCCGCAACGGAATTCGGCTGCCCCTCCCCGGTGCCGCGGCTCGCGATCGGCTCCCCCGGCAGGTCAGGCGAACCGAGCACCAAGTAAAGGGAGCCAGCAATCAGAGGGACGGCGACGACCGCACTCGCCAGTGCGGCGATGCGTCGCCCGCTACGTGGAGCGGCCTCGACCGTTGCGGCCGCGGCCGCACCCAGCAGGCGACGCGAGACTTCGACCCGCGCCGCTTCGAACTCGTCGTGGTCGATCCGGCCATCGGCGCGGTCGCGCTCGACTTCCTCCAACTGGTCGCGATAGACCGCGAGGTCGCTGGCTGGCGATTGCAGCTCGCGTGCACGCGCCAATGGCCAAATTACAGCGACAAGCGCCGCAGCCGTCATTATCCCTAAAATGAACCAGAGCGTCATGTCGACCAAAGCGTCTCAAAAGCCGGAGCGCCGCTGCGCGAGGCCACGCGCCTCCGGAGCACAAAGTTACAACACAAGCGATAGCTTCACCGCAACGCCAAAGATGCGGTGCGCCCGCGACTCGCTGTCCGGGCAATTGCAATGATCCAGGACATTGGCAAGTTTTTTTGCCGGTCCCGTCAAATCCAAGCGGCCTCAGAACGCACCTCCGCGCCCACTCCTCGGCAGTGCAATCTTCTTTTACGGACGCCGAAAGAGCCCGCAGCCGGCTCCTGGCCGGTGCCATGGTATATGTCCGGGAGGACGACTATGCTTGAACGAGACGCATCTCGCAGCTCCGCATCTGCATCGACCAGCGCGACTGGCCGAAAGACGCGCCATTCGCTGAGAGAATGGCGCGCAAGCGATGGCGGCGGTCATTGCGAGAGGCTGGCGATGGAGGCGCGCCATGTGCGCGGCCGCAGCGGGACCAGGCCGGAATGCCGCGGCCGAAAACGAAGGCGCTACTCCGGCCAATCGGCGCATTTCTGCACTTCGCTGCCGCCCCAGGGCATCACCGGCACCGTCGATGTCGAGCTCTTCGCTGAACCCGCGATCGGCGGGTCAGAATAGACCATATAGACCAGCGCATTGAGTTTCGCGTCGCAGCCTCGCACGATCTGCATCTTCTTGAAGAAAGGGGAGCGGTGCTGGCGAAACACCTCCCCGCCCTGGGCAAATTTCCTCATAAAGCGAATGGCTCCGATCTGCCGACATGCCAGCGAGATGTCGGACGATTCCTCGGTCATGCCGATCCAAGCCTTGAGGCCGCCTCTCTCCGGCACGGTGAAATAACACGCGACACCGGCGACCTCCGGATCGTCGAGGCCGTAGGTGGCGAGCTTGTCGTTGGGAGTGCGCAACTTGAACACGGTCGATCGCTTAAAGATGAGGTCTGGCTCGCCCGTCGCGCCGCCAGCAGCTAGCAGTGCCGCTGTCGCCACGGCGACCGGCATACATGGCCTGATCGCTTGCAGGGAAACCATGGCGGCCTCCGGGTGGTAGCGGCCTTCAGGCTCACTCTCTTTGCCGTCAAGCTTTCGACGACGAATGCGGGACGACGTTGCGGCTTTCGAAAACTGCGGGGCGGCCGCAACGCCCAGGATCGACGCCCTCGGCGCGGAAGGCGCACGGCGTGCAGATGCCCGCAATCCAGGTCGAGCGCCGGAATGACGCAACGCGCCGTCATGCCCGCGCTTGTCGCCGGCATCCACGCCTTTCTTGCGGGCCTTCAGTGGGAACGACGCGGATGGCCGGGGACAGGCCCGGCCGTGACTCCGAATAAATGGCTCCACATGACGGTAACGCCTAGCGGCCGATACGTTTCCCGCTGAATCCCTTGTTCGCAGTTGTCTTGCCGGTCGCGGGCCGACGGCTGGGCACGCGTTCGACCACGACGGTGCGCGGCGCGCCGGCGCGTCCCACAAAGGCGACAGTGTTGGCATCCTTGCGCGACGTCGCAGCTTTGAGCACCTCGGGCTTAACCTGATCGGGGGGCAGATCCATCAGGGACGCCGCGATCTCGATTTGCTCTTGCACATCATCGGTCAATCCGCGCGCCGCCGCGACGGCCTCTGCCACGGTTGGGGGGTCGCGTCGAACCCGTCGAGGGCCGTATTTCGTTTTCCAGACTTCGCTCATTTCAATGCCTTCGCTATTTGCCCCTCTTAATGCGTCGCACTGCTTGTTTTATCTTTCCAAACTCAGGATTACTGCGACGCAGCGACAACACGAAAACGCTCACGCGTCGGTCGAGGTTTCAAAAACGCGCCTGCCTCCGGCTGATGCCGAGCGAGTCGGTTAAAATTCTTCGACGATCGGCCTCCGGCCGTGGCGGGCGCGACAACCCAACCGGGCGCGCTAAAGATTCCGCTTCGGCGGCGGCGCCGTCGGCGGAGGCGGTACGGTGGCCTGCGATGGTGCGCTGCCGGCCGCAGGCGCAGACTCGGCCGGCTGCCTGCTGGCGGACGAATCACCTCCGAATAGTCTGCCGCCCGCCGAGATCGCCTTGCCTGGCAGGTCGATCACCCAGTTGACAGTGTTGCCGGTGGCGTTTGCGGCCGTCCCTGCCGCCTTCGAAAGCGATGAAAACACGTTGGCGGCGAAACCCCGCGGCTGCGGCTCTGGCTCGGGGCTGGACGAAGCATTTATCGTGGCGGTCTGCTGCGAGGCAGGGTCTGTCGTCCCGGGCGCGCCAAGCGGCAAGCGCGCCGACGCCGCCGCGGCGGCTGCCGGAGGCGCGGCCGGCGTCGCGATGACGGGAGCGTCCGGACGCACGCGGGGCGCCGGCCGGGCGACAGGCAGCGGCGCAGCGCCGACGGCGCGATCGGGCGAGGCGCGGTCGGGCGCGGCCTTGGGGGCAGCCTTGACGTCGCCGGCCTTTGCGTTGGAAGCCCTTGCGTCTGCTGCCGGGTCATCAGCAGGCGCGCCGTCGCCCGGCCGCGACGTCGATGTCGGCCGCACCTCTGCGGGCTCCTGCGGATTTTCGCGGCGAGCCTTGAGCATCTCACGGGTGAGCCCGCGGCGCTCCTCGGCAGACAAGCCATCGCCTTGCGGCGTGAGGTCACTCAGGAATTCGGACGACAAAGGCGCGCGGGAAACATGAACCGCATACAGCACCGATGCCGCAAGCCCGCTCGCAACCAGGCCCGGAATGACCATCAGCAGGAATTTGGACGGAAACTGTCCGAGATTCGTCCCAGCCGGTGTCATTTCACCCCATCCTCCGCGCGGCGCTTCAACCATTTGTTTCTGGCGATTTGGTGTTCGCGTTAGGTGTTTGCGCTCCGTGATGACCACCCTAATGTTTTCGAGGTGAACGGACCGTGAATAAGCGAAGAGCATCGAAACATTAAGGGTCGCAGTCAGATACCATAAGCACCTTGGAGGAGCTTAACAGAAAGGGCGGCGCAGAAATGCGGAAACGCCGATGCGTCTAAGCGACGCGCCGTTGTGCACACGCTCTTCGGAGGCTCGCGGGACTTCGTTGCAGCAAGCCGGCTGCGCGAGCGCATCGCACGCTTCTGCGGCGATGTTGGCGACGAATTGGTTCGCAGCGCTCGGGCGCCGGGGCGGGACGGGTTGAGCGAAGAGCGAAACCCCATCAAAACCTTTTGCGGCAGGGCCGACGCGGGGTTTCGCTTGCGCTCAATCCGCCCTCTGCACACGGTGCTCAAAAAGAACATCGCGGCATGTGAAGAAATACTGCTGGACCGCATCCTCAGGGCCGCGCAGAACGCGCGGCCTCCTTAAGACACAGGCCGGCGCTGTTTCGCACGTCGTGGATGGACAACCGAGTCGGACATTGAACGCCATTCGATCGCGCCCGCGAGCGCTTCTCAAGTCTTCGCCGCCATGTCGCTGAACAGCACGCCGCCCTTCGCTTTATCCTCCTTGGCGGACTCCACGATGGTGATTGTCACGGCGCCGGGATCGACCTTGTAGTGCTTAACGACGGCATCGGTGAAATCCTTGATCAGAGCGCGCTTCTGTTCGATCGACCTGCCGCCAAGCGCATAGAACACGACTTCCGGCATCAAGCCCTCCTGTGATTGACCCCAACGGACGCCGTCATCCTGGCATAACTGGGCACTGTACGTCACCGGTCCTACGTACTACCCTCCGGGGCCTTCGGCCCACAGCATCCAAACCCTGGAGGGTGGGCTGAGCGGAAGCGAAACCCCGCCGCCGGCGTCGCTGCTGGGAACGCATTGAAAAGTTTCGCTGCGCTTAACCCATCCCACGAATCCAAGTAAGGAGGAGCTTGAGAATGAATATGCAGACCAAGATGCAGGACATCGTCGGCCTGACCAAGGCCGCGCCATTTTCGCGGCGCGGCTTCATGACGGCATCCGCCGCATCGGCGGCGGGATTTACGCTCGCCGCCGGTCCGGTCCGCGCCGACGCCATCAAGACCGACACCGCCGGCCTCAACGCGGGGGATGCGAAAGTCGCCGTCGCGGGCGGCGATATGCCGGTCTATTACGCGCGCCCGGCCGGCGTCGCCAATCCGCCGGTGATCCTGGTCGCCATGGAGATCTTCGGCCTGCACGAGTACATCAAGGACGTGACGCGCCGGCTCGGCAAGCTCGGCGCGTTTGCAGTGGCGCCCGATTATTACTTCCGCAAAGGCGTCGATCTCACCAAGATCACCGAGATTCCGAAGCTGCTCCCGATCGTCAACGCCAAGTCCGACACCGAGCTGTTCGCCGATCTCGACGCAACCGTCGCATGGGCCAAGTCGCAGGGCGGCAACACGGATCGTCTCGGCATCATGGGCTTCTGCCGCGGCGGCCGTACGGTGTGGCGCTATTCGACCCACGGCAACCTCAAGGCCGGCGTCGCTTTCTACGGCAGCCTGGCTGATCCGCCGAGCGAGGCGATGCCGGTCCCCGTCCTCGCCACCGCCAAGGAGATCAAGGAGCCGGTGCTCGGGCTCTACGGCGCCGAGGACCAGGGCATTCCGGTCGATCAGGTCAAGCAGATGGAAGCTTCGCTCAAGGCCGCGGGCAAGACCGCCGAATTCAAGATCTATCCCGGCGCGCCCCACGGCTTCCATGCCGACTACCGGCCAAGCTATCGCAAGGAAGCGGCCGAGGACGCGTGGAACCAGATGATCGGCTGGTTCAAGAAATACGGCGTGCTGTCGTAAGGAAGCGTCAGCGGGCGGGCGGGCAGTCGCGCGAGCGACTTGCCCGCCCGTTTTTTTTCGAAGCCGCCCTGCTTTCGCTCGCGTCTCTTTCTCGACCCGGGCTGCGCCTTCCTGCCACCTCTTCCTGGGCCGGCATTGCAGCTTGCGGGCATGAATTGCGCGCACCGCAGACAGATGTTGCGAAGCGCTTTCCGCGGCCACGGCCGAAAGCGCGTGGTTTGTGACCGGGGCTCACCGGGGCCGTCTATTAAGATACGTGCAATGGCGTAATATGTAACCCTTGATTGTATGCAGACGATTCCTATAAAGTAGGATCATCAATCCTACTGGGAAACATTCATGAAACGCAGCACGGGTCGTATCCTTACGACGCACGCGGGCAGCCTCCCGCGTCCGGCCGATCTCGTCGCCATGGCAGAGGCGATGCAGGCGGGCAGCCCGGTTGGCGCTGAAGCCTATGAGGCCCGGCTTAAAGAAGCCGTCGGTACCGTCGTGCGCGAGCAAGTCGAACGTGGCATCGACATCGTCAACGATGGCCAATTCGGCAAAGCGGGTTTCCTCACCTGTGTCAGCGAGCGGCTGTCAGGCTTCGAGGTGGATGAGAGACGCGCCGGCCGCAATCCATGGGCCGGCTCGCGCGAAGCTCAGGCGTTTCCGGCTTATTATGCCGAAACCGCCGAGGCCGGATCGCGGCCTATCCGCATGGTGTGCACCGGCCCGATCGCTTATCGAGGGCATGCGCAATTAGAGCGCGACATTGCGAATTTACGCGCTGCGCTCGGCGGCGTGGCGGTCGAGGACGCCTTCATATCGGCGGTCTCGCCCGCCACGGTGGAGGCATGGCACCGCGATGCCTATTATGAGTGCCATCTGGAGTACCTGTTCGCCATTGCGGACGCCCTGCACGAGGAATACCAGGCGATCGTTGACGCCGGCTTCCTCCTGCAAATCGACGATCCGGGCCTACTGACTTATTTCGAACTCAACCCGGAAATCTACGTCTCCCATGAGATCTTCTGGTCGAGGATCCAGGTCGGGGCCCTCAATCGTGCGCTGCGCGGCATTCCGAAGGAGAAGATCAGGGTTCACATCTGCCATGGCGTCAATATCGGTCCGCGCATCCACGACAAGCAATTGCACCATGTCTTTGTTGAGGATGTAATCCTTCAAGCCTGCGCCGGCGCTTTTTCGTTCGAAGCTGCGAACCCGCGCCATGAGCACGAATGGCAGATTTGGGAGAAGGTCAAGCTCCCGCGCAATGCCGTGCTCATCCCGGGCGTGATCTCCAACTCGACGGTCGTGGTCGAGCACCCGGAGCTGGTTGCCCAGCGCATCTGCCGTTTCGCCAACATCGTCGGCCGCGAGAACGTCATCGCGGGCGCGGACGGCGGTTTTGCGAATTTCGCAACCTCGAGGGATTTCCACCCCAGCATCGTCTCGGCAAAACTCCAGGCGCTCGCCGAAGGCGCCCGGATCGCAAGCGAGAAATTGTTCCCGCCGCCGTCGCGGAGCGCCCGTCCTCCGGCCCGCCGCGTTGCGGGACAGCGGCGCCGCACGCCTCGGACCCGGCGAGCCAAGAAGACGCGGCCGCGTAAACCGGGCCGCGGCTGACGGGAACCGCGCCGGCCCCACGCAGGATCTGCAGCCCGGCTAACGCGCCGGCGACACACGGCGCAGGTTTTACCGCCGGGACAGCGCGGCCCGGATTTCGCTTAAGCTTATCATCGGGCTGGCCGGAGGCCGGACCCGATGGCCCAATCCGAGCTGCATTGGCCCGCTGTCCGACCGGAGCAGTCGCAGCCTCAAAAGCATTCGCTCGCGGAAGCCGACATAGAAGCCGTCGCCAATTTCTGCTATTGTCCATGCAAAAGCAACAGAGGACTTCAGAGGGAGACGCGTCATGTTCACCGACCGCAGGACTTTTCTTTCCGTGATGGCTGGACTGCTGGCAACGCCGGCGCGCGCGCAGGCCCCAGCAATGAGCCGGATTACGGCCTTTGCGTTCCACTTCGCAGGGCTCAAAGGCGGCGACATTCAGCTCGCCGAGCATGCCGGTAAGCCGATCCTGATCGTCAACACCGCCTCCCAATGCGGTTACACTCCGCAGTATGCCGGGTTGCAGGACTTGTGGATGCGCTATCGCGACCGCGGCCTCTTGATTGTCGGCGTACCCTCTAACGATTTCGGCGGCCAGGAGCCGGGCGACGCGAACGAAATCGCCGAAACTGCCGAGGGCCAATATGGCGCGAGCTTCCCGATCACCGCCAAGGCCGTGGTCAATGGCGCCGGCGCCCATCCGTTTTATCGCTGGGCGTCCGCCCAGCGCCCGCTCGACCGGCCGCGCTGGAACTTCCACAAATATCTTATCGGCCGCGACGGCATGATCGCCGCGAGCTTCCCCTCCGAGATCGAGCCCACCGATCCGCGCGTCATCGCCGCGATCGAGAAGGAGCTTTCGCGGGTGGCGACGAACTGAGGAGGGCCAGCCCCCGCGCGCTCAACCGGGCCCGCAGGGCCGTTTCTGCCCCGCAGACTTCTTCACCGGTCAGGATTCAACAGAAGCTCATTTCTTTGCGCGCTGGACAGCCCCCTATCCACCCGCGTCGACTGGCTGCGCATGTGAGAGGCGAAGGCGTCCAGCACGCAATGGCGCCCGTCGCAGCTGACCGCCGGCCTTCTCGGAGCCGCGGTAGCCGATCTGCGAAAGCGCGTCCGCGAACGTAGCGCCGTCACGATCTCGGCGCTCATTGGCGTATTCTAAAGAGAATGCGCCGGCGAACACGCCGGAACCCAGCATGGGCGGGGCGAAGCGCGAACCTTCCTCGTTGGTCCAGTTGACGATCTCGATCGGCGCGTTGGTTTCGCATCCGGCCTCCTGCAAGGTGCGAATGGCCTCCAGCGCCGCCAGAACGCCCAGAACGCCGCCGAACTTGCCGCCGGTCGGCTGTGTATCGAGGTGGCTGCCCATCGCGAGCGGCGCCAGATCTTCCCGCCGCCCGGGGCGTCTCGCGAACATATTGCCGACTTCGTCAATCGTGACCGTGCGGCCTGCGGCCGCGGCCGCCTTCCTGAACCCGTCGCGCACCTGTCTGTCGTCCTCTGTCAACGTCAGCCGGTTGATGCCTCCCTTCATCGTCCCGCCGAAGCGACCGGTTTCCATCAGCGTGTCTCACAGGCGCTGAGCGTTGATGTTGAGGTTCTGCATTGTCTCCTCGGCGCTACGGCCTAACTAACTGCCCTGTCGCGGGGACCCCCATTGGCGCTACCGCGGAGTCCGGTCATATGGAACGTGGTAGCGCAGGCACAGCCAACGGGTCCGGCCTTCGGCCGGCCCGA
>JAJPKK010000088.1 GCA_021323775.1 Hyphomicrobiales bacterium
CGACTTCGATCGCGATCGAAATTGAGGCGGCGCGCAGCTCTCGGTGAGAGCTGCGGCACGCGAAAAATCGCCCGTGTAACTCATGCTGCCGGCATCGCCGCCGCGATCCCGGCAGCAAATGCGTTATGGGGCGCAGCAGCGCTTCGTGGGCATTCCCCGCGGACCCCAGGGAGCGTAGGGTAGCCGGATTGAGCGCAGCAAAATCCGGGAGCGGCCCGGTCCAGGGGCGGCGCTGCCGGGGTCTCGCGGCGCGCAACCCCGGCTACGAGCCTCTGCGCATTGAGGCGACGATCTGCGGTCGGACGAGAATAATGGAAATGCCTGTGGTGACATCCGGCGGCGCCCGCATTCCGGCGATCGGTCTCGGCACCTGGGATTTGCGCGGCCGCACCTGCGCCCGCATGGTAGAGCTGGCGCTGCGGCTCGGCTACCGCCATGTCGATACGGCCGAGATGTACGACAACGAGCGCGAGGTCGGCGAAGGATTGCGCGCGTCCGGCATCGGCCGCGACGATGTCTTCGTCACCACCAAGGTATGGCCGGACCATCTTGCGGCTCCCCAGTTGGAGCGCGCCACCAGGGAGAGTCTCGCCAGGCTGCGCCTCGCCAATGTCGACCTGCTGCTCATCCATTGGCCGAACCCGCGCATTCCGCTGGCGGAGACCATGGCGGGGCTGTGCCGGATGAAGCAGGCGGGCTTGACCCGGCACGTCGGCATCTCGAACTTCACCGTGCCGCTGGTCGAGGAGGCGGTGCGGCTTGCGACCGAGCCTCTCGTCACCAACCAGATCGAGTGGCACCCTTACATCGATCAGTCGAAGGTGATCGCCGCGTGCCGCCGGCATGGCCTCGCGGTCACCGCCTATAGTCCGATTGCGCAGGGACGCGCCGGAAATGATGCAAAGCTCAAGCGGATCGGAAAGCATCACCGCAAGACACCCGCGCAGGTCAGCCTGCGGTTTCTTGTCCAGGAAGGCGCGATCGTGATACCGCGCACCTCCCGGCGAGCGCGCCTGGAAGAGAACATGGCGATCTTCGATTTCGAACTCGATCCCGCCGAGATGGATGAAATCCGCGCCCTCGCGCGGCGGGGCGGGCGTGTGGTCGACAGGTCGGGCGCGCCGGATTGGGATTGATGTTCTTCTCTTGGCGCTGCGGAGGAACTACGGGCAGGCGTCAGGAAACCTCTGGCTCCCGATCCCTGACTCCTGATACCTCTCTCCGAGACAACGAGGTTCTCCATGAGCGCCACCACGTTCGACATTCTGCGCAAGGTTACGACCGCCACCATCACCACCATGTTGCTCAAGAAGGGCATCAGGCGGTGCTGGATGCATGGACCGAAGCCGCTGGCGCCGGGCGGGCCTCGTCTGATCGGCCCGGCATTCACGTTGCGCTTCGTGCCGGCGCGGGAAGATCTGGCGACGCCCGAGAGCTGGGGCAAGCCGATATCGACCCGCGCCGCGATCGAAGCGATGCCGGAAGGCGCGATCGCGGTGGCCGACGCTATGGGCGTGACGACTGCCGGCATCTTCGGCGATATCCTGTGCGCCCGGATGCACAAGCGGCGCGTGATGGCGCTCGTCACCGACGGCGCGATGCGCGACAAGACCGGCGTGCTCGCGAGCGGCCTGCCGGTGTGGTGCGCGGGCGTAGCGGCGCCCGCTTCGGTCAACGGCCTGACCTTTGTGGGCTGGAACGAGCCGATCGGCTGCGGCGGCGTCGCGGTCTTCCCCGACGACACCATCGTGGCCGACGATGACGGCGCCGTGGTGATCCCCAGGGATCTCCTCGATTTCGTCGCCCACGAAGGCGCCGAGCACGAACTCTACGAGAGCTGGGTGTTCACCGAAGTGGAGAAGGGCGCGAAGCTGCCGGGGCTTTATCCGCCGAATGACGAGGCCAAGGCGCGCTATGCCGCGTGGCGCAAGCGCGAGTAACGCATCCGAGATGTTCTTTGTCGCCTCCAAACTCTTGGGCTTCTGCGCACTGCCCTCGAATGACATGCTCGCGATCGGGCTCGTCGGGCTCGCGTTGATGCCCACAAGGTTCGCGCGTACCGGACGCATCCTGGCCTCGGCCTCGATCCTTCTGTTTCTCGCATTCGGACTGCTGCCGCTCGGCAACATGTTGATGGAGCCGCTCGAAGAGCGGTTTCCGCCATGGGACGCATCAGGCGGTGCGCCTGACGGCATTGTGGTGCTGGGCGGCACGGTGGATCCGGAACTTGCGCTCGCAAGGCCCGCCTCCGAACTCGACGAGGCTGCGGAGAGAATAACCGTGATTGCGGAACTCGCCCGCAAATATCCGTCGGCCAGGATCCTTTATAGCGGCGGCAACGGGCGCCTGCTGCCGCGGGGCGGCAGCGAGGCGCACATTGCCGGCGCGTTGTTCGAGACGTTCGGCGTGCCGCCAAAGCGGCTCATCCTCGAAGAGGAGTCGCGCACCACTGCCGAGAACGCGGCGTTCTCGGCGCGGCTGGCGATGCCGAAACCGGGCGAACGGTGGCTGCTCGTCACCTCCGCATATCATATGCCGCGATCGGTCGGCGCGTTCCGCAAGGCTGGATTCGCGGTCGATGCCTATCCGGTCGACTACCGCACCGCAGGAGCGGCCGATCTGTGGACGCCATTCGACTCGGTGGCAAGCGGGCTGCGCCGCGCCGATACGGCCGCGCGCGAGTGGGTCGGTCTCCTGGTCTACTGGCTCACGGGGCGGAGTTCGGAGCTGTTTCCGGCGCCGTAGAGTTTTTCTGAGAAGATTGAATCGGAGGAAGATGCGGGACCGCATTGATCGCTTGGATGCCCGGAAGCCCGGGTTGCAAGCCATCAATGCGGTTCTGCAGCTTCCGGATGGTTCACCTGCCTATCCTCTCGGCTTATGGGGTGATGTTTCAGCTTGAAATCCGATGGTGATGAGGAATGGCCGAATTCCATATTGCGCCGTACAGCTCGAAGTATTTCGAGGGCGTCAAAACCCTTGGGCAACAAGCCTTTCCCGACGACCCGCCGCGGAGCCAAGCCGAAGCCGCCATCCCGGCGAAGCTCGCCATGCAGCCGGAGTTGTCCCTTATCGCTTCCGATGGAAATCGGGCGATTGGCTCCATAATGGCGTGCTACGACGGGCACCGAGGTTGACTTTATGCAGTGGCCGTCTTGAAATCTCGCCGCCGCCAGGGCATCGGGGCTGCCCTCGTGCGCGCAGCGCAAGAGCGGCTTCGCTCGATGGGGTGCGCCAAGATCAACCTGCAGGTCAGGGCCGCAAATGCCGGCGTTGTCGAATTTTACAAACGGCTTGGGTATGTGATCGAGGAGCGCACGAGCATGGGGAAACGAGTAGCCTCTTTGCCCGAAGCTTCGCGCTGAAATGCCATGGGCTGATCCGGCGCAGGCTTGACAGCCGCGGCGGCTTTGCCACATTGCGACGCAACAGAGAGTCCTGATGGCGCAAGACATCACCCTGCATGTGGCCGACATGGTCGCGGCGGCCGAGCGCGAAATCGAGACGCTGCCCGCCGCGGCTGCGATCCGGCTTCACGGCTCTGCCGACGTGACTTTTGTTGACTTGCGCGACATCCGCGAACTTGATCGCGAGGGGCGCATTCCGGGCGCGTTCCATTGCCCGCGCGGCATGCTGGAATTCTGGCTCGACCCGGCCAGCAAGTATCACAAGCCAGTGTTCGCCGCGGAAAACAAGTTCGTATTCTTCTGCGCCGGCGGCGCACGTTCGGCGCTTGCGGCCCAGACTGCGCAGCGCATGGGATTGAAGCCGGTTGCCCACATGGGCGGGGGCTTCGGCGCCTGGCGCGAGGCAGGCGGGCCCATCGAGATGCGCGACGCTGCGAAGAAGTGATCCTCATCCTCATGGCGCTCCATCTCACCATCGGCAACAAGAACTATTCCTCGTGGTCGTTCCGCCCGTGGATTGCCCTCAAGGTCGCGGGAATCCCGTTCGAGGAAACCGTGATCCCGATCCATTACCCGGGAAGCAAGGACCAATTCCTGGCGCGCTCGCCGGCCGGCAAGGTGCCGATCCTGCAGGACGGGGACGTCACGGTGTGGGAATCGCTCGCCATCCTGGAATATGTCGCAGAGAAATTTCCCGATGCCGGCCTGTGGCCGCGCGATGCAGCGGCCCGCGCCCATGCCCGTGCGATCGCGAACGAGATGCATGCCGGCTTCGTGCCGCTGCGGGCTCAGTGCCCAATGAACATGTGGCGGCCGGTCAAGAAGCTTGAGCTGAGCGCGGAGACCGCCGCGAACGTGGCGCGCATCGACGCCATGTGGTCCGACTGCCGCGCTCGCTTCGGCAGTGGCGGGCCGTTCCTGTTCGGACGCTTCGGCGCCGCCGACGCCATGTATGCGCCGGTGGTGTCGCGCTTTCACACCTACGGGATCGACGTCGGCCCGGTCTCCGCAACCTATATGCAGGCCCTGATGGCGCTGCCGGCCTGGCAGGAATGGTACGCCGCCGCCCTCAAGGAGGAATGGGTGCTGGAGGAGGACGAGGTAGACTGGCCGACGGTGTTGAGGGTAGGTCGGTAAGGCACGGCGAGCTTCGCTCCCGCACGCCCGCCAGAAGATCCACAAGCGATTCCACTCGACCGGGAACCGCTATAATTTCGACTAAGCCGTTGGATTGATCTACCTTTTCCACTGTTCTGTGCAGCCAACAGCGGGGAAGTGGAAAATCCATATCTGTCAGCGAGCAAGGGAGATCGGCGAGAGAACCGGCTCCGATTGATTGGGACATCGCTTTCATAGCGGTCCCTCACATTACCGAGCAGCCAAAGCAAGCATCCCCTCACCTGAAATTCCGAGCCTTCACCCTGATCTGGTCGATGTGACCATAAGGATCGAGGAAATTGCGCCCCTTTAAGCCCTTCGGCACGCTTCTCGGATCGGGAGCGGGGCTGCCATGGTGGACGTGGTCGCCGCGCCCATGCGGCAGCGGAAACGTGGAGTCGCGATTGCCAATTCTTGCCAGCTCGGATGACAGATCCGTGAAACGCTGGGCGACAAGATGGACGACATCGCCCACGCGCTGGATGCGGCCGTACGCAGCAAGCATGGCGGCCGAGACAATAACCCGCCGCTGCTTTTCAAAGACCGCCGGCCAAACCACGAGATTGGCGATGCCGCTCTCATCCTCGAGGGTGATGAAGATCACGCCCTTGGCGGAACCGGGCATTTGGCGCACCAGGACGAGCCCGGCGGTCTTAACCCATCGGCCATCCTGCGACTGCATCGCCTCTTTGCAGGTGATGATGCGCTGCCGGCGCAGGTCTTCGCGCAGGAAGGCGACGGGGTGATTGCGCAGCGTCAGCCCGACATGGCTGTAATCCTGCACAACCTCGCTGCCGGCCGTCATCGGCCTTAATTCAACACCCGGCTCGTCAATCTCAGGCACGGCTTCGCGCTCGCGGGCAGAGGCTGCTACAAACAGCGGCAAGGGCTCGTCGCGCAGCGCTCTGATCGCCCACAGCGCCTCGCGTCTCGCAAGTTTCAACGATGGTTTGAAGGCGTCGGCCTCGGCGATCCGCACCAGAGAGGCGACCGAGACGCTGGCGCGGCGCCACAGATCGTAGACCGAGGCGAAGGGCCGATCCGCCCGTGCCTCAACGATCGCGTCGGCATCGGTCTGGGCAAGCCCCTTGACCATACGCAGGCCAAGCCGGACCGCGAAGACCCCCTCCCTGTCCTCCGCCGCACGCGAGGGAGAGCAGGGAGGAGACATCGGTTCAAGCGTGCAGTCCCATTGGGACGCATTGATGCAAACCGGACGAACCTCGACGCCATGGGCGCGCGCATCGCGCACAATCTGGGCCGGCGCATAAAAGCCCATCGGCTGGGCGTTAAGCAGCGCGGCGCAGAAGACATCCGGGTGCCAGCACTTCATCCATGACGAGGCATAGGCGATCAGCGCAAAGGAGGCGGCGTGGCTTTCGGGAAAGCCGTAACTGCCGAAGCCTTCGAGCTGCCTGAAGGTCCGCTCGGCAAAATCCCGCTCATAGCCGTTCGCCATCATGCCGGCGATCAGCTTCTTGCGGAATTTGGAGACGCCGCCGGTATGCTTGAAAGTCGCCATGGCGCGGCGGAGCTGGTCGGCCTCTCCGGGGGTGAAGCCTGCACATTCGATGGCGACGCGCATGGCCTGTTCCTGGAACAGCGGCACCCCCAGCGTCTTGCCGAGCACGCGCTCAAGCTCGGGCTTGGGATAGACAACCTCCTCCTTGCCCTCTCTGCGCCTCAAATAGGGATGGACCATGTCGCCCTGGATCGGGCCCGGCCGCACGATCGCGACCTCGATGACAAGATCATAGAACGTGCGCGGCTTGATGCGCGGCAGCATCGACATCTGGGCTCGGCTTTCGATCTGGAAGACGCCGAGCGTATCGGCCTTGCGGATCATCTCATAGGTGCGGGAATCCTCGGCCGGAATGGAGGCGAGGTCGCAGGCGATGCCCTTGTGCTCGGCGAGGAGATCGAAGCTGCGCTTCATGCAGCTCAACATCCCCAGGGCCAGGCAATCGACCTTCATGAATCTCACAGCATCAATGTCGTCTTTATCCCATTCGATGACCTGCCGGTCCGCCATGGCGGCCGGCTCGATCGGGACCAGCTCGTCGAGGCGATCATGCGTCAGCACGAAGCCGCCCGGATGTTGCGACAGATGGCGCGGCACTCCGACAAGCTCGCGCGTGAGTTCGAGAGCAAGGCGCAGCCGCCGGTCGTCGAGATTGAGGTTTAATTCTCGGGCGTATTTCTCGTCGACCTCCCCGGACCAGCCCCAAACCTGCGAGGACAGCGCCCTGATGAGGTCCTCGGGCAGGCCCAGGGCCTTGCCGACATCGCGGATCGCGCCCTTGGCGCGGTAGCGGATAACGGTCGAGCACAGCGCGGCGTGATCGCGGCCATAGGCGTCAAACACCCACTGCATGACGGTCTCGCGCCGTTCATGCTCGAAATCGACATCGATATCGGGCGGCTCGCGGCGCTCCTGCGAGATGAACCGCTCGAAAAGCAGGTCATTGCGGTCAGGATCGATGGAGGTAATGCCGAGGACGTAACATACCGCGGAGTTGGCGGCCGAGCCGCGGCCCTGGCAGAGAATGCCTTGGCTGCGGGCAAAGCGGACGATGGAATTCACCGTCAGAAAATATGGCGCATATTGGAGCTTCTCGATCAGCGCCAGTTCATGCTTGAGGTTTGCCGCCACCTTGTCGGGCGCCCCATCGGGATAGCGCTGGGCCGCACCTTCCCAGGTGAACTTCTCCAATACCTGCTGCGGCGTCATGCCGGGGATCGTGGCCTCTTGCGGATACTGGTAGGCCAGTTCGTCCAGTGAGAATGTGCACCGTTGTCCGATCTCGATCGTGCGGGCCAGCGCTGCGGGATAGCGGCCGAACAGGCGCGCCATCTCGTCCGGCGATTTAAGGTAGCGATCCGCATGCCGTTCGCGGCGAAAGCCGAGCTCATCGATCGTGATGTTGTGGCGGATGCAGGTGACGACATCCTGCAGGATGCGGCGGGCCGGAACATGGAACAGCACGTCATTGGTGACGACGGTCGGCACGTGCGCCTCTGCCGCCAGGTTCGACAGCTCATGGAGCCGAAGCGCGTCGTTCGGCCGCCGTCGCAGCGTCAGCGCCATGTAGGCGCGGTCGCCGAAGCTCTCTTGCAGCCGGCGCAGGTTGAGCGCGCAGGCCCCCTCCCTGCCCTCCCCCTCCCTAACCCTCCCCCGCAAGCGGGGGAGGGAAGGATGGGGGAAGGGGGGAGGGCAGGGAGGGGGATCGGGCACGAGAACCCCGATCAGACCCTCGCTATAGGCAACAAGGTCGGACCAGTCGAGCCGGCATTTCGCCTTGCCGCCGCGCTTTTTACCCAGCGATAAGAGACGGCAAAGGCGCCCATAGGCCGCACGATCGGTCGGATAGACGAGAACCGGCGGGCCATCGTCAAGATCGAGGCGGCAGCCAACGATCAGCCGCACGCCGGTGGTGCGGGCAGCCTCATGGGCGCGCACAATGCCGGCGAGAGAATTGCGGTCCGTGATCGCAAGCGCTTCGATGCCGAGCAGAGCGGCTTGCTCGAACAGCTCCTCACATGAACTTGCGCCCCGCAAGAACGAGAAATGCGAGGTGCACTGCAATTCGACATAGCGGGCGCCGGTCATCCGAAAATTCCGTGCGAATCGTAGGGTGGGCAAAGGCGCCTGCGAGCGCGGTCATTGGAATTATCGGCCGATCGCGCCTTTGCCCACCAGGGCACACGAGGGTCGCGCCGCGGTGGGCAAAGGCGGAACGGGGGTCGTGCCAACACCGCAACGCCTCGGCCGCCTTTGCCCACCCTACTAGACTCCAGCCGGCCGAATTCCACTCGCATCATCCGAAAATCCCATGCAGAAACCAGCGATGCGAGCCGGTCGCCCCATCTTCGCCGTCGCCGGAGCGATAAATCCAGAAGCGCTCGCCGGTGTCGTCTTCGACCTGAAAATAATCGCGCACCGCCCTCAACTCGGCAACGCGCTTCCACCATTCTCCGAACACGCGTTCGGGACCATCGGCACGGCTGACGCGGCGCCTGACGCCGCGCCAGGTGAACGTGACCGGTGGATGGTCGGGCAATAGCGCGACCGTCTCGATCGGCTCAGGTGTCGGCAGCAGGCGCGCAGGACGCGGCCATTGGTCCGGCCATGCCGCGCCCGTACCAGGCGCCAGCGGGGCGACCCGCCGCACGGAGCGCTCCGGCACGTCGCTCTCAACCGGGGCGAAACGGTAAAGCCGCCGGTGGCCGACGCGATTAGCGAGAGTGTCGATGAGGCCGGAAATGTCGGTTTCCGCTTCCCCGGCCAGCGAGAAATTTGTCTGCTTCGGCGGCAGCGGTTCGGCGAGGACAGCAGCCAGCCGCATGACCTCGATGCCGAAGCCCGGATCGATGGTTTCGATCTTGTCGCAGAGGAGCCGCGTCAGGCGCTTGGCATCCCGGACCGGGAGCGCAGTGCCGATCCTGATCGCCTCGATGCGGTTGTCGACAAGGTGGAAGAGCAAATCGAGACGTCTTGCGCCTTGTCCCCTGGCCTCCAGGGCTTCGCAAAGCTTGATGGCGAGTTTGCCCGTATAGCGGGCGATCGTTTCGGGGGCGGCGATGGGTTCCGCGAAATTGCGGCGCACCTCGATGAGGTCTACCGGGCGAACCGGATCGATCGGCTGACCGGCCTGTCCCATTGCTTGACAAAGGCAACGGCCAAGCGCGGGGCCGAAACGCAAGGTGAGCGGCGCCCGCGGCTTGTCGGCAAGTTCGCCAATGCGCTCGAAGCCAAGGACGCGGAGATCCGCAACCATGTCCCTGGGCAGACGAAGGGCTGCAACCGGCAGATCAAGCACAGCCTTCGCGCTCTCTCCCGGCGGAACGACAGTGATGGGCCGGGCGGCATAGCGGGCAAAGGCATGGGCCGCATCGGGGCTATCGGCGAGTGCCGCGCGCGCCGTAAAGCCGGATGCGGCGAGCCGTTCGACCATCGCGGTTACCATGGCCTCTTCGCCGCCATGCAGGTGGGCCGCGCCGGTGGCATCGATCACCACCCCATCCGGCGGATCGGACGCCACGATGGGGGCGTAGCGCTGAAGCATCCACAGCGCCAGCCGGTCGAGCCCTGCGGCATCGGCCTCTGGGTCCGCATTCCTGATGACGAGGTCCGGAACAAGAATCTGCGCCTTGGTCACCGGCATGCCAACGTTGAGGCCGGCCTGTTGCGCGGCCGCATCCGCAGCCAGCACCACGCGCCGCCTTCCCTCGCGTCCGACCAGGACGAGCGGGGTATCAGAGGGCGGTGCGGCGCTGCCCAATTGCCTTCTGACCCGATCCGTCGGCCAGGTCGGAAGGAAGAGCGAGACGACCCTGCGCATCGCAAGCCTCCACGATGAATTCGGCGCTTTCGCCGCCACGGCAGCGAATGAGTTCGAGCCGCCAGCGGGCGCGGCCAATGCCCGGAACCGGTAACGGTTGAGACGGCAGCGCGCTGACGCGCCAGCGCGTCACTGCTGCCGTCGGCTGGCCGAAATCGGCGGGCTGGCGTCTCACCTCTCCCCGCTTGCGGGGAGAGGTCGGAATTTGCGCGCTCGTCGCGCAAATTCCTGTTGAGGGGACGTCGCCGCGAGTCTGAGCTTGGCCAGTCTGGGCTTGTGGAGAGGCCCTCTCGCCCCGACCCTCTCCATAGCTCGTCGAAGACGGGCGTAAACGCCCTGATGGCAAGCGGGGAGAGGGAGCAGCGTCGCCAACCCTGCCTCCCATGTGCTGTACAATTGCATATGACGGGGCCGGCCCTTCTCCCTCCCCACAAGGGGGAGGGGAGCAGGAGAGAAGGCGGGCCACATGCGATTGCTCTCGCATGCGGGGGAGGCGGCGAATGGCGATGCCGATGGCGCCGGAACCCTCAGCCGCAAGCTGAAGGCGGCGGGAGGCCGTCATGGAAAGCCGGGCGACTTCGGCAACCACGGCGCCGATCCCGTTGTGAGATCCGCCATGCCGCAATCCTTCCTCGAAACACGCCAGCACCGACTTCTCGTCGCCCGCCTCAACATAGATCACCCGCTCCGGCGCGAGCCCGGCCGAAGCGAGCGCCGGCGCGAACAAATCCTGGCGGGTGACGCACCACAGCACGCGCCCTTTCGTCCGCGCTGCGATCCCTGCGGCAAAGAGTGCAGCGGCAGCCCCGTCGACCGCGCCGTTGCCGCCGCCCGCCACTTCGTGCAGCGCGCCGAGCGCCAACCCGCCTTCGGGCAGACGCTCGTCAATGGCCTTGATGCCGAACGGCAAGACCGGCCGGGAATGCCTCCCCCCGCCCTCAAGGCATCGAATGCGCTCGCGCAGCGCCGCGATAACGGCAATGGGGACAGGCGTATACATGACCTATTACAACTTGCTTTGGGGTCTTCATGTTCCCTATTTGTTCTCATCGTGTGCGGGAGTCAATCGAGCCCGTCGAATCAAGCGTAGGCTGGAGAAGGCTCATCTGTGCGAAGCGCAAGGTGGGCTCGTGGAACCACGTGGAACCACTGGCCTTTTCTTCCTGCGGCGCCTCAGCGCGTAAGACGTGGATGGCCGGGACAAGCCCTGGGACAAGCCCGACCATCACTCGTGAGAAATGGTTCAATACGACTGCTACACGCTGTAGCGCCAGTTAAAGCGTTTCGCCTTGGAGTGCGGTTTTGGGAAGATGCAGGACCGCATTGACTGCGCGTTGGCCTTGCTTGCTGCGGTCACGCGGCGTTTGCCATATCGGCCACCCGCTCCCATGTCGTGGCCCTGAGGCTCGCGCGAGCATTCATCCTGTCGAGCCAGTCGACGAGGTTTCGGTTGCCCGCGGACAGTTGGGCCCATTCCGGCGTTTGCGCAAGAAAGTCGAGCTGCGGCGCGAGCAGGAGGTCGGCGAGCGTCACGGCGTCACCGGCAAAATAGGGTTGCGGGCCGAGCAGCCGGGCAAGCTCGTTGCAGACCACATGCGCCTTGGGCATGGCGGCGGCGATGGCGGTCTCGTCCGGCGTGAGCCCCATGACGCGCGGCCCGACCACGCGATGAAAGCCGATGATATTGTTGACGCCCTGGAACAGATACCAATCGTTGACGTTCATCGCCTGATCCATCCGGGCGGCGGCCTTGGGATCCTTCGGGGTCAGCGGCGGCGCGGGCAGCATGCGGTCGAGATAACGCAATATGGCCTGGGTCTCGTAGAGCATGAAGCCATTGTGCTCCAGCACCGGCACCCGGCCGAACGGATGGCGTGAAATGTGCGGCTCGCCGCGCATCGTGCCGGGCGCAACCGGCGAGAGGCGGTAGGATGCGCCCTTCTCCTCCAATGTCGCGAGTACGGCGCGCCCGAACGGACTGCCGGGGATATTGTAGACGACGAATTCCGACATCGCTTTCTCTCCTTCTGCTGCTGTCGTGAATTTCAAAGCGCGCCCAGCGGTCACTGCTCGGCCGCCGCACGGAAGCTTTCCAGGATGCCGGGCCAGCCGCCGTCGACGTCCTTGCGCATCGATTCGCCGGCCTCCGCTCCCATCACCTCGAACTTGCGATGCTCAAGTTCGACCAGGGTCGCGTCTGGACCTTCCATCGTGAAACGCACCTCGACCTCCGAGCCGACCGTCGTGTCGGGCTTCCAACGGTGGTTGATGTCCCAACTGACAATGAAGCGTTTCGGCGGATCCCAGAGCAGAACCTTGCCGACCGTGGCCTGCGAGCCGTCCTCGCCGACCTCGTACCAGCGCCCGCCGAGATGCGGCTCCATCAGCATCGCCTTCATCGGCGCAGCGCCGATCGACGCCCGGCGCGGCCACCAGCGGTCGAGCCCCGCCGTGAACACTTCGAAGGCATGCGCCTGGCTGGCCTTGACGCGGACGCTTTTGCGGACGGGCGCGATGGTCACGGTCTTATTCATTATGACTTGCCTTTCTTCGTTTTGGGTTTTTGCTCGGCCTCGGCCCGAAAGGCCGCGAGCGCGTCGTCCCAGAATTGATCGAGCCAGGACCGCACTGCGGAGAGCCCCTGTGGGTCGATGGAGTAGACGCGGCGCGTGCCCTCTGCGTGATCGGTCACGAGACCGGCTTCCTTCAGCACTTTGAGATGCTGGGAGACGGCCGGCCGGCTCACCGGCATGCCTTTCGCAACGGCGCCGACGGACAATGGACCGGCTCTGAGCCGCTCAAAGACGCGGCGGCGTGACGGATCGGCCAGTGCGGCGAATGCCTTTTCGTAAGTCATTGCTTACGGTAAGCCATTTCTTACGGTCTGTCAAGCATGGAATCGAGGCTTGAGCCGCTGGTTCGCAGGTAACGAGTTAAGGGCTCGCTTAGGCCAAGTCCGTCCAGGCACGCGCCTTAATCCGGCGCATAGTTGCCTTCTGCCCGATGATGCTGGACAGTTGCCCCATGCACGATGATAATGACGGCAGCAAATCACACTGCAGGCCGAACTGCAGGGAGAGGGAGGAGACCATCGTGCGCGACCGATCTTCAAGCTCGGTGATAACGGTTGCCATTGCGGCGGTCGCAATCGGCGCCGGCATTTCGGCGTCCGCCACACGGACGCCGGCGCAGGCGCCGGCGTTGAAAACGCCCTGGGGCGAACCCGATCTGCAAGGCATATGGACCGACGAAACCGACACGCCCTTCCAGCGTTCGCCCAAATATGCGAACCAGGAGTTCTTCACCGACGCCCAGCGCGCAGAACTTGACATAGAGCGGGCGGCGCTGCGCGGCCGCGACGCCCGTGCGCCGCACGGCAGTGAGGCCGACGTCGCCGGCGCCTACAACGCGGTGTGGGGCGGCCGCAAACGCACGGGCCAGCGCACGTCAATGATTGTCGATCCGCCCAACGGCCGCATCCCGCCGCTGACGCCGCAGGCTGAGAAGATTGCGGCCGCCGACCGCGATTTTCGCCTTACTCTCATGCGGGCGACGCAGACATGCAAGCTTCAGTTGCCCGGATGCGCCGGGGGCAAGTTCGATCCGACACCCGCCGTTGCGCACCGTGACGACCTCCCTCCGCGCTACAATGTGGCGCGCATGAACCGCCATGATCGTCCCGAGGACGGCGCCTTGGCGGACCGCTGCCTGACCATCGGGCTCCCCGAATTTGGCGCCGGCAACGGCGGCGGCAGCTTCCGGCGCATCGTGCAGACGCCGGGAGGCGTCACGATGTTTTATGACGTGGGCCAAGGCCAGGGCTGGCAGCGCAACATCGTCATGAACGGCAGCCCCCACCTGCCGGACAATATCCGCCAGTGGTTTGGCGACTCGCGCGGCCACTGGGAGGGCGACACGCTCGTGATCGACGTGACGAACTTCAGTCCAAAAAATGATTATCGGGGCTCGCGCGAGAATTTGCACCTTATCGAGCGCTGGACGCGCATCTCCCCGACGACGCTCGACTACGTCGTCACGATCGAAGATCCGACAGTTTGGACGCGTCCGTGGACCGTCCGCCAGGAGTTCACCAAGCAGAGCGACGAAGAAAATAGAATTTACTACGAGCCTCGCTGTGTTGAAGGGAACTTCGGCTTTCCTGCAATGATGAAAGCAGCACGCCAGGAAGACCGCGAGTTCGCCGAGGGACGGGGACCCGATCCGCTCACCAAGGACAATGCGTCGGGGGGTGCTGACGTCGACCCGTTGCAGCAGTAACATGCCGCGAGCGAGGCCCCTGCGCGGGGCAGGGCCGGGAACGCAGACAGTGTGATATGGTTGAGGCTTGAGGACGATCCGTTGCAGTTAGGTCAATGAAAATAAGCGGAGACCGTCATGCGTCACCTTTTTTCAGGCTCAATCGCGGTCGCTGCCGCCGCAGCCGCGGTCGGCGCCGGCATTTCGGTTTCCGCGACGCAGACAGCGGCCGAGGCTCCGGCGGTGAAAACGGCCTGGGGCGAACCCGACCTGCAGGGCATCTGGACGGACGAAACTGACACGCCGCTGCAACGCTCGCCCAGATATGCGAACCAGGAATTTTTCACGGATGCCCAGCGCGCCGAATTGGACAAAGAGCGCGCAGCGCTGCTCCGCCGCGACAGGCGTGTGGAGCGCGGAACTGAACTTGATGTCGCCGGCGCCTACAGTGCGCTGTTCATGAGCCAGAAGCGCACGGGCGCGCGCACGTCATTGATTGTCGATCCGCCCAATGGGCGGCTGCCGCCGCTGGTGCCCGAAGCTCAAAAGCTTGCGGCGGCCGACCGGGAGTTTCGTCTCGCTCTGCTGCAGTCGACCGAGACATGCCGGAATGGATCCGTGGCATGCAGCGGCGGAAAATATGACCCGACGCCTTCGCCGCGACTGGCGGAACTTCCGGCTCGCTACAATACCGCGCGCATGAACCGCCATGATGGTCCGGAGGACGGCTCGTTGGGCGATCGCTGCTTGACTGGCGGATTGCCGGAGTTTGGAACCGCGTACGGGGGCAGCTTCCGCCGGATCGTCCAGACGCCCGGCGGCATTTCGATCTTCTACGACGTGGGTCAGGGCCAGGGCTGGCAGCGCAACATCGTCATGGACGGACGTCCGCACTTGCCGCCGAGCATCCGCCAGTGGTATGGCGACTCGCGTGGCCACTGGGAGGGCAATACGCTCGTCATCGACGTGACGAACTTCAGTCCCAAGACCGATTTTCAGGGCTCGCGGGAGAACTTGCATCTGGTCGAGCGCTGGACGCGCACCTCCCCGACCACGCTCGACTACGTCGTGACCGTGGAGGACCCGACCGTGTGGACGCGGCCGTGGACGGTCCGCCAGGAGTTCAGCAAACAGAACGACCAGGAGAACAGGCTTTATTACGAGCCGCGCTGCATCGAAGGAAACTACGGTCTCCCCGGACTGATGCGGGGAGCGCGCGCCGAAGAGCTTGCCTATGCGGAGGGGCGCGGTCCTCATCCGGCAACGAAAGACAACGCCACTGACTTTGTCGGCGTTGAAGAAGATCCGCTGCAGTAGCGTTCAGTGAAGGTAAGGGAGGGAGACCACCATGCGCGGCCGACACCTGGGTTCAATGATAACGGTCGCCATTGCGGCGGCCGCTGTCGGCGCCGTCATCTCGGCGTCCATCACGCAAACGTCCGGTCAGGGGCAGAATGCGCGGCCGGCCCGAATCGAGGGCAAGCCCAACTTCAGCGGCATCTGGCAAAGCAACAACGAGGCCGCCTGGGATCTGGAGGCGCATGCGGCGCGGCCGGCCGCCGTTACGCAGCAGGGTGTTTACCCCTATGACTATGCCCGGGTGCCGGCGGCACCAGTTCTCGCGCTTGGGGCCGTGGGCGCTATACCGGGCTCACTCGGCGTGGTGCAGGACGACGGGCATATCCCCTACAAGCCCGAAGCGTTGGAGAAGAAAAAGGAGAATGCGGAGCACTGGATTGACCGCGATCCCGAAATCAAATGCTACCTGCCGGGCATCCCGCGGGCGATGTACCTGCCCCATCCATACCAGATCACGCAGAGCACGAACAAAATCCACATTGCATATTCGTTCACCAATACGGCGCGCACGATCCATTTGGACAAGGTCGCTCCGCCGCCGGACGACACCTGGATGGGGCACTCAGTCGGGCATTGGGAAGGCGACACGCTCGTGGTCGATGTGTCGCATTTCAACGACAGGAGCTGGTTCGACCGCGCCGGCAATTACCACAGCGACGCACTGCATGTGGTCGAGCGCTTCAATCTGATGACGCCCGACATCATCTGGTACGAAGCAACGATCGAAGATCCCAATGTCTTCACGAAGCCATGGCGCATCGCCATGCCGATCTACCGCCGCGTCGAACCGAACATGCAGCTTCTCGAGTTCCGCTGCAACGAATTCGTGGAAGAGTTCATGTACGGAAATCTTCGCAAGCAGCAGCTCGTCAAGCATTGGGAAGGCGAGACAATGGCGGTCGATATCACCCGGAAGGTGCCGCCAGGCGACGCCTTCTACCAATGGTACGGCAGGTAACATGAAAGGGCGACCGTACCCCCTGCCCCTGCCCCGTTTGCTGGGAGGGCTGGGAGAGGGGACAATTGAGCCGCCCGAAGCCAGGAAAACCTTAGTCTGTTTCTATACGACAGGAGGTATCGATGCGAACGAAGCTTGCTATGGTCTCTATCTTGGGTCTCGCGATGTGCGGATGGACGTCTTCGGCCTCGGCTCACCATGCGTTCGCGGCGGAATTCGACGCGAACAAGCCGGTGAACTTCAAGGGGACGATCACGAAAATGGAATGGGTCAATCCCCACACCTGGCTGCATGTCGACGTGAAGCAACCTGACGGCACTGTGGTCAATTGGGCCATCGAAGCGGGCACGCCGAATGTGCTGTTCCGGCGGGGATTCACCAAGGAGTCCTTGCTCCCCGGCACCGAAATCGTGATCGACGGCTACCAGTCGAAGGACGGATCCAACCGGGCGAACGGCCGAGACCTGACGTTCCCCGACGGACGCAAGTTGTTCCTTGGCTCGTCCGGAACCGGCGCTCCGTACGAACTCTCTCCGGGAGCCGCGCCGAAGACCCAATAGCGCTTTCCGGCTCGCTGCCGGGCAAGCGACTTTACACTCTGGCGCGTGTCGCCGAGCGCCGGCGCTCGCGGCCAGGGGCGATCTTGGTGGTCGCCCTCGTGCCGCGGACAATGGAGAAACCGCAGCGGGTTTGCGGCATGGGGCGTATAACCCGGCGAGGCGCGCCCGGGTCAGGCGCGTGCGCCCCAGGCGTGGGCGGCCGGAAGGGCTGCCCTGCATCCGGAAGGGCCCGCTGCGGGGCAGGGAACGAGACGCGTGCAGTCGGCGCAAGTTCGCCGGCGGGCGTTTTGCCGTTGTGTCGTTGCGGCCTGCGATCGTAGTTCGATGGGATGGGAATGTCTCTTCTGAGTTTCTTCGAACAGTTGGCTGAGTTGCCGTGGAGCGTCGAACTTCACGAGTCGCAATATGCCTATTCCATCATCGAATCGATTCATGTTTGGACGTTGTGCCTGTTCTTCGGCACGATAGCGATGGTGGACCTTCGCCTCCTTGGTTTGACCATGCGGGGAGTGCCGGTATCGGAATTGGCGAGACGCGTGCTGCCTTGGACCGTGGCGGGGTTCATTCTTATGGTCATCACAGGCACGCTGCTGGTTTTCGCCATACCGGTCAGGACCTATCAAAGCATTTTCTTCCGGGGCAAAATGCTGCTGCTGGTGCTGGCAGGTTTGAACGTGTGGCTGTTTCACTCGCGCGTTTATCCGAAGGTCGCCGCGTGGGATGCCGACGGCGTACCGCCGAGAGCGGCCAGGGTTGCGGGCGCGGTGTCTCTCGTCCTGTGGAGCTGCATCATTTTCTCAGGAAGAATGATCGCCTATAACTGGTTCGACTGCGACCGGCAGCCGCAACTGGCGATCATCAATTTCCTGACGAGTTGCGCACCAGCTTCGGGTCAGTGATGGATCTCCTGCCGCTCTTTCAATGGTGCTACAACACGCCGGTCGGCGAAGCGATACGCAATTCCAATTGGATGTTCGCCATCATCGAGGCCTTCCACCTGCTTGGCCTCGGATTCCTGGGGGGAACCGTATTGATGGTGGATTTGCGCCTCTTAGGCGTAGGCCTCCGGAAACAGCCCGCTGCGCAACTCTGGGCAGCGACCCAACCATGGCTGGTTGGCAGCGTGGTCCTGCTGTTCGCCTCGGGTATCCCGTTGTTCCTCTCCGAAGCGATCAAGTGTCTTTACAGCTTTGCCTTCTGGGTGAAGATGACGTCGCTGCTCCTGGTGCTGCTCTTTACCTTCACGATTCTCCGCCGCGTCGTGCAATCAGACTTTGCGAGCGACCGGCCATTGCTGCGCCGGTCGACCGCGATCATATCGCTTGTTCTCTGGTTCGGCGTGGCGTGGGGCGGACGCTGGATCGGGTTTTCGTAGGGGGCTAGCGACCCGGAGCTTCGTTTTGGCAGGGTCTCGCGGGCCGGACGTTACACCGGCGGCTATCCAGTTCCCGGCATGTGGGAAGCAACCTCTCCCACCAGTTGCCGTGGCGACCGGGAAGAGGCTTCACCCCTCGTAAGAGGCCGCGAGATTTCCGTCGCCCATTATTTGGCATTCTATGCTGGCCGGAACTTGCCGCAACAGCCTGCCACGATCGCCGGCCACAATCCCCCCCACCGCACGCGCCCGTTGGAGCCAAAGCGCCGCGAGGGCGGGCCGGGCCTTGCCGGAGCCGCCTTCACGCACCCAATCCAATGTCAGCGCAGACTTGGGGGTTCCTGACAGAGCCGGCAGTGCGGCTCGCTCCTTCGCGCGATGTGTCCCCGAGGTCCACGGGCGGGAGTCGCGGCGCTTAGACGGGGCAGCGCGCCACGCACGAGATGTGTCCCGGCAGGGGCGGCCTTTGTGCCGACCAAGTGTTGCAGCGCGGACACGCCGTTTGCATCCTTATCAGACGCGTCGAGAAGCCGACCGACAAAGGGCCGGCACGGTTGCTTTGTTACCGCGTGGCCGATGCTGATTCTTTGGCCCTCCTCCCTGCGCTCCCGGCTTGCCGGGAGAACAGAGAGGGGCGTTGGCCCCGGCGCATTTCCCAACACCCTCCACGCGCCTGGGGCCCGCGGCGCCTTCGACGGAGTACCCGGTCCCGTGCTGAGGGCGGGACCGGACGTCGATCAAGACTCAAATCCCCCCAAGAGGCATCACGAAGGGGACCGAGGTCGCGTGCGGCGGCACCACCGCGCATAGCCGCACGCGCAATCATAACGAACGGCTGATCAGGCATTCTGTGGGCAGAATAGTGGCTATCAGTTGGAATATTGCTGGTGCGTCGCAGACCAGACATTAGGGCTGAAATTGATATAATCCGGCCCGGATACCCTGCGAGAGAACGGGATGGCCGTCCGTCATCAAACGACCCCTGACCTTCCCGGCGAGCGGGCGGCCAATCCTCCCAGGGCGGAGGGGGCGGGCGGCGCAAGGAGGAGTGACATGTCGAAACGACCGGCCGCGTCGGCCCCGGGCGAGCCGCCGCTGCCCGCTCGCCCAGGCCAGACTGGCCGCCCCTTCGATAGATACGACGCGATCGGCGCCGCGATTGTGGTTTTCCTCATCGGCTTGTGGGTGCTTCATTTCTTGTTGCCGGCGCCTCCTCCAACCAACGTGCCGTAAGCCCTTCGACGCGCGCTATGAGGGCCTGACCGCTTGCGGCGCGCATCCAGTCGACAATCGCCAAGCGCCTCGCAATTTAATGTTGCCTCAAGTTGTATTCCACGGATGAGAAGACCGGGTCGCTAAACAGTTTAGCCTCTAGCTCAAACGCAGCGGAATGGCACGCATTGCCGTGCAAATCCGCGCCTTGCTTCGCCAAGCAGCCGCTGCCTGCGCCATCTCCACGCATGCCAAAAATTCAAATCTGCCGTTATTGCGTGCTGTGATATCGTCTCCCCTGATAATGGAAACCACATCTATTATAGGACTATCTGGAGTTTTGTCCACTTTCGGTTGTCTTCTGGTTGGCGGATGAAGTGAAGCAGTTGTTGCTGCCGCTGTCCTAACCCAGAGCGAAGCGTGCCGACCCGCCCTTCGAAAGGCCGCGCGCTGGTGGGCATGGCGCTCCCTTGTCGAAGGGCGCGTTGCCCACCCTCCAAGTGATTCCAATTGACCGGGAATCGCTGTAATCCGCCTGCGCGCTGTCGCAGCCAGTCACCTGCCCGCCTGCTTGAAATACCGCAGATCAGGCGGCGCCTGATTTTTCTTGGCAGGCATCAACAGGCCCTCCGCGCTCAGGAAGTAGTTCTCCTTGCCGATCATGATCTGGCCGTTGCCCTCGCTGATGTAATATTCCGGCCAGGCCGGACGCGGATTGGGGTCGCGCACGTATCTCTTGTCGACCGTCCACGGACGCGTCAGGGCATGGTCGATCGTGGTGATTTCGTCGTGCATGATGTTTGCATCGGCCTTGTCGCGATAGATGCGCTCTCTGAAGATCGATTCATTGTCGAAGTGCAAGGGCAGGCCAGCTTCGTCATAGGCGCGCGGTCCCTTGAAGCCGCGCGTCTCGACCTCAAGCACGTCATAGCGGCCGTCGCCGTCCTCATCGATCCACCGGCCGATCGAGTAGCCGGCAAAAGTCGGCTCGATCGGCGTTGGCCAGTCGCGGCCGTCCGTGAAGATCCGGCGGTAGTGATCATACATGCCGATTAAAACATACGTGGTCTCCGGCGTGACCACGAATTCCATCGGGATGAACCCCATCATCATGTGCGGCATGCCGGCCGGGCGACCCAACGTGGTGGGGAAATTGCCGAGCCCGCCGATGGCCTGGTCCGCGATCGAGTCCTCCAGGACCTTTTGATACTCCGGCGTGAGCGGGGCCTCCTGGCCGCGCCCCCACGGCTTGGTCTGGTCGTGAGAGGGCTGGGTGGGAAGCTTCACCGGGATTCGTATCCACGCACCGCTCCAGTCGGGGTACTGCGCGTCATCAGCAGCGCGGGCGCTGGCCGTTATCGCCAGCGCAGCGGCAAACGCTAAAGCCCAAGCCGAGCCTCGGTACCGCATCGTCATTCTCCCCCTGCATTGTCAGGTAACTTGGCCTCGCGAGGAACGCGACGCTCTGCATTCGCGGAGGAGGATACACGGCTTGAAAGGCGACCGCAAAGGGCGGTTACGGCGTTCGATTGCGATCCTGCGGTCCTGGTCTCGCCGCCGTGGCGCTACTTCTGCTCCGGCACGATCGCGCCGGCGCACACGCCCGATGGCGTGTCGCCGAAACGCCGGCGGGGTTAGGCGCCGCCGTTGCGAGTTTGTGACGAAAGCCGCGCTTCCGGTTCAACTCCGGGGATCATCGTGGTTCAGGGCTCGGCGCGCCGGCGACTCAACGGCCCTGTTTGTCGCAATCGCGCGGCAAGATATTCGTATGTTGTTCCTTCGGCGACACGCTGGACGGCAACTGAACCAGCCCGCATGCCTGGATCGACCAACTTTCCGATTTCAATGGCGCGACTGCCAATGGATCGATGACCTGTACCTTGGGGAGGTTCCCATGCCGTTGCGAGCGCGAGTTGGACGACATGCCAACACCGGGGCGCACTGCCAAAACTGGGTAGACGATCAGCTCGAAGTGATCCTGCTGTTAAACCTCATTCCGGCAGCTGACGGCGGAGCGCAGGGTGGCCTTACCCACGATCACGTCGTCGCGGGCATAGCAAGCGATGCGCTTTACAAGGCGATCCTGCGCTTTCAAAAGCAACATTTTCCCGCCCAGCAATCGGGGTTTATCGACCCCGCTGGTCCGGTTCTCGCCCGGATGGAAATGCTCGCGGAGCGAGCGCCCCCCGCAGCCGCCGCTCCCAGGCCCTCCGAACAATGGGGTGAATTTAAGAGCGGTTCGGTTCAGCGGGCTCTTCACAAAGCCTTGACGGACGGCTCTCAGCTTACTCACGAAAGGGTCGTCGACGTCCTCTGGAGCACGCTCAGCAATGGCACCGTGAGCACCAGCGAACTCGACGACCTGCAAATGGTCGCCGATAAGTCGAGAACCATCGCGCCGCGCTCGAAGGCTCTGCTGACGTTGTTCGTCAAGGAAGCAAGGGACAAGCGACGCGCCCTTGGGCCGTACCAGTTGGCCACCCAGCGGCATATTGATGTCGCCGGTTTCGTCTGCGATTTCTTTCTCAAGCACTCAGGTCGCGGACAGTGGCTGACGCTCGATCGGGATGAGGTCGGGGTTGGGATACTGATGCGACTAGCCTACCCGGGCCTGGTGGACCAGAACCAGGCAAGCCTATGCGGACCGGCTGCGTTTCTGTTTTCCGAACTGCAAGACCATCCGGGCTATTACGCCTCGTTCGCCATTGATATGTATGAGAAAGGAACCGCAAGGCTGGGCGGGCTGTCGATTACGCCGAACGCCTCAGTTCGCCGGTACTCGCCTCCTTCTTGGAAGATTGCTCCGGTCGATTGGTTGACGATGGCGAGCCTCCGTGACTCAGAGAACTGGTTCGTCACTTACGATACAGCCGACAAGGAATTTGCAGGCGCCACGACGCCGTTCGAGCTCG
>JAJPKK010000104.1 GCA_021323775.1 Hyphomicrobiales bacterium
GGCCGTTTCGGGCAGCCGGTCGGGCATTGCTCCAGGCAAAACCGCTGCACTTTCTGCCTCTGCCATGATTTCACCCATGTCTCGAACGGTGGCACAAGGCCCAACCCTGTGGTTTATCGCCACATTTTCGCCCCCCTGAGCGGGTTGGTAACGCAATTCTTGCTTGGGTCTCGTCCATTCATGCTAGAAGGCATCCCATGGCAACTATCGCGCTTGTAGACGATGACCGCAACATCCTGACTTCGGTCTCCATTGCGTTGGAGGCGGAGGGATACCGGATCATGACCTACACGGACGGCGCTTCCGCGCTCGAGGGCTTCAAGTCAAGTCCGCCGGACCTCGCTATCCTGGACATCAAGATGCCGCGCATGGACGGCATGGAAACGCTGCGTCGCCTGCGGCAGAAATCTGACATGCCGGTCATCTTCCTCACGTCCAAGGACGAGGAAATCGATGAGTTGTTCGGCCTCAAGATGGGGGCGGACGATTTCATTCGCAAACCATTTTCGCAACGGCTTCTGGTGGAGCGCGTCAAAGCCGTGCTGCGCCGCTCCGGCGGCAAGGACGGCACCGTCCCCAAGGAGACCGACACCGCCAAGGTGCTGGAGCGCGGAGCGCTCCGCATGGATCCGGAACGCCACACGTGCACGTGGAAGAATGAACCCGTGACGTTGACCGTCACGGAATTCCTGATCCTGCAGGCGCTCGCGACGCGGCCGGGCGTGGTTAAGAGCCGTAACGCCCTGATGGACGCAGCCTACGACGACCAGGTCTACGTCGACGATCGCACGATCGACAGCCACATCAAGCGGCTGCGAAAAAAGTTCAAGCAGGCCGAGGAATCCTTCGATATGATCGAAACACTCTATGGAGTGGGCTACCGGTTCAAGGAATGTTGAAAGCCCTCGATATGATCGAAGCGCTTGATGAGGTGGGCTGCTGGTTCTGAGGAATAGCTGCTTTTCAAATCCTCCCCACGACCGCCGATCGTAAACCGACGGCCGTGGTAAGTGGCTGCGATCGCGACTAGCGGCGATCGGCGCCGCCTGAGCCTGGATGGAGCTTATGAGAAGCCCTTAACGTGCTTGATAAGACCTTAGACGTCAACGATACGCATGTCGGATCGGCCGATCCGGGCGCGCAATATGCGCACTGGTACAGCGGCGTGGGCGCTTCGGCCTTTCGGCGTCTTCTCCGCATCCGCACAGCTTTCGCCCGTTCGCGCCTCCGCATCATCGGGTTTTTCGTGCGCGCCTGGCGAGTCTTGAGGACCGAGGGTCTGGTTGGCTGGCTCCGTCACACGTGGCAGTTCTTCGTCAGCCAGAGCTTTTCAAGCCTCACGCGTCGCATCGTTTTTCTCAACATCGCCGGGTTGCTCGCCTTCGTGCTCGGCATTCTGTATCTTACCCAGTTCCGCGCCGGATTGATCGATGCGCGGGTGCAGATGCTCCTCGTCCAGGGCGAAACCATCGCCATTGCGATCGCCAGCCAGGGAACCGAGTCCGACGCCATCAACATCGATCCCGAGCGACTTTTGGAACTGAAGGCGGGCGAAAGCTACAGTCCTTCCGATAACACGCTCTTCGGCTTCGAGTTTCCGGTCAACCCTGAGCGGGTGGCGCCGCTGCTGCGGCGTTTGATCGCGCCGACCAATACGCGTGCGCGAATCTACGACCGCGACGGCACGTTGATCCTCGACAGCCGCAACCTCTATGGCCGCGGTGATGTGTTGCGCTTTGACTTGCCGCCGCCAGCGGCCGAACCGCCGGGAATCGTCGAGCGCACCTTTATCGCGATCCGCAAATGGCTCAGTCGCGGAGACTTGCCGCCCTATCACGAGATCGGGCCTGAGAACGGCAGAAGCTATCCCGAAGTCGCCCAGGCATTGGACGGCGAGAAAGCGAGCGTCGTGCGCATTAACGATCGCGGCGAGGTCATCGTCCTGGTCGCCGTGCCGATCCAGCGTCTGCGCACGGTCCGCGGTGCATTATTGCTGCAGACCCAGGGCGGCGACCTCGATCGATCCGTAGAGGCGCAGCGGCTTGCCATTCTCAAGGTGTTCCTTGTTGCGGCTGGGATCATGTCGGTGCTCTCAATGCTGCTCGCCAGCACGATAGCGGGGCCGGTGCGACGGCTTGCAGACAGCGCCGACCGGGTTCGCCGCCGCGTAAAGGGCCGTGTAGAGATTCCCGATTTCACCCAGAGACGGGATGAGATCGGTCATCTCTCGGGCAATCTGCGCGAAATGACACGCGCGCTCTACAGCAGGATCGAAGCGATCGAAAGCTTTGCGGCCGACGTGGCTCACGAATTGAAAAACCCCCTCACATCACTGCGTTCTGCGGTTGAGACTTTGCCGCTCGCCAAAACCGACGCGAGCCGATCCCGGCTGCTCGCCGTCCTCAAGCACGACGTGCAGCGGCTCGACCGGCTGATTTCCGATATCTCGGATGCAAGCCGGCTGGACGCAGAGCTGCAACGGCAAGAGGCGGCGCCCGTCGACCTGCATCAGCTGCTGGTCGCGGTTGTCGCCATGGCGAATGAGGTCAAGCGCGAATGCGGCGTAACTGTGACTTTGGCTTTCGAGGGGTCGCCGCGCGTTTTCAGAGTGCAGGGTCGTGATTCCCGGCTAAGCCAGGTCATGAATAATCTGATTGACAACGCCTGCTCGTTCTCCCCGCCGGGCGGCACCGTGCGGGTCACCTGTCGACGCTCTGGTCGTGAAATTCTAATTATGGTCGATGATGACGGCCCCGGCATCCGACCAGATGCAATCGAGAAGATCTTCGAGCGGTTTTATACCGACCGCCCGCATCAGAATTTCGGCCACAACTCGGGTCTTGGCCTGTCGATCTCCAAGCAGATTGTCGAAGCCCATGATGGCCGGTTGTCGGCGCAGAACCGCGTAGCGCCGCGTGACCCGGGCCACGACTCCAGCGACGAGAGCGGCCAGGAACGGATTCTCGGTGCGCGCTTTGTCGTTCGTCTGCCGGCAATGTAGGCGTTGGTGAACGCCCCGCCGACCATTCACGCCTCGGCGGTCCTGACGGGGGCGCGGGCAGTGCTGATCCGAGGTCCCGCCGGCTCGGGCAAATCGCGACTGGCGCTCAACCTGCTCCAGGCGGCATCGCGCGGGCAGCTCAACTTTGCGCGCCTGGTGGCGGACGACCGCGTTCATGTCGAAGCCGCCCATGATCGGCTGATTGCGCGGCCGCCAGCCGTCCTCGCGGGCCTGCTGGAGGTGCGCGGCCTCGGAATTGCGCAATTGCCGTACGAGCCCATGGCGATCGTTTCCTGGGTGGTGGACCTCGATGCTGCGGCGCCGATGCGGCTGCCAGACGACGCCGCAGCACACGCTGTTGTTGCAGGCGTCAGGATACGGCGGCTGGCAGTCGCGCCGGGCTGCGATCCTCTTCCCATGGTGCTTGCCGCCGTCACCTCCCCTCTGCGGCAGTTTGGCGACCCTCCGAGATCAACAGATGTGGGCTTGTGACAGCCTTCCGAAAAGCCCTTGCGCTCGGCCCTGGGATGGTCATGATTGGAAGGACTTCGAGCGGCGCACCACAAGCGCGCGCCGGGTGATTCTATGATAGGTCTTGTTCTCGTTACGCACGGGCAGCTTGCCACCGAGTTTCGTTCCGCCCTGGAACATGTTGTTGGCCCCCAGAGTCAGATTGAGCCGATCACGATCGGACCTGACGACAATGTCGAGCAGCGCCGCCGCGATATCATTGAGGCGGTGAAGAAGGTCGACACCGGCGATGGTGTGGTGATTTTAACTGACATGTTCGGCGGCACTCCGTCGAACCTTGCCATCTCCGTCATGAGTCGACCAAAGGTAGAGGTATTGGCGGGTATTAACCTGCCTATGCTCATTAAGCTGGTGAAGGTCCGTGGCGAATGCCCGTTGGCTGAGGCGGTCGCGGCGGCGCAAGAATCCGGACGCAAGTACATTACCATCGCGAGCCGGGTCCTGGCGGGTAAATGACAGAGATGCGCCTTGCCGCCGAAAATCGAGGCGACGGCGATCGCCCACAGGCGCCCTCGGGTGCGCTCGTCCGGGTGCTTAAAATCGTCAATCAGAAGGGGCTGCACGCCCGGGCGTCTGCTAAATTCGTGCAGACTGTGGAAAAGTTCGACGTCGATGTACGCGTCAGCCGGGGCGGCGAGACCGTGGGCGGAACGTCGATCATGGGCCTCATGATGCTCGCGGCCGGTCCTGGGACCGAAATCACGGTAGCGGCTTCCGGCAGGGAGAGGGCCGAGGCGCTGGCCGCGCTCGAACTTCTGGTCAGCGGCCGCTTCGGCGAGGAGGATTGACCCCGGCGCAGCCGGACAACAGCGCAGGCGTATCCTATAACTGATGCGTCAACGCCTGCTTGGCCGGCCCCGACACGAAACCGCGGTCAAAATTTAAGCGGGGCGCCCCGCGATGGCGGCAAGATATAAAGAAATCCTTATATGTCATTGCGGCGGGTCGCCCGCCTTGCTATAGGCATCCCATCTCAGCCGCCGCAATCCAAAGGATGCTCATGACCATTTCCCCGAATGTTGCGAAAGCCAAGCCGGCCTCGCATGACTACGTCGTAAAGGACATCGGTCTTGCCGAATGGGGCCGCAAGGAGATTGCGATTGCGGAGACCGAAATGCCGGGGCTGATGGCAACCCGAGCCGAATTCGGCCCGCAACAGCCGCTCTGCGGCGCCCGCATCGCCGGATCCCTGCACATGACGATCCAGACCGCCGTGCTGATCGAGACTCTGGCGGCGCTGGGCGCCGAGGTGCGCTGGGCTTCTTGCAACATCTATTCGACGCAGGATCACGCGGCGGCAGCCATCGCGGCGCGCGGCATCCCGGTCTTTGCCGTCAAGGGCGAGAGCCTTGCGGACTACTGGGAGTACACCCACCGCATCTTCGAATGGTCGGATGGCGGCACCCCGAACATGATTCTCGACGATGGCGGCGATGCCACGCTCCTGATCCACCTCGGGTTGCAGGCCGAGCAGGGCGGCATCGGGGCGATCAGCAAGCCTGCGAACGAGGAAGAGGAAGTTCTCTTCGCCGCCATCAAGAAGCGGCTCGCCGAGCATCCGGGCTGGTACCGCAAAAACGCCGACGCGATCCGGGGCGTCTCGGAGGAGACCACCACCGGCGTGCATCGGCTTTACGAGATGCAGAAGCGGGGGACGCTGCTGTGGCCCGCCATCAACGTCAATGACAGCGTGACCAAGTCGAAGTTCGACAATCTCTACGGCTGTCGCGAATCGCTGGTCGACGGCATTCGCCGCGGCACCGATGTGATGATGGCCGGCAAGGTCGCCATGGTGGCGGGGTTCGGGGATGTTGGCAAAGGCTCGGCAGCCTCGCTGCGTCAGGCCGGTTGCCGGGTGATGGTCGCCGAGATCGACCCGATCTGCGCCCTGCAGGCCGCCATGGAAGGCTATGAGGTCACCACCATGGAAGAGGCCGCGCCGCGTGCGGACATCTTCGTGACCGCCACGGGCAACGTGGACGTCATCACGATCGACCACATGCGCCGGATGAAGGACCGCGCCATCGTTTGCAACATCGGCCACTTCGACAGCGAAATCCAAGTCGCGGCGCTGAGGAATTTCCGCTGGCACAATGTCAAGCCGCAAGTCGACGAGATCGAGTTTCCGGACGGCAAGCGGATCATCCTGTTGTCGGAAGGGCGCCTGGTTAATCTCGGCAATGCGATGGGACATCCGAGCTTCGTCATGTCGGCCTCGTTCACCAACCAGACGCTTGCCCAGATCGAGCTATGGACCAATCCGGGTAAATACGAAAAGAAGGTCTACACGCTGCCCAAACAACTCGACGAAAAGGTCGCCCGGCTGCATCTCGACAAGATCGGGGCCAAGCTCACCCGCCTCAGCCAGAAACAGTCGACCTATATCGGCGTGCCCGTGGAAGGGCCCTACAAATCCGATCACTACCGGTATTGAGGCCCTAGCCCGGCGGTATAGCCACGATGGCGTAGCGGGTAACCGGTCCGGGAATGCCCACAAAGGTGCGAGAGATGTCCACCTCGACGCGCCTCTTCTGCGGCGCGGCAGCGGCGCGCTTGTTCAACGCATCCATGCAGCGATTTTCCGCCACCGGGCAATAGAGCAGGATGCCTTGCCGGGCGATCCGCTCCTCATCGGTCCACGGCGTCAGCGCAGGGTTCGTGATTTCGAGAGTGGATGGACGATCCGGGAAGTAGAAGACCGAGCCGTTGAGCACATTCTCATAGCTGCCAACCAGTCGCAGCGGCGCCTCGGTGGTCTCGCGCCAGACCTTGCGGGCGGCTTCGGCGACAAGGCTGTATTGAGTGCCGTAGTTCGGGATGCCGTTGAAATGTGTCACTACCGCCACGATCGGCGCGGCCACGAGGGCAAGCACAGGAAGCGACGCCGCAATCGCCAGAATCCGCACCGCTGCGATACGGGGAATCACGATCCGGGGGGATGAGAGCAGCACGACGGGCAGCAGCGTCATGCCCGCCATAGCCCAAAGCGACACGACTTTCTCCGCGGTGGCCACCGCCATGAGCGCCGGCAACACCAGTGGCAGAAAGAAGACGATGACAGCGAGTCTGCGAGAAGGATCGCTTGGCCACAGCATATCGGCCACATCGGCAGCTCCGGGTCTGGACGCGATGGCGGTCAGCAGGATTGGGACGACCGCATAACCAAGTGCGCCGGCCACATAGCCGAGGCCCGAAACGAACGCCTCGAGGACAGTCCCTGGGTGCGATTCAAGCGCGTATCCGAATGTCCGGAAGCCGTGGAGGTAAAGCCACGCGACGTGGGGCGACAGAGCGGCCAGCCCTGCTGCGACCGTGATAAAGGGCGCAGCAGAACCAAAGTAGAGCTTGCGGCGAGGATCGCCTGCCGCCCCGATCGCCAACGCAGCAAGCAAGACCACAGACCAGTATTTCGTCAGCATGGCGCCCGCGGCCGCGACGCCGGCAAGCGCGGCGAAGGCGGGGGAGCGACTCTCGAATGACCGCAGAAAAAAGCACGTGGTCAGCGCCCACCACGGCAGCATGGCGGAGTTGGCGTTGAACTTGAGCGCGTGAAAATTGAAGAACGGAACGAGGGTCAGAAAGGCAAGCCCGACCGCACTCTTCACGCCGTCGAGATAGCGTGTCGAGACGACAAAGGCGATCCACAGCGCGACGGTCGCGTTGGCGACGGCGAGCAGGTCATAGGCCCACGTCGCCAGCGGAAAAATCGAAAACCAGGCCCCGACGAGCCACGCCGGCAGCGGCGGATGCTTGGGGGTCCCGAACGTAACCTCGCGCGACCAGGCGACCATCTCGCCCATGTCGAAATGGAAATCCTGGCTTGCCTTGGCGATGACCGCGTACGCGGTCCAGACTACGCAATAGGCCGCGAGCACTGCGACGACGGCGCGGCCGCGGCGCTTGGGATCGGACAATAGGTCGAGCAGCCGACCCAAGGCGGCGTCGATGGCCTTAAGCGAGATGAAAGCCTTCATGGCCGGTACACCCGCAGTGTCGAAGGGTGGACCGTGTTGGCATCACAAGCCAAGCTCGACAAGGGGCACTGGCTGAGATATGTTCATGTTATGTTCGAGATAGTGGGCACGATGAGTCCCGGAAGAGATTGGCTATACGAGCGCCTGCGGTCCGAGCCCGTTCGTGAGGGAGAACGCAAGCGGTGGAATTCGATCGTTTCTCACCTGCGCCCCTTGACTGAAGTCGACGAGTCGACAACAACATTGGGCTATGAAAGCGCCAAACCCCTCAAGATCGACCGCGCGCAAGATTATCGGGATCAGTTTATCTCCCGCGCTCGCGAGCAAGGTGAAGGCCGAAGCCGGGCGAAGACAAATTTCTCTCAAACAGCTATTCGAGGAAATGTGGGAGCTCTACGAGAAATACGGCCGGAGCCAGAAGTCATGAACGCTGGCGAACGTCGCCTCGTCTCCCTGGCCGCGGCTTTAATTGGTGATTCCGCCGGACTGTCCATCTCCGAAAGCAAGCTCGTTGCTCACGCCCGCCCGGTTGATCCGCACGTCTTAGCCCACACGCGGGCGCAGATCCTCGCTGGCCAAGATTTGCTCGGGACCGAGTTTTGCTCGCTCCGGAGCGCTACGCAGCGACGCCAATACGGTGCAACATACACGCCCACGCCCATTGTTGATGCCATGGTGGAATGGGCTCACGCTGAAATCTCAACGCCGGCTCGAGTGGTCGATCCAGGGGCGGGCTCCGGACGGTTTTTGATCGCTGCCGCTCACAAATTTCCCAACGCCGAACTCATTGCGATCGATGTGGACCCGCTCGCTACGCTGATGCTGCGTGCCAACGCCGCTACACGCGGGTTTACCGACCGCCTCACCGTGCACGTGACTGATTATCGAAAGCTCACACTGCCGACGATTGCCGGCCCGACATTGTTCATCGGCAATCCCCCCTACATTCGGCATCATGATATCGGTCAGGAAGGGAAAACTTGGTTTGCTGCAACAGCCAATCGCTTTGGCCTCAGCGCAAGCAAGCTCGCGGGCCTGCACATCCATTTCTTCTTCAAGACCCGCGAGCTTGCTCAAACGGGCGACTATGGTGCTTTCATCACTGCTGCGGAATGGCTCGACGTCAACTACGGCAGCGCGCTCCGCCGGATGCTCGCGGATGGCTTGGGTGGCACCGCCGTGCATATCATCGACCCCAAGGCCCAGCCGTTTGCCGATGCACTAACCACCGGCGCGATCACCTGCTTCCGCGTCGGCAGCCGGCCAACTGAGATCACTATGCGCTCGGTCGCCTCGCTCGGCGACTTGGCGCCACTGGGCCGCGGTCGCGCAGTCGCTTGGCGCGACATCGCCAGCGCGCCCAAGTGGTCCATGTTTGTATGTGAACGGAAGCAAGCACCAGCCGGGTTCATCGAGCTTGGCGAGCTACTTCGCGTTCACAGAGGCCAAGTCACCGGCGGCAATGACATCTGGATCGATAACGAGGCGGCGCACGACTTGCCGAAACGCTATAAGCCGTTTTCCGTCACAAGCGCCCGCGAGTTGTTTGCCGCTGGCGCCGAGCTGAGCTCGACCAAAGGCTTGCATCGCGTAATAGACTTGCCGGAAGACCTGGATATTCTCGACGCCGACGAGCGCAAGGCTGTGCAACGCTTCCTCGCCTGGGCACGACGTCACGGTGCCCATGAAAGCTACATCGCACAGCATCGCCGCGCATGGTGGTCGGTCGGCTTACGAGCGCCGGCGCCGATCCTATGCACCTACATGGCGCGCCGAGCCCCGGCGTTCGTGCGGAACGCGGTCAAGGCCCGCCACATCAATATCGCTCATGGTCTTTACCCGCGTGAGCCCCTAAACGAAGGCGTATTAGCTGCCATTTTAGCCTACCTGCGGCGTCACATTAGCACCACAGGAGGGCGGACGTATGCGGGCGGGCTGGTCAAATTCGAGCCGAAGGAGCTTGAGCGGATCCTCCTACCGCGGATAGAAGACATCCATGGCTATCTCGCCGAAAGCGAAGCGGCTCCCCAGGCGTTGGACGGAAGCAGAGTTGGAATCGGACGCGGCCATAGCCAAGAGCACCTTTCGCTTTGAGCGCCTCCAAGAACCGCTCGACCTCTACAATCAGTTCTTCACAACCTTCGCCGACATCTTCGCTGAACTCATCGACAGGTTACCGGACATTGGCGCCGAGCCTGTCAATGCGGAGCTCATCGCGGACCTAATAGACGGACGCGATGCCCAAAAGGCGTTTCGTTACCTTACGGCACCGCCGATTTCGGAAGACGATCTCGAAACCATGGCTGACGCCACGCTCACCCCCTCGCGGCTACGCACCGATGCGGGCAGCGCCAAGCGTATTCGTGACACCGTCTTGACCATCATCGATCCGCACCGCTTCCCTTGGGTGTCGGAGGGTCGCCAGCCTTCTAATGATGGCCTCATCGGGGATTCGTGTGGGTGATTTTAGGTGATTTTGAATGCTGTTTGGTGTTGTTGTTGCGCTGTGGGCATGTGGGCAACGCTTCTTCAGCGTTGTCCAC
>JAJPKK010000106.1 GCA_021323775.1 Hyphomicrobiales bacterium
CCGGCTGCCGCCGCCCGCAAGACTGCATCCAAGCGATCAAGGCCCTCGCCAAGGCCGCGCGCCCTTAAGGCTTCTGCACCCGCTCAAGATTCAAAAGAGTTTTCCACCGGGCCTGGCCCGACCTGCAGCGCATGAAACTTCTGCTACCCGTGGCGCGGTCCCACCGGGTGAGTTTCTTCCTAGTTGAGCGCTTCCGAAATTCGAAGCATATGGAGCCCGCCCGGAAGGCCGCGTTTACCGGCCCAAGTTGAGGTCTCCAATTGATAGGTTTCCTGGAATCGCTGAACTAGGCTGAAAGTCGCGATCGCACGGGCCGGAGTCGCGTGCGGAGCTGTCGTTGATGAACCGGCTGTCTGAGCCGCCACGTCATCCTTGCCGCGCGCGACCGATCAGATTGACGTAAAATGTAGTCTCCATTGACACTAGGCGCATCATATCTATGATGTAGCCTATGCTACAATGCGGTGGTGAAGCCGGATCAACCCGCGACAGGCCGCCGGAAGGCGGGTTGCCGGACGGGCACGGAGCATGGGACGTCACAATGGCAGGTCCCGGCTCGCTGACCGCGCGCAGCATCGCGGCCGCGCGGCAAGTCCTCGCTGGCCGCCGCAGCGGTTTAGCGGCCCATTTGGCCTTCGTCGGGCCGGCCGTGGTGGCTTCGATCGCCTATGTCGACCCCGGCAATTTCGCGACCAACATCCAGGCCGGCGCCAAGTATGGCTACGATCTTCTTTGGGTCGTGCTGGCCGCCAATCTGATTGCAATGCTGTTCCAGGCGTTGTCGGCAAAGCTCGGCATTGTGACCGGGCGCAACCTTGCCGAAATGTGCCGTGATGAATTTCCGCCGGCCGTCGTCTGGGCGATGTGGATCGTCAGCGAACTCGCCGCGATGGCGACTGATCTCGCCGAATTCCTCGGCGGCGCGATCGGGCTCTCGCTTCTGCTTCACCTGCCGGTCTTCGTCGGCATGGCGGTCACAGCCTGCATCACCTATGGCATCCTGATGTTCGAGCGCACGGGCTTCCGGCCGATCGAGCTCATCGTCGGTGCGCTCGTAGGCGTCATCGCACTCTGTTATCTCATTGAAATGTTCATTGCCCCGGTCGATTGGGGCGCGGCGGCGTTTCACGCTGTGGTGCCTCAGCTCGCGGACGCCGAGGCGCTGCTGCTGGCGGTCGGAATCATCGGCGCCACCGTGATGCCGCATGCGGTCTATCTGCACTCCGCCCTCACACAGGCCCGCACGCCGGTGCGCAGCGAAGCCGAGACGCGTCAGGTGCTGCGCTTCTCCAATCAGGAAGTCGTCGTCGCGCTCGCAGTCGCCGGCCTCGTCAACATGGCGATGGTGATGATGGCGTCGAGCGCCTTTCATGCGGGTCACCGCGACGTCGCCGAGATCGAGACGGCCTATCATACGTTGACGCCTTTGCTCGGCGAAGCCGCTGCCGGGCTGTTTCTGCTGTCCCTCATCGCTTCCGGCATCTCAAGCTCGACCGTCGGCACGATGGCGGGCCAGATGATCATGCAGGGGTTTGTCGGCTTCCGTATTCCCATTGTGGTGCGTCGCCTCGTCACCATGGCGCCGGCTTTCGTGGTCGTCGCGCTCGGCGTCAACACCACCAGGGCCCTTGTCATCAGCCAGGTCGTGCTCTCGATCGCATTGCCGCTGCCGATGGTGGCGCTCCTGATGTTCACACGTCGCCCCGACGTCATGGGCGCCTTTGCGAACTCCTGGGCTACCAACATGGCGGCGCTGCTCGGAACCGCCGTCGTCCTGGCGCTCAACGCGTTCCTGATCCTGCAGACCTTCGGAGTGTCGATCCCTGGGCTGCCGTAGAGGGGTTTTGCGATCATCGAATCAGGGCCGCAGGGCGCAACAAGCGAACCGCGTTGAGCCGCCCCAACTCAACACGCTCAAACGCACCTCGCCGATGCCGGCGTGTCGACACGCCGCCTGCCTTGGCGCCGGACCGGCGCACTGCGCTCCGCGTATTGCGCCCTGCGGAGGCCCTCACAGATAGCGCGCGAGGAGCTTGAACTCGCGCAACGCCGAGCGTCCTGCCGGCCCCGCCGCTTTCAGCGAGCGGTTGACGCAATGGCTGATATGATCGTGGATCAGCGCCTTCTTGGCGTTCTCGATCGCGCCCTCGACCGCCTGCAATTGCTGCGCCACTTCGGGGCATGGCCGCCCGTCTTCGATCATTTTGATGATCTTCTGCAGATGCCCGTCGGCGCGCCGCAGGCGCTTCGTGATCTCCGGATGGTTGCCGTGGCGCATCGTGGTTCCTATCCTGGCGGGAGGATGGCGAATAACCTCCTGGGTGGATGCATTATAACGGTTGACTTTGCCGACGGCGATGCCTAAGTGAGCCAAAGTCGGCCGGATGCGCAAGCCCCGGTCGCTGATTAACCGGCAACGACGAGCAAATGGGCAGTACCTTCTTTGGCGATGCGGTTGCAGCCGACACGGCCGGATCAGCACCGCCACAACAGCTCAGGACCGATCGCGGCATAGACGGCCGCGCGGGCGGCGCCTAAGCCGCCCTCGCCCGCCCACTTGCCGCGATGAGCGGAAGTGTGAGGCGGGCTATGTTCGCAAAGACCGCAAAATATCGACTCATAAGCCCGCGGCAGGCCGCACGGGACCGCGTGGCGTTTGCGCATTCCAATGACAATACGGCGATTGCACGCGCCGCCGGCGCCCCACACGGGATCCGGCGAGCCACTCTCGTGTGTCGCTGGCAGCGCGCGATCGCCGGCGGGCTCGAATGCCACTGGGACATCGAAGCCGCCAACGGGACTGCAACCGAGGACGCAGACCAACGTTGCATATCTGTCTACGGACGCCTTCGCCCCACACTCTCCCTGGGAGGGCAGGCGCGCCGCCCGCGCTCATCGAATGCGGCGAGAGCGGGCGAGACGCCCGCGGTCCCGGGAGAGAGCGTAGGGAGAGGGCTCGCCACCGGGCGGCACGTCATGCCGGCCGCCGGATGAATTCGGAGACTTGAACATGGACGAGGGACCTAGTCGTCCCGCTGTGCGCCGCTCCGGCGCCGCAGCGGGAACCCCTCCGGGGATCATCACCAACACGGTAGCGGCCGCGATTCCGGCCGGCCCAGGCGAGGGCGTGTGACGCCTTGCCCGCCTCGGCGCCGCGGAGGGCGGCGCAGAGGTGGGCCATGAACACGACATTCGCGCTTCCGAAGCTCAGAAACGGCAATGGCAGGAGCCGCTCGCCCGGCAGGGAAGGGACCCTGGCGGCAAGGGCGGCTCAAATGGCAAGGCAAAGCCTCCGGGAAACGCTTGCCAGGCTCGACAGCAGTCTCGACGGCTTGGTTGAACTTGAGGCCGCGCTGCGCCTCGCCAAGAGCGGGCCGAACGAGGTCGCGCATGAAAGGCCGCCGCATTGGCTCGTGCAGCTTCTCGCGTGTTTCAAGAACCCGTTCATTATCGTTCTCGTCACGCTAGCGATCATTCAATTCATCAGCAACCCGGATGATCTGAGGCCGATCATCATCATCGGCGTGATGGTGGCGATCAGCGCCGGCCTGCAATTCTGGCAGGAATATCGCTCCGCTCTCGCGGCCGAAAACCTCAAAGCTCTGGTTCGCACCACCGCGACCGTGCTGCGCCGCCCGAGCGAGGACGCTCAGCCGGCGCCTCGCGAGGTCCCGATCCGTGAACTCGTCCCGGGGGATGTCGTGCGCCTGTCGGCCGGAGATTTGGTTCCGGCCGATGTGCGCCTCATTTCTTCCCGCGACCTGTTCGTCAGTCAGGCCGCGCTCACCGGGGAAGCCTTGCCGGTTGAGAAGTGCGATACGCCCGGGCGCCCCGCCGAGAAAACGGCGGGCCGGGCCTCTTGCGAAGCATCGCGCCAACTTGACGACCCGTTTGAACTCGCCAATGTGTGCTTCCTTGGCACCAACGTCGTCAGCGGCACCGCGACCGCAATCGTGGCCGCAACGGGGCCTCATACTTATTTCGGCTCGTTTGCAAGATCAATCGCGGGAAAGCGCGCCGAGACGAGCTTCGATCGCGGCGTCAAAAGCGTGAGCTGGGTGCTGATCCGCTTCATGCTGGTGATGGCGCCGATCGTTTTGCTGATCAATCTCCTCACCAAGGGCGACTGGCTCCAGTCCTTTCTGTTCGCCGTATCGGTCGCGGTCGGTCTCACGCCCGAGATGCTGCCGATGCTCGTCAGCGCCAATCTCGCCAAGGGCGCGCTCGCCATGGCGAGGCAGAAGGTCGTGGTGAAGCGCCTCAATGCGATCCAGAACCTGGGCGCGATGGACGTGCTCTGCACCGATAAGACCGGCACGCTTACGCAGGACCGGATCATTCTCGAACACCACATCGACCTTTCCGGCAAGGAGAACGACAAGGTTCTCGAATTGGCGTGGCTCAACAGCTTTTACCAGAGCGGGCTGAAGAATCTGCTGGACGCCGCCGTCATAAAATATGCCGCGCAGCCGGCGCCGCCGCGTCAAAAGAAGGTCGACGAGCTGCCGTTTGATTTCGCGCGGCGGCGGATGTCCGTCATCGTTGAGAGCGAGGATGGCTCCCACCTCCTGATCTGCAAAGGCGCCGTTGAGGAGACTCTCGGCGTGTCGGCATATACCCAGGAGGGCGCCGAACTTGCTGCCCTTGACGATAAACGGCGGCGCGCCCTCATGGCGATGACGCGCGAATACAACGGGGACGGCTTCCGCGTCATTGCGCTTGCCACCCGCGTGTTTCCGCCCGGCGAAACCAAAGAGCAATATGCGATGTGCGACGAGAGCGAGCTTGTCGTGCAGGGGTTTCTGGCGTTCCTCGATCCGCCGAAGGAGACCGCCGGTCCGGCCATCGCCGCGCTTCGTCACCACGGCGTCGCGGTGAAGATTCTGACCGGCGACAATATGGTGGTGACGCGCAAGATCTGCCGCGAGGTCGGCCTTGACGTCGGAAATCCGGTGCTGGGCCGCGACACCGAAAACCTCGACGACGAAGACCTCCGCGGCCTTGTCGAACGGACGGCGGTTTTCTGCAAAGTATCGCCCTTGCAGAAGGCGCGCATCATCAGGATGCTCCAGGCAAATGGCCACACCGTCGGCTTTCTGGGCGACGGCATCAATGACGCCGCAGCGCTGCGCGATGCCGACGTCGGCATCTCGGTCGATACCGCCGCCGACATCGCCAAAGAGTCCGCCGATATCATTTTATTGGAGAAGAGCCTGCTGGTGCTCGAAAACGGCGTTGTGGCCGGCCGGCAAACCTTCGGCAACATCATCAAATATCTCAAGATGACGGCGAGCTCGAATTTCGGGAACGTCTTCAGCGTGCTGGCGGCGAGCACCTTCCTGCCGTTCCTGCCGATGCTGCCGCTGCACTTGATGATACTCGACCTGCTCTATCACGTGTCCCAGCTTTCGATTCCGTGGGACCGCCTCGACAAGGACTACCTGCAGAAGCCGCGCAAATGGGACGCCGGCGATATCGCCCGCTTCATGATGTTCGTCGGCCCCGCCAGCTCGGTGTTCGATATCACGACGTTCTGCCTGATGTGGTTCGTGTTTGGCGCCAACAGCCCGGAGCACCAGTCGCTCTTTCAATCGGGCTGGTTTGTTGAAAGCCTGCTCTCGCAGACGCTCATCGTACACATGATCCGCACCCGGAAAATTCCGTTCATCCAGAGCGCCGCGGCGCCGCCGGTGCTGATTTTGACCGGAGTTGTCATTGCGATTGGAGTTTTCATTCCGTTTTCGCCACTGGGCGCCAGCGTCGGTCTGCGGCCGCTGCCGGCGAGCTACTTTCTGTGGCTCGTCGCGACGCTCCTTGCCTACGGGGCGCTCACCCAGGTCATCAAGACCATCTACGTAAACAGGTTCGCGAAATGGCTGTGATCTATCGAGAGGTCTCAAAGTAGGGAGTAACTTCAATGACAACCATCGTTGAAAAGCTGGTCGCGGAAGTTATCGTCAGCCTGTGCGTCGGCGTCGTCGTGGGTTTGTTATCCCCCCTCTTGCCGACGCCTGATGAGGCCGTCAGGCAGAATCGGCGGCTGGCGTGTCATCGCTGCGGGTCTAATCCGCCGATTGATGTCGAGCCCCGCCAGGTCCGGCTTCGCGATGAGCGCCGCGAGAGCGCTTTCGGATGAAATCGAATCGACCCTTGGGCTGCTGCGGCCGATCGTGAGCTTCATCAACCGCCAGCCTTTAACGTCGACCGAACTCGAGACTAAATATCTGGTGTCCGTCACCTGCCGAAGCCCGGACGAAGCCCATGTCAGGGCGCTTCTGCTGCACGGTCTCGCCGGCTGCGGGCTGACGCTGCGCCGCCTCGACAGCAGCGATCTCGAAGGCTCCGCGCGCGTCGTTGTCACAGCCTTCGCCACCACCTCGCAGCGGGTCGACGCCGAAATCGAAAAAAATCGTCGGCAGGCTCAGCCTCGAGCCGACGGTTTCGGCGGCAAGATGGCGAGCCGAAGCGCGGTCGGAGCCGGAGCTCCCGCCGCCGTCCCAATTCAGCCGCAGCGCCGCCCACCCTGGCGGCGAGGACGGCATGGCGACAACTTGACGGCGCGCGCGGGTGAATGTAGCTCTAGCTATATATTGGTGACGATGCTTCATCAGCGACGATTCTCCGCCGCCGACCAGGGCCGAAAGGAACCGCCCGCGAGGGGGAGATGTGCGAAGAAGGTGTGAGCCGTTGCTGTCATGAAAATGAAATGTAAGCGTGCGCTTTTGAACTTGAGGGGCCGCCTTCCTGCGATGGCGTCCGGCCTACCGTCTGCGCAGACCGGACCGTGAACAAGCTGCTGTGCCAGATTCTTGCGATAATCGCGCTGGCTTTCTGCAAGGATGCCCGGGCGGCTGATTCCTTTCCGACTTCCCGGGGGGCGCCCGACACAAAGGCGCCGTCCCCTATGCCCACGAAGGCGCCGCCGCCCCGGCTCGACTGGACCGGCTTCTATGTCGGCGCCCATGCGGGGGTGTCGAGCGCTCGCTCGGCCTGGTCGGCGACGCAGCCGGGCGGTCCAGACCTTTCAGGCTCGCTTAATTTCTTCGCGCCCTATGACCTGTTCAACGGTCACGGCAGCCACTTCGGCGGCCTCTCGGGCGGGTACAATTACGAGCTGCCGTCGCGCTTCGTCGTTGGGGTCGAAGCCGACCTGTCCTTTCCGGGATTTCTCGATGCGAGCGAAAGCTTCGCTTCGGCCGTGGCCGGCCCCGCGAACTATGGGGACACCGTGGAGGCGTTCGGTTCGGTTCGCGGCCGCATCGGCTATGACGCCAATCACTGGCTCTACTACGCGACCGGCGGCTTTGCCTGGACCTACGATCAGTTCACACGCACCCAGCTCGGCGCCGGGCCCAAGGTTGGTGCGTCGGCCGCGACGGCTGAGACGTCTTTTGCGGGCCGCTTCGGCTGGACCGTCGGGGCCGGAGTCGAGGCGCCGGTAGCGCCGGGATGGACGGCGAAAATCGAGTACCTCTACTCGCAGTTCGGGACCAGCACGGTGACTTTTCCGCTGGCCGGGCAAAAGTTCGAATCCGATCTCTCGATGCATCAGGTTCGGCTCGGCTTGAATTACAAGCTCGGCGACCTCTTGCAGCTCGATTGGACCAAGCCGATGCCGCCTCCGCTCGAGACGGACAATTGGGCTATCCACGGTCAGACGACCTTTGTCAGCCAGTACGCGCCCCCTTTTCACGCCCCCTACCGCGGCGCCAACAGCCTTGACTCAAACGCTGGCCGTGAGACGTGGGACGTCACGGCCTATATCGGGCGACGGCTGTGGGAAGGCGCCGAGTTCTGGATCGACCCCGAGATCGACCAGGGCTTCGGGCTGAGCAATACGCTGGGCATCGCGGGATTCACGAGCGGCGAAGCCTATAAGGTCGGCAGCGCCTATCCGTATTTCCGGATACCGCGCGCTTTCGTCCGGCAAACCTTCGATCTTGGCGGGGACACCACAAAGCTCGAGTCGGGCATCAACCAGATGAGCGGCTCGCAGACGTCGAACCGGGTGGTCCTGACGGTCGGCAAATTCAGCGTCTCCGATATTTTCGACACCATCTCCTATGCCCACGATCCCCGCAACGACTTCATGAACTGGTCGCTGGTCGACGCCGGAACCTTCGATTATGCGGCCGACGCCTGGGGTTACACCTATGGGGCGGCCGTCGAATGGTATCAGGGCAACTGGACGCTGCGGACGGGCGTGTTCGATCTGTCGACCGTTCCGAACAGCATCGAACTCGACCACCACTTTGAGCAATTCCAGACCGTCTACGAGTTGGAACATCGCCATGAGCTGTGGGGCCAGCCGGGAATGATGTCCGTCGTCGGATTTTTGAGCCGTGGACGCATGGGCAGGTTCGATGACGCCATCGCGTTGGCTGAACAGACCGGGGGCGTGCCGGACACCGCCGCGGTGCGGCGCTATACGAGCCGGGGCGGCGTGAACGTGAACCTCGGGCAGCAGGTTGCGGACGGCATCGGCATATTCGCGCGCGCTGGCTTCGCGGACGGCAATGTCGAGCCGTACGAGTTCACCGACATCGACCGCACGGCGTCGGTGGGGGCATCGTTTTCCGGGAAGCGATGGGGCCGGCCCGACGACAATTTCGGCATCGCCGGCGTTGTCAACGGCATTTCAAGCGTGCATCAAGCGTACCTCAATGCCGGCGGGCTCGGCATCCTGGTCGGCGACGGCCGGTTGCCCCATCCCGGCCTCGAGCAGATCCTGGAAACCTACTACAGCTTTCCGGTCGGCGACTGGCGGGTGACGGCCGACTATCAGCTCATTGTCAACCCGGCTTACAATCGCGATCGGGGTCCAGTGTCGGTCATCGGCGCGCGGCTGCGAACCCAGTTCTAACTCCGCCGCCAATCAATCTGTTTTTCCAACCTCTCAGGAACCGGCGTTCCCCCTATTGCACCGGTTGCCCCGGCTTAATGCCCATCTCTTTCGCGATCCGCGCGACGACGCCGCGCTGCTCGTCGATCGACGCGGCGAACTCGGCCGGCCGCCCTGGGCTGACCAGCTGGCCGGTGCTCAAAAGGCGCGCCCCGATGGTTGGATCGCCGGCGACCTCGCGGATGTCGGCGGCAATCCGCTCGCGAACGTCTTCGGCCATGTCGCGGGGGCCGAACAGGCCAACCAGGCCGTCGAATGCCAGCGTCGGAAAGCCCGCCTCCTTGACGGTCGGGATGGCAGGCTCATCGGGGATATGCACGCTATTGCTGACGGCGAGGATCTTGGCTTTGCCGGCCTGCACATGGGGCCGCACAATCGCAAGCGCTCCCCAATAAAACTGGATGCGCCCCTCACCGACGTCGGTGGCGGGCTGAACGGTGTCGCGATAGGGCACTTTGGACATTTCGAGATTGGCTTTCCTCAGGAACGAGGCGAAAAGAAAATCGCTGATGCCAGTCGCGGTTGCCCAGTTGAGCCTGCCAGGCTGCTCGCGCACGAGGCTCATCAACTCAGCGAGCGAGCCGACCTTCAAGCTCGCCGGCGCCGCGATGACGACGATGGTATTGGAGACCCGCGCAATCGGGAGGAGATCGCTCTGCTCGTAGGGCAGCTTCTCGTGGAGAAACGGGTGGGCCGTGAATGTCGAGGCCGGCGAGAACAGCAGCGTGTGATCGTCGTGGGCGCCGACAAATGCTGCAATCGCCACGATGCCGTCGCCGCCCGGACGATTTTCGACGACCACGGGTTTGCCCCAGCGTACCGAGAGCTTATCCGCGAACAACCGGGCCCCGATGTCAGCGCCGCTGCCGGGCCCGAGCGGTACGATAAAGCGCACGTTGCGCGTAGGCCACGATGTCTGGGCGGCGGCCGGCAACACGGATGCCAATACGAGCAGACAGCCGGCGCAAAGGGCCGCAAACGCAGCGCGATTTCGATCCATGGGCGTTCCCCGAGGTTTGTTGGGCAAACTCGCCTCCTTCAGCGTCTTGCCCACGCAATGATACCCCGCCGCGCGCGGCGAGGCCCCCGTCGTGGTGGGCATCCACGTCTTTCTTGCCCCCCTCCCTACCCTCCCCCGGAAGCGGGGGAGGGTAGGGAGGGGGCGGGCGTGAATGGCCCGGACAGGTCCGGCTCACGCCGGAGACGTGGTCAGCACCAGTAGAATTATCATAGTGTCAGTCCGGCAGGTACGGGATTGCGTGTCGCACACGGCGTGGCGTTGCTCCTCCTGCTCGCCGGGAGAGGAGTTTTGTCCGACCCGGATAGCCGGATCACAAAACGGACCGCTTGGACAAGTGAGAGGTCTGAGGCGGATGGCATGGCGAGAGGCCAAGATGGATCAAAGGGTGCGGTTATTCTAGGGTTACGGGTTGCCCGAGCGGCTGCGTTCGAATCGGTGGAACAGTGAGGGGCCTTTCCGCAAACTCAAGACCCGAAGCTCAGACTCATCGAGGCCCCCTCGCAAGGAATTTGCGCGCCGACCCGTGCATTCCGGCTTGTCCCGGCTTGCGCGGAGAGGTGACGGCCGCGTCACATGCAATTACCATCCCCTCCCGCGGGTGCTGCAACAGCCATGATCGAATGGATCAACGTGATTGTCCAGGGCGTGCTCGTCGGCGGGCTTTACGCCATGTTCGCGGCCGGGCTGGCGCTGATCTTCGGCATCATGCGGCTCGTCAACATCGCCCACGGCGACTTCATCGTGCTTGCGGCCTACCTGGCGCTTGTCGCCGCGACGGCGCTGGGACTCAATCCAATTCTGGCGTTGGCGATTGTCGTACCCGCGATGGCGGCGCTTGGCTACATCCTCCAGCGGTTTCTGCTCAATCGCGCGCTCGGCGATGACCTGTTGCCGCCGCTGCTCGTGACCTTCGGGTTGTCGGTGATCATCCAGAACGGCCTGCTCGAGCTCTTTACGGCTGACAGCCGGAGGCTTCGGGCCGGCTCCATTGAGGTCGCCAGCATTCCGGTGGTTCCGGGCATTTCGGTCGGGCTGCTGCCGTTGCTGCAGTTTGCTCTCGCGCTCGCGGTGATCGGCGGCATCGAGTTCGTGTTCTACCGCACGGCGCTCGGGCGGGCGTTCCGCGCCACGTCCGACGATCAGGCCACGGCGCAGCTCATGGGGCTCGACAACCGCCATATCTTCTCGCTGGGCATGGCGCTGTCGCTCGCCGTCGTGGCGGTGGCCGGGGTGCTCATTGCGGTGCGCACCAATTTCGATCCCGCCATCGGACCGGCGCGGCTGCTTTTCGGCTTCGAAGCGGTGATCATCGGCGGCCTCGGCAGTCTGTGGGGCACCCTCCTCGGGGGCGTGCTGCTGGGCGTCGCCCAAGGCGTCGGCGCCCACCTCGATCCGGGCTGGCAGACGCTGGCCGGACATTTTGCATTTCTCATGGTCCTCGCGGTGCGGCCCGAGGGGCTGTTTCCAAAGATCCATTGAGCCCCAGCCAGATGCCTCCCAGCGCACGCATCGTCTTCATGGACCGGTCGAGCCGCATCGGCCTGATGGTCTTCTTGAGCGCGCTCGCCGCGGTGGCCTTGGCGCCGTACTGGGCGAGCCGGCAGGGCCTGCGGCTGCTTGCTGAGATCTATGCCTATGTGGCGCTCGCGAGCGCGTGGAACCTGCTGGCCGGATATGCGGGTCTCGTCTCGGTGGGACAGCACGCCTATGTGGGGCTCGGCGGCTACCTCATGTTCGCCCTCACCATGTTTGCCGCGGTGCCGCCGCTGTGGGCGGTGCCGCTTGCGGGCATCGTCGCAGCGACGGTCTCGGTCCCGGTCGCGGCGCTGGTGTTCCGGCTGCGCGGACATTACTTCGCCATCTGCACCTGGGTGGTTGCGGAGGTCTTTCGCCTCGTCGCCGCGCAAGTTTCGGCGCTCGGCGGCGGCTCCGGCACGAGCCTGCCGGCCGGCATTGTGATCGCGATCGCAGCGACTCGCGAGACCCGCGAGTTCCTGGTCTATTGGATCGCGCTTGCTTTAGTCGTGCTGGTGCTGGGCCTGATCATCAGTCTCCTGCGCTCGCGTTACGGGCTTGCCCTCACGGCGATCCGCGACAACGAGGTCGCCGCGTTGTCCAATGGTGTCAGCGTGCGGCGGGTCAAGTTCGTCGTCTATGTGACGACCGCGTTCTGCACCGCCATGGTTGGCGCCGTCATCTTTTTGCAGAAGCTGCGGATCTCGCCTGACGCCGCCTTCAGCATCAATGATTGGACGGCCTATGTGATCTTCATCGCGGTGATCGGCGGCATCGGGCGGATCGAGGGCCCGATCGTCGGCGCCGCCATCTTCTTCCTGCTGCGCCAGTTGTTCGCCGACCTTGGCAGCCTTTATCTCATCATGCTCGGAGCCGTCGCTATCCTCATCATGCTCAAGACGCCGCGCGGCGTATGGGGACTTGTGGCCGGTCGCTTCGGCCTGCAGATTTTCCCGCTGCAGCGCCGCCTTGTGCAAAAGATCGGCCTGGATATCAAGCAGGAGACACGCGGGAGAACTTCATGAAACCACAGGGCCGCTCGCGTTGCGTGATCGACTTCCACGCCCACCTGATGCTGCCGGACGTCTACGCCATAACCGGCCCGCACACCATGTTCGTGAAATCCAACACCGATCCGGCCATGAGCGAGGAGGCGAGGCAGGGCGTGCGCGAGCGCGAGGCTGTTCTGGTGGCGCGCATGTCGGATGTGACCGAGCGCATCGCCCGCATGGACGCGATGGGTGTCGACATGCAGGTGCTGTCGTCAAGCCTCGTGCAACAGGTGACATATTGGGCCGATCCGCAGGAAAGCCTGCGGATGGAGCGCTTGCTCAACGACCGCATGGCGGCCGTCGTCGCCGCCAATCCGAAGCGGCTGATCGGGCTTGGCGGCGTCCCGCTCGCTGCGCCGGCGCTTGCGGTCGCGGAACTTAAACGCTGCATGGGCGAACTCGGCCTCGCCGGCGTCGGCATATCGACGACGGCGCGGGACATGGAGCTGGGCGACGCCGCGCTGCGTCCGTTCTGGGAAAAGGCGGAAGAACTCGGCGCCGTGGTCTACATCCACCCGGCCGGCAACTCGGACCGCCGCTTCGAGAAATGGTATCTGTGGAACAGCATCGGCCAGTCGTTCGAAGAGGCGATGGCGATCGCCTCGCTGATGTACGAGGGCATTCTTGATGCTTTCCCGCGGCTCAAAATCTGCATTTCGCACGGCGGCGGCTACATGCCCTATTACATGGGCCGCATCGCCCGCAACTATGTCGAAAAGCCCGCCACCCGCGTCAACATGAGGAAGAGCCCGGCCGAATATCTGCGCATGCTTTACTACGACAGCTGCGTCTATGAACCCGAGGCGCTGGAGGCCCTCGTAAAGCGCGTCGGCGCCGACCGGGTTCTGCTCGGCTCCGACTATCCGGTCGGCGAGCCGAAGCCGGTCGAGTTTGTGGAGTCGTGCGCGCTGGCGGCGGAGGACAAGGAGAAGATCATTGGAGTGAATGCGGCGGAGTTGTTCGGGGTGGCGGTTGAGGCGTAATGGAGGACGGATGAGGTGAACGGAAAAATCCCTTCCTTCCGCTGGAACAGCATTCTTTCCGCCTGGCCGCAGCCGCGGACAGTGACGATGAGCGTTCGAGCAGGCCCCGCTCCAGAGATGAAAGTCGGCGACTTACCGCCGTCTAGCCGAACTTACAACTCAGCCTCCTCAGGTGCCCGAAATGCGAGCGCTTTCTCCTTCACATCGAGGGCCAAAGTGCCGCCCTTTAGCCTGTCGCGAGTGATGGTGTCGATATCGACAATTGTGGCACAGAGATCCTTGATCTTGTTTACGGTATCGTCATCGCGGCGCTCATGAAGGTCTCAATCGACTTGCAGACATTCTTAATCTTAGCGTAGCTTCCGGTCTCGTTCCTTTTAATGCCCGCAAGTATACATCGAGCAGCGTTTCGTGCGCTTCGCGCTCTTCTTGGTCCTGCTTGCGCAGGCGAATCACTTCTCGAAGGACCTTAACGTCGAAACCGTTGTCCTTGGCTTCGAGATAGATTTCCTTTTTCGCTTCGTTCAGTTCCTTGATCTCTTCTTCGACCTCTTCGATGCGCTCAACGATCATACGCAATTGATCAGCAGCGACTTCGACCTGTTCGCTCATAGTTTACTCCCGGTCGACTGGACGCAGGCGAAAGTCGACCATCTGTGAGACGACATCAATGCGCGCCGGCGAATGCGGTAAGCAACTGGTTAAACACGCGCGCTTCTGGCCAACTCCTTGCGGCTCATTTGTGCGGTATCTTAAATAGTATCCCGAAAGCCACGAGTTCGATCTGTCTCCAGAAGACCACTTTTAAGACATTCTTAAGTCTATTTGAGGGCGGAGTATCGCAAACCTGCGGCGGGGGGCTTGGCGTCCGTCCGTCGACGTCCCGGGGGGATGTATTAGCGTACCGGGGTGGTGATGTCGGCGGGCTTGTCGCCGGCTTCCGCTGCGAAATAGTCGGGCAATTTGCCGTATTTAAATGAGGCGGCGAAGTTCTTCGCCGCCTTGTAAGTTTATGCGCAGACGGCGTCTTGCCATGACAGGCCTCGGGGTGGCGCAACATCCCGTCGCATTTTTTTTCTCCATCGGGGCTTTGCAATCAGAGCCGGGCTTTTCCCAATACACGAGGGTTGGGGGCGATTGTTTGGTGGCCCTGGTTGCGGCGGACGCAGCCGGCTGCCTGGCGCGAGGCGTGCGCAGGGGCAACCTTTGGTCGGCGGCAATGTCGGAGGCGTCTCAAGCGCTCCGCGCGTCGCCGTGATCAAGCAACAGCGCCTGGCTGGCGACTGGCTGGCGACCCTTGGCCCGACGATCGCAGAAAGGACGATTCAAAATAAGACGCAGGCGTTGTAGGCTTGCTGCGCCGTCCCGTCCCGGGACTGCAGTGTCCCGCGGGCTGCCTCCACCCGACCGTATCCCCCAAGCCGGCGCGGTGGGGCAGGGGTGAAGAGCCAAAGGGACGCCCGCTCCTCCCACGGAGGAGAATCAAGACCATCGGCTTGCGAGGAGACCCCACATGTTTTACCGAACTTCGATCGGCGCAGCGCTGGCAGCGACCTTGTGCCTGTCTGTTGCCGGCGCGAAGGCCGAAGATGCCAAATATCCGAATTGGGAGGGGCTCTGGAAGCGCGGCAGCCCGGTGGGCGTCTGGGATCCAACCAAGCCGCCCGGTCTCGGCCAGCAACCGCCCCTCACGCCCGAATACCAGAAGGTGTTCGAAGCAAACCTCGCCAAAGGGAAAGCTGGCGTCTTTTTTGACATCAAGGGCACCTGCGGGCCGGTCGGCATGCCCCGCGTGATGATTCTCTACGAGCCGATGGAGATCGTGATCCGGCCCAAGACAACCTACATGCTGCTGGAGTCCATGAGCCCGATCCGGCGCATCTATACGGACGGGCGCGACTGGCCCAAAGAGCCCGATCAGCAGTTCAACGGCTATTCCATCGGCACGTGGCGCGATACCGACGGCGATGGCGTCTACGACACGCTCGAGGTCGAAACCCGCAATCTGCGCGGTCCGCGCCTGTTCGACTCCACCGGCATTCCGCTCCACGCCGATAACGAGACCGTCGTGAAGGAGAAGCTTTATCTTGACAAGAACGATCCCGACATCCTGCGCAACGAGATCACGACTTACGATCACGCGTTGACCCGCCCCTGGACAGTGTCGCGGTTTTACCGGCGCGAGCACAACCCGATTTACGAGGAATATCCCTGCACCGAGGATAACCGCTGGGTGACGATCGGCGGCGAACTCTATCTTGCGGACGGGGAGGGCTATCTGATGCCGATCCAGAAGGGCCAGAGCGCGCCCGATCCGAAATATCTGCAGAAGTATTTTCAAAAGAAATGAAGATCCTATAGCGGTTCCCGATCGACTGGAATCACTTGTGGGGTGAGCTACGCAAGCCGCTTGACTTAAGCGAACGGTGGCGGTTGCTGTTGCCAGAATCGGCGCCGTCGCGCAGATAGATTGTCCGTCGGGTCCCACCGGAGCCAGCCCTCGGCCCGCCCGGCGGCGCCAAGCCCTGGCCGGGCCGATGGCAGGCTCCGGTGGCCGGCCTAATAAGCTCCGACGGGCGTAAGACGCCCTGATGGCACACGCGGGAGAGCATGGTGGTTAAGAAGTCGAAAAGGCGAGCTTGGAGCGCGCAAGACGTCCGTGAACTCAAATTGCTCGCGCGGCAGAAGACGCCGGCCGCCCAGATCGCCCGCAAGCTCAAGCGAACCGAAGGAGCAACCCGCCAAAAGGCCTTGACACTAAATGTGTCGCTCAACTCCCGACCGGTCAAGCGCAAAACGCCGAAGCGAACCTCTTCGAGCGGCCGGGTTAAGATATAGCCTCCCGCATCTTCATCGATCCACCGGCGCCGCAGCCGGATGAAGGCCTTTCGCGCGCGTACCTCCGGGACCGCGGATTGCGGGACCGCGACGCTTGGTCCGCCGCCGGGCGTCTCAATACCCGGCCGCCTTGCGCATCGGGTGCCGCTCCGGCGTGGCGACGCCCTTGGGCAGGTCGAACAGGCCGATCGGCAGCGTGTCAAAGAAGGCCAGCACTTCGGCGGTCTTCACCACATCGGCGTACTTCGCGTTCATGTCGCAAAGGTTGATGGCGTGGCTCGCCTGGGAGCGGTCGAAGCAGCCCTCCTCGGCAAGCGTGATGCGGTAATTGAGGCTGAAGGCGTCGATTACGCTTGCGCGCACGCAGCCCGACGTGGTGGTGCCGGTGACGATAAGGCTGTCGCACCGAAGCAGCGTCAGGTAGCTCGCAAGGTTGGTGCCGAAGAAGCCCGACGGCTTCTGCTTGTAGATCACGATATCGCGTGGGCCGGGCGCGATCTCCGCCATGATCTCGTTGCCGTCGCGGTTGGAGGTGACAGTCTTGTTTGCGGCATCCTCAGCGGAGCGGTTGTTCTTCCAGGCCCAACTTCCGGAATCCCACAGGTCGCCGCGGCGCACGCCGGTGGTGTAGATCACCGGCAAGCCCTTTTCGCGGGCCTTGTCAATGAGGGCGCGGATATAAGGAAGCGCCACCCAGGCGTCCTCGCCGCAGGAGTTGCGCCACGTCTTGATCGACTCCAGGATCGGCTCAGGCCTGTCGCCGCAGAACGCATAATTGACGTCGATGATGAGCAGCGCCGGCCGGGTGCCGAAGCCCTGACGGGCGCCGTAGCCTGAGGCCGCAAACACCGCCTTGTCGCGTTCAGTGAGAAACTGATTCCAGATCGGTTCGGTCATGGCGGCCTGCTCCTTTGGCGTGTGGCGGACGTCGGACGTCACAAGGTTAAGGCGGCCTTTGGCGAAATGGAACCGCGCACCGGAGATGTTCCATGAGTAGTACAGTGCAGATATTTCACCTAATGATTGCTTCATTGCGGTCGCCGGCACGGGTGCCCCGAACCAAGGCGATGGGCCAGACCGGCATGGGAGAGCGACGGGTGGGCCGCGTGCGGGGGCGCACAAGCAGCGCCAGCCCGACCCCTCCCACAAAAGGAGGGGGAGAGTCGGTGGCAACGCTGGACTAACCTGGCGCTTTTGGGGGCCCGCGCGCGACCCTTGTGATCGCCGTCTTTGAGTGACTCCGGCACGCGACGCGTTTGCCGGTGATGGAGCCGCTCGGTCCGCAGGCGACCGTGAGTAGCTCACTCCGACCCGAGAAAAATCGTCACCACTCGGATTGCGATGGAACTCCCGTCGCCGGAGGGCCGTTGCCCTTACAAAGATGGTGTCTCGAACAAAGGAGAAACCCAATGAAAGTCAGCGAAATCATGACACGAGACGTCTTTCTCGCGAGCCCGGGCCAAAAGCTGCGCGACGTTGCGGCTGAGATGGAGAGGCACGACATCGGCGTGCTCCCGGTCGGCGACAACGATCGTTTGGTGGGGATGATCACGGACCGGGACATCGCCGTCAGAGGGATTTCTCATGGGCTTGGCCCTGATGCGCCTGTCCGCGACGTAATGAGCGCCGAGGTGAAATACTGCTTCGAGGACGATGACGTCGATGACATTGCCCAGAACATGGCGATTGAGCAGATCCGGCGTCTGCCGGTGCTCAACGACAAGAAGCGCCTCGTCGGCATCGTTTCCCTCGGCGATCTGGCCACCTGCCGGAATGGCCGGGCGACGGGAGTGGCGCTGACCGGCATCTCCCAACACGGCGGCCACCACTGCCAGAGCAGCGCATGGTTGTGACCGGGATGGTTGGCCGTCGGCAACCGGCCGCGATGCTTTGCGCCGAAAACAGAGGGCGACAGGACGCGCAAGGCTGCGATCGCGTATTCGGGCAGAAAGGAGACTCAGATGCCTCAGTGTGATGTGTGCGGAAACGACTATGACAAGCCGATCGTTATCACTCAGGGCCCTCGAAGCATGACGTTCGACAGCTTCGAATGTGCAATCGAGGCCATGGCGCCGCGGTGTGCGCATTGCGGCTGCCGCATCATCGGCCACGGAGTTGAGACGGAGGACAAGACCTTCTGCTGTGCCCACTGCGCCAGACAGTTCGGCGTTTCAAGCGTGAAGGATCGCGCGGCATAGACGGCCCGACCGGACAAAGAGAAGCGGCCATTCCAGGATGGATTGCCGGGAGGTTGGAGCTGCCTCCAGACCGGCGGGCGGCCGGGCTTTTCGGCCGCCGCGGCTTTCTTGCTCCGTGCGTGCTCGGTTCATATTGAACCATTTCTCCCGTTCATGGCCGGGGTAGTCCCGGTTGGAGCGTCGGAAGCGGCGCTGGCCGCCCCCCGTGACCGGTCGGCCAGCCTGATGACAAGTTTCCCCGCCCCATACGCAATCCAGTTGATCGAAATCGGCCTGGGTGCATAATTGCGGCGCTGCCTGTTTGCGCTTACACTCGCGACGAAACGCCATGACGAGGAGGGATGCGATGTTGTCACGGCGCGCCCTGATGATGGCGGGCGGCAGTTTTGCGCTCGCAAGCCCGGCGAGGGCTGCGGCGGTCATGACCGATGACGGATTCTACCGCGAGGATTGGTTTCTCGACAGCTTTCTCGAGCTTGCGGAGGATCTCAAGAGCACCGTTGCGGCCGGCAAGCAGCTCGCGGTGATTTGGGAGCAAGCGGGCTGCCCCTATTGCCGGGACATGCACCTCATCAATTTTACCCAGAAGAGCGTTGAGGGCTATATCCGCGATCACTTCGAGGTGATCGAACTGGATCTCCACGGCTCCCGCATCGTCACCGATTTCGATGGCCAGAAACTCGGCGAGAAGCAACTCGCCGCAAAGTACGGAGTGCGAGGCACTCCGACCATCCAGTTTTTTCCTGCTGTCGACGATCTCGGCCACAAGGGGCCGCGGGAACGGGAGGTTAACCGCATCCAGGGCTATCTGGCGCCGAAGGATTTCCTCCGCATGTTCGCCTTTGTGGCCGAGCGCGCCTACGAGCGGGGATCGCTGCGCGACTATCTGCGCCGCGCCGCCTCCCCCCTCCCTGACACTCCGCCGCAAGCGGGGGAGGGAAGCATTGGCAAAGAGCGAGGGTAGCGAGGGCAAAGAGGGACGCGGGACGTTGCCGGAAAGCATGTGCCGATGAAAGCGTTGGGTTGTGTCGTCGGCCTGGCGGCCGCGGTGGTTTCGCCGGCCGCCAGTCAAGCGGCGCCTCCGCTGCCCCCCTTCAGTGTCGTGGTCAAAGACGGTGTGGCCACCATACCGGCGCCGCTTACCAGTGAGCCCGGCGATCCTAAAGCAGGCGCGACGGTGGTGGTCGACCGCCAGCTCGGCAACTGCCTCTCGTGTCATGAAATTGACGTGCTGCGCGGGGAGGAATTTCATGGCGATGTCGGCCCCCCGCTCAATGGTGTTGCTAAGCGCTGGGATACCGCGACCCTGCGGATGATCGTGGTCAACCCCAAGAAGGTATTCGGCGAGGATACCGTCATGCCGGCTTTCTACCGGGTCGATGGGCTCAATCGCGTGCGGCCCGAATTTGTCGGCAAGCCGATCTTGACCGCCCAGCAGGTCGAAGATGTGGTGGCGTTTCTGGCGGCGCTGAAATGAACGAGACGACGCTATGGTGCGACGATTGAACCGCCGTGAGGCGCTCGCTGCCGGTGCGGGGGCGTTTGCAGCGGGTTTGGGATCGGCAACCGGTCCGGCCCGGGCGCTGAATGACTACGCTGAGCAGATCGCGAAATTTACCGGCGGCAGGACGCCGGTCGAAGGCCGGGTCAAGCTTGAGCTGCCGGAGCTTGCCGAAAACGGCAACACCGTGCCGCTGTCGGTCGCTGTCGACGCGCCGTCGGGGGAGGGCGCCCACGTGCAGGAGATCCTCGTCGTCGCGCCGGCAAATCCGAATGCGCGCGTGATCCGGTTTCGGTTCTCGCCCCTCAGCGTGCCGGAGGCGTCGACACGGATCCGGCTTGCCGCGACTCAGGACGTGATCGCGGTCGCGAAGCTCAGCGACGGGACATTCTTTTCGGCATCGCGACAGATCAAGGTGACGATTGGCGGCTGCGGCGGCTGACCTGTGTCTCCCGGCCCGCAAGCGGGGGAGGGGATTACTCACAGAATTCGGAGAGCGCTATGGCAGAGACCAAACCCCGCATCCGGCTGGACAAGAAAGAAGTTCGCAAAGGCCAAATCGTCGACGTCAAGACGCTCGTATCTCACGTCATGGAGACGGGACTTCGCAAGGACGCAGCCGGTAAAGTGGTTCCGCGTATGATCATCAACACCTTCAATTGCGAGTTCAATGGTCAATTCGTTTTTGGCTGCGATCTTGAAAGCGCGGTTTCGGCCAACCCGTATTTCGAGTTCAAGTTCAAGCCGATGGAATCCGGCACGCTCAAGTTCACCTGGATCGACGACGAAGGCGTGCGGATCGAGGCGGCTGAGACGATCACGGTGGTGTGATTGGCCTCAAGCGTCAAAGCCGAGTTGTCCCGGCTTTTCCGTTAGGCTTGAATCTTCGCGGTCATTGCCGGGCTTGACCCGGCAAGCCATCTTCTTACGAAAAGGATGGATGCGCGGGTCAAGCCCGCACGTGGCGAAATCGAGATTGACGCAATCTGGTCCGAAGATGCTCCGGGAGCGATAATGAGCCCGCGCTTGGCGCTGTGTGCAATTGTGCTGCTGGCGATCGTCGGCGGGGCTGTCGCCATCGCGTGGGGGCGGAGCGGCCCCGAACGTCCCCATTGGGAGGGGCACGGCATCAAACCGCCTGACAAGGATTTTCCCTTGCCGGAAATCGTGTCGGGATATTGGTTCCGCACCAAGGAGACCCAGGCGATCCAGGATGACGATTTCAACAATCCGGGATTTTTCGCAGTCGAGCAGGGCGAAGAGTTGTGGTCGAAGCCCGATGGAGCGGCGGGCAAATCATGCGCGAGCTGCCATCAGGATGCGGCGACAAGCATGAAAGGCGTCGGCGCCGCAATGCCAAAATGGAGGGAAGCGCTGCACAAGCCGGTCAATCTGGAGCAGCAGATCAACATCTGCCGCACCGAGCGGATGCAGGCCGAGCCGTGGAAATTCGGCTCTGCCGAGTTAACCGCCATGACCACCTATGTGCGTTTTCAGTCCCGCGGCATGCCGGTCAGGGTGCGTATTGACGGGCCAATGGCGCCCTGGTTCGAGAGAGGAAAGCAGCTCTATCACACGCGCAACGGCCAGCTCGATCTTGCCTGTGCGAGCTGCCATGAGAAAAACTACGGCAGGAATCTGCGCGCCGATTTTCTCAGTCAGGGACAATCGAACGGCTTTCCGGTTTATCGCCTGCGCGACCAGCGACTGGTGCCGCTCCACGAGCGCATGGAGGGCTGCATATTCGACGTTCGCGGCATTCCCTATGCCCCGCTGTCGGACGAGTTCCTCGCCCTCGAACTCTACCTCGCATGGCGCGGCACCGGACTTCCGGTAGAGACGCCGGCGGTGCGGAATTGAAGATCGCCGAACCTGTAGGGCGGGCTGAGTGCAGCGAAACTCACCATCGGCCAAGCGGCAGAGGAACGCAATGATGGGTTTCGCCGCGCTCAACCCATCCTGCGACCGGCCTCCATGATCACACGGCGTGAGTTTCTTCAAACTGCCGCCGCTACGGCGGCGATCGTGCCGGGCGGCTGGCCGCGCGCCTTTGCACAGCAGCGGTTGCGTCAGGCCGATCTCATGCGTTTCGACTCGCTCGGCAACGTCACGCTCGTCCACATCGCCGACCTTCACGCGCAGCTCGTGCCGGTCTATTTCCGCGAAGCCTCAGTCAATATTGGGGTCGGCGACGCGAAGGGCGAGGCGCCGCATCTGACCGGCGCAGCGCTGCTCAACCGGTACGGCATTGCGCCAGAGTCGCCGGAGGCTTACGCCCTCTCTGCGGACGATTTCACCGCGCTTGCGCGGGCCTACGGGCGCATGGGCGGTCTCGATCGCATCGCGACAGTGCTCGCGGCCATCCGTGCGGAGCGCGGCGACAAGGTCGTTTTCCTGGATGGCGGCGATACCTGGCAGAACAGCTACACGTCGCTCGTGACCAAAGGGCAGGACATGGTCGACTGCATGGCCATGCTGCGGCCCGACGCCATGGTGGGCCATTGGGAATTCACGCTCGGCGCCGATCGGATCAAGGAGCTGACGCAATCGCTCGGCTTCCCGTTCCTCGCGCTCAATGTGCGCGACACCGAATGGGACGAGCCGGTTTTTCCCGCCAGCACCATGCTGGAGCGCGGCGGCATCAGGCTTGCGGTGCTGGGCCAGGCCTATCCCTACACCCCGATCGCCAACCCACGGTGGATGATCCCCAACTGGTCGTTCGGCATCCGCGAGGACGAGGTGCGGACCGAAGTCGAGAAGGCGCGCGCTGCGGGCGCAGAGCTGGTGGTGCTGCTCTCTCATAACGGCTTTGACGTCGACCGCAAGCTCGCCGGCCGCGTCGCCGGCATCGATGTGGTGCTCACGGCCCATACCCACGATGCGCTGCCTGCGATCGTGAAGATCGGCCGGACGCTGCTCGTCGCCTCGGGCAGCCATGGGAAGTTCGTCTCGCGTCTCGATCTCGACGTGCGCGGCGGCGAGGTGAAGGATTATCGCTACAAGCTCATTCCGATCTTCGCGGACGCGATTGCGCCGCATCCGGCGGTCGCGGCGAAGGTTGCAGCCGTCCGGGCGCCCTATCTCGCCCATCTCAGCGAAGTCATCGGCCGCGCGGGCGCGCTCCTTTATCGGCGGGGCAATTTCAACGGCACGCTTGACGACGTCATCTGCGATGCGCTGCTGGCCGAGCGCGATGCCGAGATTGCGCTGTCACCGGGCGTGCGCTGGGGCGCCTCCCTGTTGCCGGCCCAAGCGATCACGCGCGAGGACATCTACAACGCCACGGCCATCACCTACCCGGCCGCCTACCGCACCGCGATGTCGGGCGCGCGGCTGAAGGAGATTCTCGAGGATATTGCGGATAACCTGTTCAATCCCGATCCCTATTATCGGCAAGGCGGCGATATGGTGAGGGTTGGCGGCATTGCCTACACGATCGACGTCGCACAGCCCATAGGGCGGCGCATTTCGCAGCTGCGCCTGCTGCGCACGGGAGCGGCGATTGATGCGGGCCGCGACTATGTGGTGGCCGGCTGGGGCAGCGTAAATGAGGATGCCCACGGTCCGGCGATCTGGGACGTGGTCGCGAGTTACATTGCGGCACGCGGTGAGGTGGCGCCGGCGACGAGCGGGCACGTGACGGTAGCTGGCGGCTAGAGCACATTTGTGATGCCGCGCGCGCAAACTATACTGCTGTCCACATCGGCGACCGGAGGAATTCATGTTGACGCATAAACTTAAAATCGCGGGCATCGCCTGCGCTCTTTCCATGCTCGCCAGCAGTTTTGCTGCCGCGCAGGAATGGCCGACAAAGCCGATCACTCTCGTCGTCCCGTTTGCGGCCGGCGGCACCACCGACCTGGTCGGCCGGCCGCTGGCGCAGAGTCTCGCGACTCGTCTCGGCCAGTCCGTCATTGTCGATAATCGCGCCGGCGCCGGCGGCACGATCGGCGCGGGACTCGCGGCGAAGTCGGCCCCCGACGGCTACACGATGTTTCTCGCCACCATCGCGCACACCATCGCGCCCGGCATCTACAAGAATTTACCCTACGATTTCGTGAAGGATTTCGATCCGATCACCGTGGTCGGGAAGGTTCCGAACGTCCTCATCGTCAATCCGGCGGTGCCGGCCAGGACGCCCGCCGATTTGATTTCTTATATCAAGGCCAATCCCGGCAAGGTCAATTTCGGGTCGGCGGGAGCAGGCAGCGTCGAGCACCTGTCGGGCGAACTCTTCCGCTCCATGGCAGGGGTCGACATCGTTCACGTCCCCTACAAGGGCGGCGCTCCGATGATGACCGACCTGATCGCCGGCCATATCCAGATGGCGATCGAGACCAGCGGTTCGGCCTTGCAGCACATCAAGGCGGGCGCGGTGCGGGCCCTCGCGGTCAGCACGCGCGAGCCCTCGCCGTTCTTCCCCGGGCTTCCCACCCTGGACGAGGCGGGGCTCAAGGGTTACGACGTGACCACCTGGTACGGGCTCCTCGTGCCGAGAACGACGCCCGCTCCGGTGCGCACCAGGCTCTACCAGACTGTGAGCGAAATCCTCAAAACCCCCGACATGGTCGCGCGTCTTGCGGATCTCGGCGCCGTTCCGGACGGCGAGCCGCCGGAGCAATTCGCGGCTTTCATTCAGGCAGAAACCGCCAAATGGACCAAGGTGACCAGGGACGCGGGCGTTACGGCAGAGTGAGGGGCCCGAGCCACCCGTCGATGGCGTGGCGGCGCAACCGTCCGCACCGGAATATTGTTGGGCCTATGCGCTTCTGCTCTCCACGTGATCCCGAGTTTGTTGAACCTCATGATCGGCGGCGCATCCTTGTTGCGCGGCATTTCGGGGCTTCCAGTGCTGCTCTTGCGCTTCATGCCTGCCAGCAAAGCACTACCGACGTTTGGCCGCACTTGGCTCGCTTTGGCGCTAACGTGTCAGGTTTTCGTCGGTGCGTTCCTTGGGATCGCAGCGCAGTTTTTCTTGGCCGTTGGCGTCATCTTCTACCTGCTGCCGTGGATAGGGCTCGAATTGTTGGACACCGCACGCGCTGTCGCCGAGTTCGATTTGCCCGGGCGGGTGTTAGGCGTGTGGTGGGACAATCCGTGATGTTGATGGTCGCGCGGGGGCAAGTGCCGAATAGCTTAGCTAAAAACAAGCGGATGGTGAGCCGAGCAGGATCGCCCCGCGCACCACAGCTTCGTGATCAACACATAGAAGGTGCCCAGCCGCCGAGGATGTACATCGCAGCGCAGGCCAGTCGAACCTGGGACCACTCAAGTATCGAGCTGCGCTGCTAGGTGCGGAGGATAAAGAAGTTTTACGGTGGTTTATTCTTGCGGTGGCGCTATTGTTGGCCCCCCAAAGGAGCTTGTGAAGTCCGAGACTATGGGCTAGCCTAAAAGCTAAGGGCTGAGGAGTTTGTCAGGGTCGCGCTTAAACGGCATTCGCCGTGGCGCTCGCTCCCATGCGCGCAAGGCGGAGGTAGCCGTGCCAACGGAGGCAGAAGAGTTTTTCAACGCGGCCGGGAGAGGCGATCTTACAAAGGTCAAGGAGTTATGAAGTGGCCCCCGGATTTGGGACCGGTTGACTAATTGGATTTGGAGCCGTTCCGTTGTCACAGACGGAGCGGGAGATGACGAAGAAGAGACGGAAGATTGACGC
>JAJPKK010000279.1 GCA_021323775.1 Hyphomicrobiales bacterium
GCCCTGGCCGCGCACGATTTTCACCTCGAGCCCGGCGTCCCTGTAGTACCCTTTGTCGAGCGCGTCGAAGAAATAGGCGTGGCGGCCGTTATAGCCGAAGTCGGTGACCAACGTGACCTTGTCAAGCCGCACCAGTGCCTCCAGGCGCTCCGCCGCGACGGGCGAACCCAGAGCCTTCGCTTTTTCGTACCAACTCTGAGCCAAGGCCACGTCCGGCGTTACTGCCCGTGTGATGTTTGATTTCCTGAGCGCCTGCGGATCATAAGTTTCGGCGAGCGCCAAGGCCGCCGACGCTTCGCCCTCCTTCGCCAGGCGCTGGTACATCAGCCGGGCCCCGGACACGTCTCCGTTGGCCATGAGCTGGGCGCCGCTTCTCATCATCTCGGTGATGTCGGACGCATTGTGCTGGCGCGGTTCGGACTTGGCCGGCGCCAAGACACCCCTGCCCATCCATTCGAGTTCCAGGCTCTTGCGATCTACCACGGTGCTGTCGGCGAGACGCAGCTCCAGGGTGATGTCCATGACCCCGGCGAAACCGCTTGGCGGCGTGATGACCGCCCGGTCAAGTTCATCGGCCGATAGTTGCCACGCATTCGGCTCTAGCTGCGCGCCGGCCGCTACCGCCGATCCGGGCGCAAGCCCGCTGATCACTACGGCTGCGTTGGGACCAGCATCCTTAGCCGAAACCGTCAACGTTGCGGCTTCGCCCGCCAGAAGCGGCCGTACTGCACCGACCGTAAGCTGCTGGGACGCGGTTCGAGGCGATGCAGTATCGCGTGACTCTTGTTCATTGGACGGCAGCGAGGTCGCGTTCGTGGCCGCAGGCAATGCCAACGCCGGCGCCGCGGACCGGGGAGCATAAGCGCCCGACTTTCCGGCTGCGGATGTCGGCTGATTGAGTTGGTCGGCCGGGAGCGCATGCGGCGGCGAGCCTGGTGGCGGCGCCGAACCCAGTCGGTAGCCAATAAGACCGACGGCGGCCACCATGGCGGCGACTGCAAGCCGGCCCGCAAACACATATTTCCCGCCGGTCGAAGGAGGCGAAGGCTCTGGGATCCGGTTGGGGGAAAGCTGGTTCCAGGGTGGTTCCGCCGGCTCGGGCGCCTGGATGTGGGGTGCTGGCGCCTGGCGCAACGGCACAACGTCATCCTTTCCGGGCTTCCCAGCCGGATTTTGCCCGGGTTCCGCCTGTCGAACCTTCTTCGGCGCGTAACTCAATGGTCCGTCTTTCGACGGCCCGTCGTCGGGCTCTCGAACCGGCGTGCTCATAATCCCCTCCCCCGGCTATCTACAGGCTGGTTCGTATTGCGACTGATCTCCCCGGCTAGCATCAGATGGTCGAAATAACTGGCGTCGAGAAAACTCGCGATTGGTGATTGCTACTGCGGGCCCAAAGGAACTGTCTTCCGAAGGGAATCCACCGCAGTTTCAAATCCGCGCAAAGCCGAGACGTGGAATGCGCCGCAGCAACGGCCGCCCCGAGGGCCCGTCGCAACGCGTAAGATCGCAGCAGATGAATATGTCCCCGCAACGCTGCACCGCTCGTCACCGGCTCAACCAAGACTGTCCTCATACCTGATACCCGATTCGAAAGCTGCACTAGAGCGCCGTGCGGCGAGGTTGCTCCTCAGCTTCCCGGCAGGTTGCGGCCTACCTCTTGTTGAAGACTTCCAGAATGCACGTGCGTTATTTTGACGACAATGTGGTCTTTTTTCGGATCGACCCGATTCATTCATCCGGCATGCGGCTGCGGTCTTTTTCTTTCTCCCGCCATCAGTTGGCCAAAGCACAACGCACTATGCCTGCGCTGGGGTTGTCGCCGACGCCGATGCTGCCCATGATGCGCCTTAATGATTTCTGTCACGAAGGCAAGCCGTCACCCCACCTCGGCTTCCTTTATCACTCTTCACGGGCCGCGATCGGCCAAGCCAATGGCGGCGTTTACCAATACGCTCGTCTGTCGCCTCGCTCGGCGGCGGGCGTGAGCAACGGGCGTTCTCGACAAAGGTCGCGCCATCCCGGCGCGGCGGCCCCATTCGACCACTTGAATCTTGAACCTTCCCGTTGCCGCCCGCTGCCACATGCCGCTGCCAAGCCTGTGTCGGTTGGCGTAAAGGTGCAAAATTGTTGCCTTCTTTTGACGGCGGCTTTTACGCGCAAAACACGTGAACATATTGCAAACTTCATATCTGATCTCAGCATAACAAGCGCGAGCTGTGACAAAACCGGGAGGTCAATTTTGAGAGACCACCACAATCCGGACAAATAATCGCGCAATGTGTTTCGGGGTGACTACACCTTTAGGGTGCGTTGCTGCCCGAAAGATGAGGCTGGCAGCAGTGGCGAAGGCGGCTTCCGCTTGCGAACGCAAATGGTCCCGGTCGAAGTCTTATCATGCCCGGTCGATCATCTGGGTTCGCGCCGATTGTGTCGGCGGCGTGAGCCGAGCAATATATTGCACTGTTTTCGGTTAAGCCTTTTGTTCCCCGATTTTTGCGATCTGACAGTTCGATGTAACGGGCTGGGAGACAGGCAAGGCGAGCCTAAGGGTGGAGGGGGATCATGGGTGCGCCGGTTCGAGGGGCCGACGACGGCAAGCCGTCGAAAACTGAGCCGAAAAGTGACCCACGAAAGAATGCGCCGGCGAAAGGTCCGCCAAAAGATGCTGGCGCCGCCCCGTCAAGCCGCGCGACGGAGATACCGGAGCCTCCTTGGAAGCGAAAGCCGCGTCGCGGGGTGTTTGAGGGCGATGTTGCCGCCGTAGAACTGCGCTCCCGGCTTGCACTGGGGGCCGAGCGAATTCCGGAGCCGGCGGTGACGTTTTCAACGGCCCCGACGTCCTCCGGTGTGCTGCGGCTGATGAGTGGCGTCGGGATAGCTGCGGCAGTGGCAGGCCTTGCAGGCTACCTTTGGGGATTTAAGCTGTCGACCAAAATGCCCGAACTAACGGCTGCTTCTGGTCAGGCTGGCGTTCTGCCGGCGTTGTCGACCCCGGTCGCAAGTCTCAAGACCTCGAACCGCGATTTCGACCTCGCGGCGCCACGAACGGCTCCGATTGATGCCGCCCCCCTCGGCACGCGTGGCGCCGATAATCCTGCGACCTCGATCGACGCAGCACAACGGCCCGCCCCGTTGCCGACGCCGCCGCAAACCGTTTCGCCCTCCGTCGCTCCCCGCCCGCCCGTAGCGGCGGAGGACGCATCTGTAATCGCCGCCAAAATGAGGATTGGCGTGGACCTGATGACGTACGGCGAGGTAGCTGCGGCTCGCGTGATATTTCAGCGCGTGGCTGAAGCAGGCGAGGCGGCCGGGGCCTTTGCGCTCGCGGAGACCTACGACCCCCTGGTGCTGGGAGAATTGCGGCTACGAGAACGGATCATGCCCGACCTCGCATTGGCTCGCGCCTGGTATGAAAGGGCGAGGGCCCTGGGCTCGCTCGAAGCTCGAGACCGTATTTCGAGATTGGCACAGCTTCCCCAGTGACAATATCGACTTCAGGATCGCCGAGGTGTTGCCGGCGGTCACCACGATATCAAGCCCGGGAAACCCGCTGCGCAGCGAGCGCAGAATCGGCGGCAGGAAATAGATGCAGGCCGTCGCGCCGGTGCCAAGCCGAACGCGCCCGACTGTCCCCTTGGAGTGCCGCGTCATCGCGTCGAGGGCGTCCATGACGACGCCGTCGATTCGTCGCGCATAATCAGGCAGCTCTTCACCGGCCGCGATCGCGGTCACGCGGCGCCCGACCCGCTCTATCAGGCGAATCCCGTGCCGTCGTTCGAGTTGCCTCACCTGAAGACTCACCCCCGGTTGGGAGATTTCGAGACGCTGCGCCGCTGTCGAGAAGCTTCCCAGATCAATGACATGAGCGAATGTCTGAAAATGATCGAGACTGGGACGCCCCATACCTAAAGTTTTCCTTATGCAGTGCATAACCCGGCGCAAGCTTCACTTATATTATGCCCGCCAGCAGGATGTTGAACGGACGGATCAACTGAATCAATTTACCGGTTGCCAAAGCAAGACGCGGAGCGCGAAGATGGCTGGTCACGATGCGACTACCAAGCAGCAGAGGCAGGATCTTTCGTTTACTGCCCCCAAGTTCAATTGCACGATTCGGGATGCCCGCGAACCCGACATGCCAAGAGCGCAGGCGATCTACGCCTTTGATGTACTTCATGGCCTTGCGTCGTTCGAAGAGGAACCGCCCTCCGTCGAGGAATTCCACCGCCGTCGCGCCGCCGTAGTGGGCCGTGGGCTCCCCTATCTCGTGGCCGAAATGGACCGCGAGGTGGTCGGCTACAGCTATGCCGCTCCATACCGATCTCGCCCCGCCTACCGGTTTACAGTGGAAAATTCGGTCTATGTGGCCCATCGCCTCACCGGGCGCGGCATCGGGTGCTCGTTGCTGTCCGCACTCATCTCGCGATGTACCGAAGCTGGATGCCGCCAGATGGTTGCGATCATCGGCGATAGCGCCAATAGCGCTTCCATCAGCTTGCACAAGCGGCTGGGATTTCTTCACGTCGGAACTCTGCGCGGGGTCGGCTTTAAATTCGGGCGCTGGGTGGACACCGTCCTCATGCAACGCACGCTGGCCGCCGACCAGGCATGGACCGCCGTCGACAGCCAGCCGGCAGCATCAAGCTGAGCTGAAAAGCTGTGTGCAGAAAAGACGGCGACGCCTCGCTCTCACGTCCACGTCTCGTCGTGGTCGCAGCCCTTGGGACCTCACAGACCCTCGCCTGGGCATCGAGCTATTATCTTCCCGCGGTCTTGGCCCGCCCGATCAGCGCAGCCATAGCGGTTCCATCCTCCTGGGTGTTTGCTGCCTTCTCTGCGGCGCTGCTGATCGCCGCGATCGCTGGTCCCATGGTGGGCCGTATGATCGATCGCCACGGCGGCCGAGGAGTGCTCGTACTTTCGAACGTGGTTCTCGCCTGCGGACTCGCTGCGCTCGCCTGTGTAACCGGACCTGTCAGTCTCTTCGGCGCGTGGGCGATTCTCGGCATTGGGATGGCTCTCGGGCTCTATGACGCCGGGTTCGCGACCCTGACCGCGCTTTACGGCGCCGGCGCCCGTGGCCCCATCACCGGCATCACGCTTCTCGCCGGCTTCGCATCGACCCTGAGCTGGCCGCTGTCGTCGTTCTTAGACCACGCGGCAGGTTGGCGAGGCGCTTGCCTTGTCTGGGCGGCGCTCAATCTTCTCGTCGGTCTTCCGGTGAACCGCTTCCTGTTGCCGCAGCCCGCGCGCGCGGCACATCGGTCTCACGCGGCCAGGGCTTCGGTTGGCTGGAAACCCCGAAGGGAGATGCTGCTCCTCGCGTTCGTGTTCGCCGCCGCCTGGTTCGTCACCGGGTCGATGGCGGCTCACCTGCCAAGTCTGCTGGAATTGGCCGGAGCAACGCCGTTCGCAGCCATCGCCGCCGCCGCCCTCGTGGGTCCGGCGCAGGTGGCCGCGAGGATCTTCGAGTTCGTGATCCTTCGCCGTATCCATCCGCTGGTGTCAGCGAGACTGGCCGCGACGCTGCATCCGATTGGCGCGGCCGCGCTTTCGTTGATGGGGGCAGCCGGTGCGGTGCCGTTCGCTGCTCTTTACGGCGCCGGCAATGGGCTTCTGACGATCGCAAGAGGCACCGTTCCACTCGCCATATTCGGGCCTCACGCCTATGGGGAACGCACCGGCTTGATTGGTGCGCCGGCGCGTGCCGCCCAAGCTCTTGCTCCGCTGACGTTCGGCCTGCTGCTCGATGCAATGGGATTGGGAGCGGTCGCGATTTCCGCCAGCCTTTGCCTTGCGGCCTTGGCGGCCCTGCTCTTCCTGCGGGCTTCCGCAGCTGTCAGATTTCGCTCCAGCGAGCAGCCTGATTAGCGCCGGCACTTCGCCCTGAGTTGCGTGCAGTGATCGCCTTCGAAGTCACAGGCTGGACCAGACCCGCCAACGAGCATGCGTGCGCCCTATGGAGGCCGTTGGCCCGGCCGCCTTCACAGCGGTAGAATGACCGTGCGCACAGTTTTCAACTGATTGCACCCTTAAGAGATGGAGGCGGATGTGAGCGAAGACTTGAAGCGGAGCGAGGCAACTCAGGAGACCGCGGTGTCGCGTCGTGAATTCGGTGCTGTCTCACTGGCGGCAGGATTAGCAGCCGTGACAGGCGCCCGGGGCGCCCAAGCCGCGGAACGCCCGCTCACCGAAACCGAAGTGACCGTCAAGACGCCGGATGGAAACTGCGATGCGGTTTTCATCCATCCGGCGACAGGGACCTATCCGGGCGTGCTGATCTGGCCGGATGCCTTCGGACTGCGCCCAGCCATGCGCCAGTTCGCCAGGAGGATTGCGGCCGACGGCTATTCTGTCCTTGTGCCTAATCCGTTTTACCGGACCGCGAAAGCGCCGGTGTTCGACAACCCCGCGAGCTTCAATTTTGACAATCCGGAGGACAGGGCGAAGCTGCCGCCGCTGACCGGCCCGCTCCAAGCGGCAGGCGCGGCGGAGAAGGACGCAGTGGCTTATGTGGCATTTCTCGATGCTCAGAAGGAGGTCGACAAGACGAAGAAGATCGGGACGCAGGGCTACTGCATGGGCGGCGCGCTGGTCGTGAGAACTGCCGCCGCTGTTCCGGATCGCATTGGCGCGGGCGCGTCCTTTCACGGCGGCGGCTTGGTGACCGACAATCCCAACAGCCCACATCTGCTTGCGCCCAAGATAAAGGCGCGGATGTATTTCGGGATTGCTGCGAACGACGATATGCGGCAACCCGACGCGAAAGACAAACTGAAGGCGGCATTTGCTGCGGCAAATGTGCCGGCGGAAATCGAAGTGTACGGGAGCCTGCATGGCTGGTGCGTACCCGACATGCCGCTGCAAAACGGAAAGCCGATCTACAACATGGCGGACGCCGAGCGCGCCTGGGGTAAGTTGGTGGCCTTGTACAAGGCAGCCCTGGCCTGATCGGCGTCAGTGGATTGCGAAAGCAACTGTCCCGTCCGGAGCAACTGGACGGGACGGGGGCTGCGAGTTGGTTCCTGGTCCCGATGAGGCAAGCGAAACGCGCGCTGACAGAACGGTAGCAAGGTTCCCTGGCTCGGAACTTGCAGGTCACTCCCCGGGTACGCCTGTTGCCAGCAGCCGCGCAGGAGGACTACGCTGCTATATGAACGCCCTCAAGGAGGGATAGATGACCATTGTCGCCGCGGCCGAACAATCGAAGTCACAAAGCAATCGCTGGACCCAACTTCTTCTTGGCCTTGTCGCCATGATGGCGATTTCGAGCCCCCAGTACGTCTGGACGCTGTTTACCGGCCCTCTGAACCAGAAACTCGGCACGACGTTGGCTGAAATTCAGGTGACGTTCTCGCTGCTGATCGTACTCCAGACATTCTTCTCCCCGTTTCAAGCCTACCTTGTCGATCGCTTTGGGCCAAAGCTCCTGATCTCGGTCGGTGCCATCATGTCGGGCGGAAGCTGGATGCTGGCCGCTTATGCCAACAGTTTGCTCACGCTCTATATTTCCTATGGCGTCATCGGCGGATTTGGAACGGGCATCATTTATGTCGGCGTCATTGGCCTGGTGGTGCGCTGGTTCCCTGACCGGCGCGGCCTCGCGACGGGACTCGCAGCGGCCGGCTACGGCTTCGGCGCCTTCTTCACCAGCTTTCCGATCGACAGCATGATCAAGAGTTCTGGCTACGAACGCACGTTGCTGGTCTGGGGGATCATTCAGGGCGCGATCGGCGTTGTTGCAGCCCTGGGCTTGCGCGTCCCACCCGAGGGTTACCGGCCAACAGGCTTCGATCCGGACACCGTGCAACGCGAAATGCAATCCCGACGGAGCTATTCGCCCAAGGAAATGCTGCAGAATCCGATCTTCTATCTGCTGTTCATCATGATGGCCATGATGTCCACCAGCGGACTCATGGTGGTCTCAAACGTCGGTCCCTTCGCCGCCGAGTATAAGGTCGCGCAGGTCCTGGTGTTCGGCATGGCGGCGCTGCCGTTGTCGCTCACCCTGTCGCGCGTCACGAACGGACTGACGCGACCGTTCTTTGGCTGGGTATCAGACCGGATCGGCCGCGAATCGACGATGGCGCTCGCTTTCTCCCTGGAGGCTCTCGCGATTGTCGTTCTGTTTGCGTTTATCGACAATCCGGCGATGTTTGTCGTGCTTACTGGACTGGTGTTTTTCAGCTGGGGCGAGATCTTCTCGCTGTTCCCGTCAACGCTCACCGACACCTTTGGGCCGAAATTCGCCGCCACCAATTACGGTTTCCTCTATATCGCCCAAGGCGTCGGCTCGATCTTCGGCGGCCCGGCGGCAGCCTTTCTAAAGGACCAGACAGGGAGCTGGACCGCGGTGTTCATTCTCGTCGCTTGCCTCGATGCACTCACCGCGCTCGCGGCGATCACCGTGCTCAAGAGAATGCGGCAGCGACACTTCGAAGGAACTTAGAGCAGGATCTGGTCAGGCTGAAACCCTTGGCCCCGCGCACCGGTCGTGGCCGGGCCTTTCCCGGCCACCCCGATTATCTTGTGTTGCGCTTCAACATTCGGGGCCGCCGGGACAAGCCCGGCGACGACACTGGCAAGCGGGGGGTCTGCAGTCGCCGGAGTCGATCGGCGGTATTGGAGAGGCGGCACACGCCACGCAATCAGACCGGCGCGGCCGAAGCATTGGCGAGCTTACCGGTGATCTGGCGTTACGCCGCGCTTTGGCCCCAGTCACTCTGACAAAACCCAACCATCGCCCCTCTAAGCCTGTCTACTATCCTGACGAACTCCGACTTACTGAGCTGGGATCGGACTGGCTCAAGGATGTTAAGGGCAATACTCTCGAAGTCGGTGTCCGATGTCGTGCGAGTCTTGTTGAACTGTTCGAAAGCGTTGCGGATCCGGCTCACAATATGTTCCAGCTCTTGCGTGCTCAACCTGGTCGCCGCCGGCTCGACAATGCGCTCGGCCAGCTTGGCAATCTCGGCCTGCATGTTGAACCCCGAGTTCATCACTTCAGTTCTTTCAATTTTGCCGGTCATGACGATGGCTGCTGCGGCTTCGCTTGGAGCGGCGGCTTTAGCTCGCCTTCGAGTCAACAGCAGCCACAAAGACCGAAGCATGCCGAACACATTCGCCGCGGTGAACATAAGATGTTGCGTCCTTGTTTCGCATTGCAGGCGCGCCACGGATCTGGATGTCTCCTTACCAGCGTTGACGTCTGAAACTTCGTGGCCGCATCCCGTGAGCCTGAGCAAATGCGGCCAGTGAATCATCTGGCGACAGGGTGTCTTGTGAAAGCCCAAGAGCGCGGCCACGGAGCCTACCGCATCGAATACCGGACCGCGTCGACTGCCTGCAAGCCCAGAACGTCCGGCTTTTCACGAAGTTGCTGCACGGAGCTAAAGCCGCCTTAGACAAAGCTTCCCACCATCGCACCGTAGCTTACAGCGTGTTCGGGCCTTGACACGGTGCAGACGTGTCCGTTAATGGGGCCATGGGGGTGCGATCTCCCCACGAGGCGACAGCCGAAGCATCGCGTCCAGAATTTGCGCTTGTAGTGCGTGCAAGGACGCGCGATGTCATCGACTGAGACAATCCCTGCAAAACTTCTGCGCTCGACTTGCTGCGGGAATACGTTTCGTACCCGGCAGGATCGCGCGCGCGACGGGATTGCGTCTTTGGCGTCTCTTCCCACCGCCCATTGCGTTGGCGCCGTAGCCCGTCCCGATCATGTTGATCCATTTATCCGGAGTCATCGTCCGGCTTGTCCGGCATCCGCGTCTTGCTCGCTGCCCGTCCCTGCGCTCCCCGCAAGCGGGGGCGCGCAGGGAGGGGACAGACGTGAATGGCCGCGACGAGCGCGGGCATGACGACGAGGAGATGACTCAGTCTCAACGGAACGTGTTGTGATGGCGAACCCAGCGAGGCGGATGATGAACCCTTTCAAGTGCGTCGCTCTCCTTCTACTCATGATGGCGATTCTGTTGCCCCCGGTTACGTCGCCCTCAGAAGCGCAGACGATCGAAACGCCCATTCTCAACCTCGAAGCCAAGATACCGCTCGGCGAAGTAAAAGGGCGGATCGATCACATGGCCTTTGATCCGTTGCGGAACAGGCTTTTCGTGGCCGAACTCGAAAACAACTCGCTCGCCGTCGTCGACCTCAAGCAGCGGAAAGTCATTCACGTCATCCCCGGGCTGACTGAACCGCAAGGCGTGGGCTATGAACCATCGAGCGATACGGTTTACGTCGCAAACGGCGGCGACGGGTCGGTTCGCCTGTATCAGGGCGCAGATTATGCCGAAACAGGCCGCATCGCGCTGGGCGATGACGCTGACAATGTCCGTATCGATCCGGATGCCAACCATGTCCTGGTCGGATATGGCGCCGGAGGGATCGCGACGATTGATCCCGCCAGCCGGACCAAGATCGCTGACTTTCCGTTGCCGGTTCATCCGGAGAGTTTCCAGCTCGACCGCAGGAACAACCAGATCCTTGTGAACCTGCCGCGTGCAAGGGCTATCGCGGTGCTCGACAGAGTGACTGGCCGGCCGAAGGCGACATGGCCCATGAAAGAGAGCGGCGCGAATTTTCCCATGGCCATCGATGAGGATAGCGGGCGCATTCTCGTGGCCTTTCGAGCGCCCGGAAGACTCGCAGTCTTTTCCGGTCGCAATGGAGAGAGTGTTGCCGCTGTCGGACTGTGCGGCGACGCCGACGATATGTTCGTGGACGCAAAACGTACGCGTGTCTATGTGAGCTGCGGGGAGGGCTTCCTCGACGTCTTTGATGCGCGCGCAGGCGATTATCGTCGGCTCGCCAGAGTCCCCACGGTCCGAGGCGCGCGTACTTCGTATTACGTTCCGACGATGGACCGGCTGTTTCTTGCGGTGCGTGCGGCATCGTCGGAGCCCGCGGCCGTGTGGGTTTACCGACCGGCGCCGTGATTTTCCTAAGAGCAATCGCCGAAGAGAGTCTCATATGAGGACGCCGGCCACCATCCATCGACTTCAAAGTGAAGATGAAGTCAAACAACCGGGCAAAACAGCCCATCCACGGAGGACTGTCATGAAAGGTACGATCCGCACTCTTGCAGCCTGCGGCGCCGTCTTGTCTTCGGTCGCCGTCGCGGATGCACAGGGCATCGACTGGGGCAAGATCGACGGCATTCTCGGCCGAACAGGCGCGGTCGGCGGCGCCGTCCATCGCTACGGCTTTCCGCGATCCGACCTGCAGGTGACGCTTGACGGGGTTACCATCCGCCCGACGCTCGCGCTCGGCGGCTGGGTTGCATTCCAGCCGATGGGGAACTTGGCCATGGTGATGGGCGACCTTGTGCTGCTGCAGACCGAGGTGAACCCGGTGATGGCCAAGTTGATTGAGGGCGGCGTCGACGTTACGGCTGTCCACAACCATCTGCTGCGCGCCGAACCGCTGACGTTCTACATGCATGTCGGCGGGCATGGCGATCCGGTGAAGATGGCGCAGACCATCCATGACGCGCTGGCAGTGAGCAAGACGCCGCTCATGGCGGCGCCGGCCGGCCAGCCGCCCGCAATCGATCTCGACACCGCACAGATCGATCAGATCCTCGGCGCTAAGGGCGCCAACAATGGCGGGGTCTACGCGGTCAACATACCCCGCCGCGATCCGATCACAGAGCAGGGAATGGCGGTGGGCGCCCCGATCATGGGCGGGGCGACCGGCATCAACTTCCAGCCGACCGGCGGCGGCAAGGCCGCCATCACCGGCGATTTCGCGCTCATCGGTTCGGAGGTTCCCGACGTGGTTCGCGCGCTGCGGTCCAATGGCATCGAGGTGACGGCTATTCACAGCCACATGCTGACCGAAGAGCCGCGCATCATTTTCCTTCATTTCTGGGCCAATGATGACGCCGTGAAGCTTGCCCGGGGTCTCCGCGCCGCCCTCGATAAGACCGCCAGCGCGAGGAGCTGATTCTTGGCGTCCGGCCCGAAGGTGCGTCGCCCACACCGATTCATCTTCGGGCCGCCCGCCGCATCCGGAGTGAGGCCGGGCAATCGGCGTTGCCTCATTTCAGGGCGGCGAATCGGCGCTAATCGAGTGGATTTGCAGCCAAGCCATCCGCCAAGGGGCCACGGCGCGTATCGCGGCGAGCGATCTGAGCGAACAGCGCGGTGCCTGCGCGCCCAAACGGCGAAAGCGACAGCGAGCGGTTCCGGATCGAATGCCCGGGCGCGGCCGGTGCGTGTGCCCGCACCTCAGCGCCGCCCGAGCAATTCTTTCATATAGTCAAATATTGACGGCGGCGCCTGCGCCAGTCGCTCGATGCCGCGCAGAAGCTGGTCGGAATCGATCGGACTGATGTCGAGCCCGAGCTTTTCCGCTTCCTCAACAAAGCGCGGGTCGCGATGGACGGCGAGAAACGCCGCCCGCAAAGCTTTGGCGCGTTCGGGAGGCACGCCGGGCGGCGCCGCGAAGGGGCGCGCCATCGTGAGCAAAGGCGTTTCCGAGAACGCGATCAGCGCCCGCGCATTGTCATCGAGCGCGAGTTCGCGCGCGGTCGGCACGTCGGGCAGTCCGGGGTGCCGCGTCAGCCGTGCGAACTGAACCAGAATGTTGAACCCGCTGTTCGGCTTGAGCCACTCAGGCCGCATGGTCCTGACCGCGGAGAAATCAAACATGCGTCCTTCCAGTTCGCCGCGCTCGACGGCGAGGAGGATCGATGGCGAGTCCGGATACCCGAGCACCTGCCTGATATTAAGGCCGAGCGCATCGCGCAGGATTTTCGGCACGTCGGCGTCGCGTGCGCCCTCGCCGGTGCCGCCGAGCACGAGCGGGGCGCTGCCCGGGCGCCGCGCCTCGATGATCGAGGGCGACTTCGCGTCCGCGCGGACGACGAGCACATAGGCGTCGTCACGAAAGCTTGACGACGAACCCAGCCATGTGAACCTGCGCGGATCGAACTGCACCGCCGGGTTGGCGCCGATCAGCCCGATCATCGCAATGTCGCTGCCGAGCACGCCGAAGGTGGCGCCATCTTTCGGCGCTGCGCCGTAAAGGTAGTTGGCGGCGCGCAGGCTGCCGGCGCCCGCCATGTTCTGCACCGCGACCGATGGATGGCCCGGAATAAACCGGCCAATATGGCGGGCCACGAGCCGCGCGGTGAGGTCGTAGCCGCCGCCAGGTCCGTAGCCGACGACGAGATTGATCTGGCGGCCCCGGTAGAACGCCTCCACGGCGTCTTGCGCCTGCACGGAGACGGCAGCGATGGCAAAGAGCACGACCGTGACGGCAAGACTGATGACAACGTAGCGCTGATTCATCGACATGAACGCTCGAATAGAAGCGTCGGCAGGTAGGCAAAACGAAGCGTGCCCACTCAAGCCCCGCTTGGTGGGCGCGGCCCGCATCCTTCGACAGGCTCAGGAGCGCCCCTTTGCCCACCCTGCAAGTGATCGCATTCGATCGAAATTCCCTCTAAGCTGCGAGGTTGCCGAACCTCCTCAGGTTCTCGCGTTGCGTTTCGTTGCGCGGCGGCAACTTGAACAGCCGCGCCGCGGTGCCGCCGAGGATATTGTGCTTCGCCCGCTCCGACAGGAACGGCAGGTCCCAGATCGCGCCCGGCAGGTCGAAGTCCCAGTGCGGATAATCCGACGCATAGAGCAACTGGGTTTCGGCATTGATCATGCGGAAGGTGCACTGCAACGCGACTTCGTCGACGCGCTCCAGCGGCTGCGACGCATAGTACATGTCCCGCATGTAGTCGCTCGGCTTCTTCCTCAGGAGCGGATATTCGGAGGTGCGCAGCATGTACTCATGATCAAGCCGCTGCATCAGGAATGGGATCCAGGCGAGGCCGCCTTCGATCCAGATCACGGGCAGCTTCGGAAAGCGTTCGCCCATTCCGTTGGTGACCCAGTTGGTCAGGTGGATCATGTTGTAGAATGGGAAGCCGAGCGCATGCACCGAGGCAAACCTGTTGAGGCTCTTGAAGACCGGCTCGCCGATGTTGATGGCTGAATGGAAGCACAGGGCAAGCCCGCGTTCTTCAATGGCGCGATAGATTTTCATGTAGGCGTTGTGGTGCACCGGCAGGCTGCGCACCGAGGTGATCATGAAGCCGGTGACCCGGCTGCGGTCTCCGAAGGTCTCGACGGCGCGCAGCGCCTCGTCGGGCTCTGAGAACGGCAGGCAGAGCATCGAATAGAAGCGGCCGCCCGAAGCCGGCAGGGCCTTCTCGGTGAGCCAGCGATTGTAGGCCCAGCACAGCTCGACCTCCATCTCGGTCGACGGATGCAGGCCGATGGCAAGCAGCATGGTCGGAAACAGGCAGGCATAATCGACGCTCATCGCATCCATCCAGCGATGGCCGAGTTCGACGTCGCGCAGCTTGCCGGCATCGGTCTTTTCGGATGCGCGCATCGGATAGCGCGTGATGCGGCCGCCCATGTCCTGGAAGCTGACCTGAGTGGGCATCAGGGTCTGGCGGCCCTTGGCGCGGCCGGCAAGCACGAGCTGGCGCAGCACCTCGTTCTCGATGAAGGGAAGAAACTCGTCGTAGCACTCGTTCTCATAGTGGTGGCTGTCCACATCGACGATCAGCACGCCATCGAGATTGCGCTGATCCGCCTGGCGCCGCGCATGGGCCAGCAGCCGGGTGGTGTTGAGCTCCTCAATTGAAACCCGCCGGCCGCGGTCGGCGATGAGATCCATGGCGTTTCCCCGAATAATTTATGCCCGATGCCGTGCTCGTCGAGGGAGTGTCAGATCGGCCGCCGTGATCACGCCGCGTATTTGCCCCGCGACAGGCTTTCGAAATGCGCGGTCACCTCTTCGAGATGCATGACGTCGGCGTATTTGTGATGCAGATCGAAGAGATTGACTTTATGGCTGAGCAGCGACCGATCGAACGTGCATTCCTCGACTACGACGCAGTGGAATGCATAGGAGTACGCGTCGACGGTGCTCGCGCGAACGCAGCCGGAGGTGCTTTCCCCGCAGATAACGAGGCTCTCCACGCCGAGCTGGCGCAGATGGGCAATCAGCGGAGTGCCGAAGAAAGCGGAGGCGCGCTCCTTGTAGATGACGAGATCGCCCGGCATGGGCGCAATCTCTTGCTTGATGCCGTAAAGCTCCTCGCCCTCGCTTGGCATTCTGCGGTGCGTGGAGCGCACGCCGCCGGTGTCGGCATGGCGGGCGGTGTAGATCACCGGGATGCCGGCGGCCCGCGCCGCGGCAAAGAGCTGCCGGGTCGGCTCCAGCGCGCTCCACGCATACTCGCCGCACGAGCCCGGATAGCGACGGTTGACTTCGCGAACCGGACGATGCCCGCCTTGGTAGACCTTGTTGTAGAGATCGATCGCGAGCACCGCGGGACTAGGTCCGACCCGAATTTCGCGGCGATAAGGCTCGTAGATCTCGATGATGTCCTGATCGACGATGTCCTTCCAGCAATGATCTTCAAAATCGCGCATCGGCTAAGCCTCCAGAAGCAAGTTCCGCTCCGAGGATAACGGTCTGCGCCGCCAGCCGAAAGGTGACTCAATGCATAAAGCGCCGGCCGGAGTCGGCCTCCAGCCGCCTGCCGATTTGGATATAACGGTCTGCGCCGCCAGCCGAAAGGTGACTCAATGCATAAAGCGCCGGCCGGAGTCGGCCTCCAGCCGCCTGCCGATTTGGATCAGGCCGACCGGGCTGGGACGGAGCGGCTTTGAGACAACGACCTTTTAACCCCCTCTTGCTCGCCCTATATTTGCAGTGACAGCAAGACAGATTGCACAATTCGGCGCGCCATGAGTGGTCACATGCTTCGCTTCCAATTCGATGAAAAAAAAGGACTCGAGGCTCTGACCTATATCGCGTCAGGGTGGCCTGGCATCACGCCGTTCTTCGCCGCTAAGGTGTTGTTTTTTGCTGAAAAAATGCACCTGAACCGATATGCTAGGCCCATCGTCGCAGACACATTTATTGCGATGCCGAACGGGCCTGTGCCGTCGACCCTGTACGACTTCATTCAGGGACGGCTTGACAATGCCGGGGACCCGGAGGCTGTCACGGCTGCTCTTTCCGTTGAAAGAGGAAAATATCTCCGTATCAGTGCCCGACGGGCGGCAGATATGGATGTGCTGTCTGCCAGCGACATTGAATGCCTCGACGAAGCCTTAGCTTTTTGCAAAGCGCGGACTTTCACCAATCTTTCAAATCTCACCCACCAGGAGCGCGCGTGGCTGGAAGCCCCCGTCAATGGTCCGATGGACTACGAGGCCATGATCGACGACGATCATCCAGACCGACAAGCGACCCTCGAAGAGATGCGTGAGTTTGCATTCTACGGTGTGCTGTGAAAGCCGGGCAGCTTTGCGTCGTCAGAACGACCCTGTCACGACCACCCAAAGACAAACTCACCATCTGCATCTGCGCAAACGAGAACCTGTTTTTCTGGATCAATACCGAGCCCCGCGCACATGGGGAAGGCCAATTGGCGTTGGCGGCGTCCGATCATCCGGCGCTGTCGCGCGAGTGCTATCTCGATTGCTCACGCGTGACCACGTTTCCACCCCTTGAGCTTAAAGCGGCAGAGATACGCGATGTCATCTCGGCCGAACTCGCTGGCCGCATTGTGCAATTTCTTGAGGACGCGCCTCCGAAAACGCTTGCCTCTCGGTATCGCAAACTCGCAGTCGAGAATCTGTCGATCCTTTGCGCCAAGAAATGAGCTGTTGCCCTTTCGCAGGGAAGGCTTCGGGGTGCAAGGTCTGCTCGTTCAGGATTTGGAACTGCGCACGTTGAGTTTCGTCGTCATGATCGATCACCTCGCCCTCGGCCGGCTTGCTGCGGCGGTCAGCGCGAGCGCGAGCGGGTCGCAGGTCAGCACCATCAGCAGGATCAGCAGCCGGATCGCCTGTTCGGTGGTGGCGCCCATGAGCTGCGCCACGTACATGATCGGTGCGGCTTCCACCTCGATCTGGCGGCTCCTGGCGGCGACGGCGCCGGCCTCGCTCTTGAGGGCGGCCAATGTGTCGGCCTCGTGCCGGCGCTGGCTGACCAGCGCTTCGCGAAGCTTCCGCTGCGCCCCGATGGCTTCGAGCGCGCCGGCGGTCCGGCCGCGCTTGACCATCTCGCCAATCGCCGCGTCGATCTGGCCGACGCGGCGGTCGAGATCGGCGACCGTCTGCGTTTGAACCTCGATCTTCGCGGCGAGCGCCGAAGCTTCGGTTTCGACCGCTGAGGTCGCGGTGATCCGGTCGCCGAAATGCGCGGCCACAAGTTGCGAGTAGACGCCGGCGGCGTTGATCGCGGCCAGCCCGGTGACCAGCATGACAAGCACAGCGCGGGAGAGGTGGCCCAGCAAACGCCACTGGTGTGCGAGGAACGCAACGGTCGTGAGCTTCGCCGCTTCCATGGCCACGCCCATGACGACGATGGCGGCGGGCGCGCCGGGAAAGAGCACGATCATGCCGCGGATCGAGAAATACGCCGCAATGCCCGCAAGCGCGACCGCGACCACATAGGCAAGGAGATTGACGAAGCTCGCGGTTCGCGCACGCAAGGCAGGAGCGCTCGCCGCCGGGGCGGCAACGATGCCGGGCGCGGGGATGACTGCGGTTTGGGGTGCCGCCTGTGCGTCCGGTGCGGCAACAGGCTCAGGTGCTTTTGCGGCGGCAGGTTCCGGTGCTCGCGAGGTCGCAATGTCCTCGTGTTGACGGCCGGCCGAGGCCGACGCAGCAGGCTCCGGCGCCGTTACAACATCTACGGCATGGTCGCCGGCTAAGGGGGAGGCGACAGGCTCGGGCACCGTGATCACTGTGCGCCCGCCAAGACCAGACTTGACGTCGATGTGACCGGCGGACGACCAGTTCGCGAGACGGCGCCGCACCTTGGAGGCGCTCCAGCGCCAGTCGCGCGCGAGCTCAGCCATGCTGGTTTCGAGGCGCTTTCCGATGATCCGCGCGAGGGCCTCTTCATCGGAGAGGGCGCGCATCGCCACGATGTTCGTCTTCGACGCGGCTGTTGCTCCCAATGCTACCCCCTAACGAAGCCGGCACCGGTCTCGCGCACAAGTCCGCGCAGCCGCCCAGCTTGCTGCAGGTCGACCAAGACGTTGAATCAACTAGCGAATCATTGTCGCGAGCATGTGACGTACAAGCACAATTGTCAAAGGGCAATCTACAGTAGTATAGTACGCAAACGCAACTAACTTTGCAAGAACAAAATTAGAACAAGCGTCCTGAGCCTCCTCAAAGCAAGCCTATCGGTAAATGCCTAACGAATTATGAGGATTGCCCCGCTCTGCCTCAGGCTGCGGAGCGCACGGCCTCTGGCATCTTGCGCGCCAGGAAAGTCATCCGCGTCGCGAGGTGGCCGAGGTTCGCCGGCGCACGGGTCACCCTGAATCCCGCCGCCACCAATTTGCCCGCCATCTCCTGCTCGCCGTACCTCGTTAGCCCCATCTTCGTTCGCAGCCGCCAGTAATCGGAAAAAGCGGTGCGTACCAACCCGAGCACGGCGGCGCAGAAGAAGCCGTCCCGCCAGCCGAAGCGGAGCAGCGCCAGCGAGTCTGAGATGACCGATGCGTCGGGCGGCACGACGTCACCGACGAGAAGCAGCCCGCCCGGTTGGAGCAGGCGGTGAAACAGGGCAACCGTTCGCTCGAACTCCTCAGGCGTCAGATACTGCGAAACCGAATGCAGGATCACCATGTCGAGCGACCGGGGCAGCAGAGTCGCCACCCGGTCTGTCGAAATCACCAGGATCTTGGCATGGCCCTTGAACCGCTCGATCAGGCGGCCGCGCACGGCAGGCCCGGCCTCGGCCAGCGTCAGCCGCCCGGCTGCATCGGCCACACGGTCGGCATGCAACGCCTCGCCGCAGCCGTAATCCAGCACGGCGGCGGCAGGGCTTGGAACATAGCGCGCGATCGCGTCGGCAAGCCGCGCGTAGTGCACGTCGCGATGGCGGTCATTGACGTAAATGGAGTGGTCTGAATCGTAATACGCAACCCAATCCTTCATCACATAACCTACTGCAGCTGTATGACCGGCTTCGACTCCGGCGCGGCCAGGATGAAAAAGAAACGCCCGAGCTTGCCCCCTTTGCCAAGGTAGCGGTTGATTGTCGAGTAGGTGATGAACTGCACATTGGATTTGCCGGCGGCCCGTTGCCGCGCCCCCTCCACGCATTTCTCATCGTCGGCGCTGCAGATCGCCGCCCACCCGTCCTGCGCCAGCCGTTCCGGCGTGATCCAACCGGCTGCTTTCCTTCCCTCCGCCTTTCCCTCCGCCGCAATCGGGGGAGGGTTAGGGGAGGGGGGCGCAAAGCCCGGCATCGCATCAGGGTGGTCGGGGCTGTAGAACGTCACGGCAGATGCGAGAGCGCGGTCGCCCATGACGATCCGCAGCGGCAATCCGGTCGCAAGGCGCCAGGCGTTGGTGATCTCGGCGCTGACCAGCCGGTAGTATTCCCGGCCCTCCGCGGTTCCTTCAACGTGCGTGCGCCAGGCAAGCCAGGGCGCCGCCGCAAGGGTCGCGATCGTGGCTGCCCCGACGAGCGCGGTAATCCGGATCGCCGCCACGCGCGTCAGCTCGGCCACCTTCGGCCGCAGTAAAACGACCGGCAGCAGGAACGCTGTCGGCATCGTCCACAGCGGTGTCAACACTGCGCCGATGAGCGGCGTCACGACGAGCCAAAGCGCGACCGGCGCCGCCAGAAGGATGACCAGCGTCCAGCCGTCCGGGTCCGGCGGCCAGAACGTCTCGCGCAAGGTGCCGCGGCCGGGCCGCATGGCGAGCCAATAGACCGCAAGCAGGGGGGCCAGCGCAGCGATGCCTTCGACAAGGCAGATCGCATCCGTCCACAGCATTTTCGTGAGCGGCGCGCCGGTGTGCGGAGCGGCTAGATCGCCGAGGCTCGCAAAGTCTGTTGCCAGCAACCACTGGACATGGGGCGCCAGCGCAATGGCGAGGGCCGCCAGCGAAAGCCACGGCGAGGCGGATCGGAGGAAGGTCCAGCGCCCGGGATGCGCCAACGCGGCTGCCGCAAAGCCCGCAACGAGAAAAACCGAATGGTAGGCGCCCATTATGGCGATCGCCGCTGCGACGCCCGCGCCAGCCGACCACGCAAGGCCGCGCGTCTCAAATGCGCGCAGGAAGCAATAGGTCGCGAGCGGCCAAGTCGACAGCATCGTCTGCCCGGCGGCAAACCGCTGGCCGACGAATTGATAGAACGGCGTCAACAGGAGCAGCAGCAGCACCGCGATGCGCTTGTCGCCTTCGAGGCAGCGACGCGCGATCCGGTCGGCGGCAAAGAGCCCGATCGCCGCATTGACCGTCGCCAGCAGGTGAAATGCCCATTCAGTCGGAGGAAACAGCGCAAACCACCCGCCCGCCATCAGCGGCGCCAACGGCGCCTCGTCGTTGTACCCCGCGGATGGATGCAGGCCCCGGGCGTAGGTTTCGAGAAGATCGGGATGAAGCCCGACCGAGGCGGAGGAAATGATCGCGAACGCCGTGTAGAGGAGCGCGAACCACAGGACGAGGAACCGTGTCGCAAGCCCCTTCGGCGCGTGGTCGAGCCAGGTTGCAAACGCACGGCCGAACGGCCCGCTTTCGGGCTTGAGGTACGTGGGCACTTTCATGATAGGGGTGACCGGAGTATCAGCATCGCAGGCGCGCGAGTGGTCATACCGACCGGTTCGCCCGCATCAATCCGACAAAGCGCTCGAACAGGTAGTGGCTGTCGCGCGGTCCGGGTGAAGCCTCGGGATGGTACTGCACGGAGAACACCGGCGCTCCTCTCAGCGCGATGCCGCAGTTCGATCCGTCGAACAGCGACACGTGGGTTTCTTCCACGTGATCCGGCAGGCTTGCGCGATCGACCGCGAAGCCGTGATTCATCGAGGTGATCTCAACCTTCCCGGTGGTGAGGTCCTTGACCGGATGATTGGCGCCGTGATGACCCTGATGCATCTTGACGGTCCTGCCGCCGACCGCGATGCCCAGCATCTGATGGCCGAGGCAGATGCCGAAGGTGGGCAGACCTGCATCGATCAAGGCGCGGATCACCGGCACCGCATATTCGCCGGTGGCGGCCGGATCGCCCGGGCCGTTGGAGAGGAACACGCCGTCCGGCTTGAGGTCGAAAATGTCGGCTGCCGGCGTGGTGGCAGGCACGACGGTCACCTTGCAGCCGGCGCCGGCGAGAAGGCGCAGGATGTTGCGCTTGATGCCATAATCGACGGCAACGACGTTGAACGCGGGCGTTTCCTGACGGCCATAGCCGGCGTTCCATCGCCACGGCGTCTCGTCCCAGGTGAAGCGCTGGCCGCACGTCACCATGGGCACGAGGTCCATCCCGACAAGGCCGGGCCAGGCGCGCGCCTCCGCCTTGAGCGCATCAAGATCGAACCGGCCGTCTGTCGAATGCGCGATCACCGCATTCGGCATGCCCTTCCGGCGAATGAGGCACGTAAGCGCGCGGGTGTCGATGCCGGCGAGGCCGATGATGCCGCGCGCCTTGAGCCACTGGTCGAGATGGCGGCGGGCGCGATAGTTCGACGGATTGGTGATGCCGGTGTGCAGGATGACGCCGCGCGCGCCCGGCGTCGCGGCGAGACTGACGGTTTCGATGTCCTCGTCGTTGGCGCCGACATTGCCGATATGCGGAAACGTGAAGGTGATGATCTGGCCCGCATAGGACGGGTCGGTGAGGATTTCCTGATAGCCCGTCATGGCGGTGTTGAAGCAGACCTCGCCGGCCGCGTGGCCGGTCGCGCCAAAGCCGATGCCCTCCAGCACGGTGCCGTCCGCCAGCACCAGAAGAGCGGTGGGGGCGGGTTCCGCCCAGCCCGGGTTGGACCCGGAGGGGTTGTCATGATGGCTCGTCATGAGGCCACTTGATAGCGACACGCGCTGCTGCCGTCAAAGCGGCGGCGGGTCCGGGCCAGCATTTCTATGGGATATCGCGTCGGCTCGGGAAAGGGCGCCAGAAACGATGTGTCACGACGCATCGTTTCTGGCGCCCTCCGCTCGAAGAAGTTGTCGAACGCAGCGTCAGCGTCGGCTTTCGTCCCGGCTGCGCAAATCTCCGGCAGCGCGCGTCTGGCCTTCGGCTGCTTGCAGCGCACACCCATTTCTCCCGCTCGCCGGCGGGGTATCTTATGCCTTGCCGACGGCGTTCGGACCCTGGATCCTCGTTACGGCTGCGGTTCTACGCGTCGCCGCTGACTTATCTCGGCTTCTTGGCGTCCGGTCCGAGAAAGCTCGTGAGATATTCGAGAACTTGCGCGCGTTCGCTCGGCGAGAGCTGCAGGCCATATCCCGTCATTTCTTCGATCGTGCCGTTCCAGCCCTCCCGCGTTTGCCCGGCGGCATCGAACACCATGTCCAGATCGTGGCATGAGCTGCATGCGCGTGCGACCACGTCTTTATTGGGCCCTGCCGGCAGTTCCACTGCGCCCGCCCCCACGGACAGAAAGCCCGCGCCGATCACGCCGAATATCATTTTCGCTTTTCGCATTCGGGTAAGTCTCCACCGCTTAGGATGCCGACAAAAATGCCACGGCAGGACCAGCTTCGTCATCAGCTATTGTGCGATTGAGCGCATTTCCGTCAGGTTGAAAGGCGCGCGATCCGGCCGTGGCCGGGCTCATCACCGGCCGCGGCCAGATCGATTTTCTTGCCCGGCTCTTCACCCTGCCGGAGGGGCGCCCCTTGTGGCGGCACGGCTGGCATCGCGTCGGGCAGCAACAGGGCGGCCACACGGGTCGCCCCCTGCAGGCCGCTCAGCTCACGCCGATCGCTCCTGGGCTGCGTACGTCCCGGCGATGTAGCCGTGGACCGAAGCTCTGCCGATGCCGTGCTGCGAGCCGCCGCCGCTTGCTTCGCCGCCCGCATAGAGGCCGGGAATGACCTCGCCTTGAGTATCGAGGACCTGGGCCTTGCCGTTGATGCGAAGGCCCCCGTAGGAGTCGAGCACCCGAATGCTCGCTGCCGCCGCGTAGAAAGGCGGCGTCTCGATTCGATGCAACACCGGCTTTTCGAAGTCTTCGTCCACGCCCTTGTCGGCAAATGCGTTGTATCTTGCGACCGCCGATGCGGCGCTCGCAATGAACGAGGGCTCGCGTGACGGCGATCGCGTGCTCCCATCCCGCCGCGCCGATCGCGATGCCCGCCGGGACAAGCCCGGCGACGACGCGGGAATAAAGCACGCGCCGCGCTCTTGCCGGGGTACGGCTCGCGCCTCTTGGAGGACATGCCCGGCCCGCCGGTCCCGCAAGCCGACGCGGATTCAAATTACCGCATCTCGATCCGGACCAGCTTCGACGGCGGACGATAGGCCGGGACCCACACGGTCGGGCGCGGCGCCGCGGGATCGACCTTCAGATCGCGCACCTCGTAATTCGACGGCGTCATGTATTCCGTCGATTGGCCGGTGTTCATGTCGATGCGATAGAGACGCCCGCTCGAGAAGTCGTGCGTCCACACGATCTGGTTCTTGTCGTCAGCGCTCGCCGAGTAGGGTTCCGCGTAGGGCGCTGTGTACGGCTTGGTCCCGTTTACCAGCGGGTATTCCTTGAGCAGCTTCTTGTCCGGATCGAACATGAGGAGCTGGCCGGCATAGAATTCAGCGGCCCAGAGGCGATCCTGGCCGTCGATCTGGCCGCGTCGCGGACCCGCCATCGGCGTCGGCGTTTTGTATTCGGTGTATTCAACCGTCCTCGGATCGAAGATGCCGATCTTGCCTTCCTGCCAGATATAAAGATGGGTCCGGCCCTTGGAGTCGGTGTCGGTATCGTAGATCCCCCTGTTCTTCGGAATCTGGAAGATCGTTCGTTTCAGCTCCTCGCTGCTCAAGTCGATCTTGACGAGATCGCCGTTCCTCTGGAGGTTCCAGACATTGCCTTCAGGATCCAAACCAAACATCGCACGGCCCGCCGACCAGCCCGTGAACCGGCCGGTCTCGGGATCGTATTTGACGGTGCCGTTGTCCATGCCGATGATGACATTGCCGTGCTGATCGAACTGCAGCTCATGCGCTCCGCCGCCGGGAGCGCCGGCCCGCGTATCGCCCTCGCCGGTCATGTTGCGGGCTTCGCGTCCCGCTCCCTTCGGCAGCGGGAAGGGGATCTCTTTTGCTTCGCCGGTCTTGATGTCGACGCGGCCGAGCACGTATGAGAAGTGGTCCGTGTAATAGGCGTATTTGTCGTTCATGATGACGTCGTGCGGCCAGACGAACCGCCGGTCGCCGCGCAGCATGTAGAGTTCGCGCTAGCCGCCTCTCGGCAGCGCGTATTCCGTCACCACGATATTGGCGGAGGCGGCATCGGTCGGCCGCGGGCGCTGCTTGAACGGGATATTGTCGGAGGAATCGGGGCCGCGGATCGAGGTCAGATACTCCGCCAGCGGCTCGACGAACTGCTTCTGGCCGAACGCATAGGTCCCGGGCGTTTCCTGCTCGGCCGCACGTCCGGCCATCTTCTTGATGACCCTGATCCAGTCTTCCTTGGTGCGGCCGGCCTGCAGCGCCCATTGCAGCGTATGGCAGTTGCTGCATTGGGAAAACAGCACCTTCTGCTGGTCGGTGCCGGGGAGGCCGGCGATGATTTCGGACGCCGTCGCATCTTCATAAGCGAGCGGCTTCGCTGTCAGCGTGAAATCGGCCTTCGCAGTTTTGCCCGCCGAGACGGCGACCGGCTGGGCGACGTGCCTGAAATCCGGCAGCTCGATGCCGACCGAATAGGCGCCGGGCGCGACGGCGGACCACGCCGGGAACGTGTACTCGCCCTTGGCGTCGGTGTACACCGCGACCGTAATCGGGCTGCCGTCGCGATGGGCCTTGACGGGAATTCCGGCCAATGGCTCGCCAGTGGAAGATACCACCCTGCCGGCGAGGAGCGGGGCGCCATCTGCGGCGAATGTTGTGGCGGGCAAGGCGGAGGCGGCGGCCAGGGCAAGCGCCGTGAATGCTGTCGTGACGTAGAGGTGGGCTTTCATCGTGGTGACCCTCCCAGGGGCGAGACGCGGTTTGCGGTTATTGTTGTTTTGACAATTGCTACCATTGATTTGAATTTGACGATTTGCGCCGGTACCCAAGTCCGTACCATTTTCGAAAGCGGGGCGTGAACTCTCGGGCGGTGCCACACCAGAATATCCCCGGCCCGAATGGGGCGCTAGGCCCCCCGGTTGTCCCTCCCGCAGGAGGACTAAGACACGTGAGGGGGCTTTGGCATTGACGGCGGAGAAAGATGTGTCGGGGGCGACGGCGTTTTCATATTGCGAGCAAGCCAAATGGCGGCGGTAGGACCGCCGACGCCTGCGATTGCTAGAACGACGGAAGCAATAGTATTAGAAGGAGAAACAACCGCTGCCAAAGCCAATCCCCCGAGCGCGACCGTCGCTCCAATCCATTGGCTTGGGTTCAATCTCGTTTCCGACCCCTCCGTTCGCTTTCGTTCCATATCACGACGATGAACCGATTGTTCCTCTGTCAATTTGACGAGCATATCGACCAATTCTGGACGGATGTTGCCATATTCTTTGAGAATGGCGGGCGGCGGCAGCGGCAACGACCCGGTGAACATCATCGTGAGACTGATTTCTAACGCCCGAAATACGTTGGGATCCTTCAGATCGACACCGCTGCTCTTAAGAGCGGACTCTAAAGCAGGGGGTATGATTTCGTGTCGCGGCGGTTCGGCAATCCCTTCGGTCGGCTTACTCGGCGGTCTGGGTTTCTCGCCGTTCCCGTTCCCTTTGCTCATTGCAAATTCTCTCGGCGGTCGTGATCGCTTGCCATGCCAGATTCAGATCCGATTGCACGCTTGCCCAATCCGAAGCGAGAGCGGCGCGGTCAGAACTATGGAACGTCGATTGCTGAAGTGGCCCCCGGATTTGGGACCGGTTGACTAATTGGATTTGGAGCCGTTCCGTTGTCACAGACGGAGCGGGAGATGACGAAGAAGAGACGGAAGATTGACGC
>JAJPKK010000189.1 GCA_021323775.1 Hyphomicrobiales bacterium
ACCTGAGGGCCGTTTCTTCGTCCCGACCTGCCGTGGCCCAGTGACGCCGCGCGCAGCCGCAGTCAAGGCTGGCCGTCGCGCTGCGCTTTCCACAAGCTCCGCCCTCGGAGCGGGGCGAAATATCAATCATAAATCGTGCATCTATTAACTCGCTCTTTACTGTAATCCGGAGAAAGTCCGGACCAGGATCAAGGCTCGAATGAGCATTCGTGCAGATTTGGGTGATCGCCAGTCGCGTGAACACCCGAACATGCTGATGAACGCAAACATCAAATGTCGCAGCCGCCAGTCAACCCGGAGATTTTCGAGCAGCGGCTTCGTGAAATCGAAGCGCGCATCGACACCTTGCAAACCTCAACCCGGCACGACGACATCGCCGTAACCCTGCGCCAGCATTTCGCTGAATTTCGTGCTGTCCTCAACGAGGCGCGGCCGGTCGAGGAGGTTGCAAAGATCTGGCGTCATGACCTTGAGAGCCTCGAACAACGCATCGGCGCGCGAGTTGAGAAGCTGGCAAATTTCGAGGCCCGGTCGGACCGCCAGGGCGAAGCCGATCGCCGCATCGACCAGCTGCTCAAGCACCTCGGGGAGCTGCGCGCCTTGAACGATCGCAGGCTAGCAGCGATCCAACAGCAGATCGCGACGACCGTCGCGGATGCGATCGGCAATCCGGCGGAATCAATTCGCCGCGATGTAGCTTCGCTGAAGGAAATTCAGACGTCGGTCGACAGGCGGACTCGCGACACGTTCGAGGCCGTCTATGGCACAATCGAAGAGGTCGTGGATCGCCTCGCCGCCATTGAGAATGAGCTTCGCTTGCTCCGCCAGCCGCCGGCGAAGACCGCGAGTTTGGGTCAGCCCGCCGGTCCGGAGCCTGCCCCTGACCCGTCTTCTGAGGCGGGTGCAAATACCCGTCGGGCTCAGGCGGCGCCTCACGCGATTGATCGGATTGTCGTATCAGAGCCCCCTCTTCCCCTGGCCCCTACTCTAACCCTCCCCCGCGAGCGGAGGGCGGAAGGGTGGGGGCAAGCGGCGGAGAGTGGGGACGGAGCCGCCGAAACCGCAGAGCCGGTGCGGGCCAGATTTGTTGCCGCAGCGCGCCGGGCGGCCCAGGCCGTCGTCGGCGAGCAGCCGCGAACGCAGGCCCGTTCCCCTGCCCCGGCCTCCGCTCTGACCCTCGCGCGCTTGCGGAGGAGAGAAGGGAGAGGGCCGGGCGAGGGGAGGCAGGGGGAAAAATCCCGCAAGCACGCGGCGCTGAGTCTCCCATTGGGCGCGCTATTCCCGAGGTTGAGGCCGCGGGCGAAAGCCGCGATGGTTGCCGTCGGCATGATCGCGCTGGTGCTCGGCCTGTGCGGCGTCGCAGTCGATTTGTTTAACGCGCCTGCGGGAGAGCATTCGGTTTGGGCCGCCAGCAGGATCGACGATGCCGCCGAGTCCGACGCCGGGCTGACCGGCTCGCAGCCGCCGCCCGACCAACCGCCGGCCCGCCCCGGCGCCAACCCCGACGAGCAGACGCTCCCGGCTGCCATCAACGCGAAAGCGCTCACCAGCGAGACCATGCCTGCACAGGCCCCACCGCACGTCGTTTCGCCAGAGATGGCGGTGTCTCGCGCAATCTCAACTTCATCTGCGAGCCAAACGCCGGCGAGGCCCGCTCCCTACCTTTCCCCACAGGCGGCGGCGGGCAAAGAGGTAACGGCTTTGACGGTGCGAAATGCGCCGCCGCAAGCGGCGCCTGGTCGCGATCCGGCCTCGCAATATGCCTCCCCGGCCCCGCCGGACCTCAGGGAAACGCCATTGCCGCCGACAATTGGAAGCAAGGCGCTTGTTGCGGCCGCTTCCGCAGGTGACCCCGGCGCCTGCTACGAAGTTGCCATGCGGTTTGCGCAGGGCCGCAACACCACCCAGGATCTCGCTATGGCCGCCGCGTGGCTCGAGCGCGCAGCGGAAGGCGGCCTGGCCGCGGCTCAATTTCGCCTCGCCGTCATGTACGAAAAAGGTCTCGGAGTTCGGAAAGACCTCGCGGAGGCGCGCCGCCTCTTTGTGGCGGCCGCCGCCAAAGGGCACGCCAAGGCCATGCATAATCTGGCAGTGCTTTACGCCGGAGGCCTTGACGGTAAGCCGGACTATGCGCTCGCATCGCAATGGTTCCGCAGGGCCGCCGTCCACGGTGTGGTTGACAGCCAATATAACCTGGCGATCCTGTACGCGCGCGGTCTCGGCGTCGAGCGCAACTTTGCGGAGTCCTACAAATGGTTCGCGCTGGCCGCAAAAGGCGGCGACAAGGATGCCGCCCGCAAGCGCGACGAAGTCGCCATACGGCTTGACCCGCAGGAACTGGAAAGCGCCAGATTGAATGCAGAGAGTTTCGTCGCCGTGCCGCAGCCCGACGAAGCGACCGCCGTCAAAGCGCCGGCCGGCGGCTGGGACCAGGTGGCCGCGGCTGCGACAACAAAATCCAAGGCGTCCGTCAGGCCAGAGCGTTTTTCCGGAAGGTAGGAGCGGGCGCCCCTCTCCGCATGCGCAAAAGGGCGGGGTGGGCTGAGCGAACGGGCCCCGCCTTTGGCGGGCGGCGAAAGGCTCCGCGAGAACCCGCCAGTCGGCATCGCCGCTGGAAAGCCCTGGCGGGTTTCGCTATCGCTCAGCACATCCTACGGCGCTGCAGCCGCGCCTCGCGAAGGACTTACAGTCTCGCCGGGTGCGCACGCCTTGGCACCCCGGCGGAAGGGCGGATTCCTCATGTTCATCGCCAAAAAGGCTTTGCGTTTGGGACGCAACCCGATACCGGTTAGCCTTGGTGGCCGGGCCGTCGCGATCTCGGGGCGAGTCCTCCGCCACCGCAAATCCGGCGTCTAAGTCGTGGCACCTTCGGGTTGAGACAGTGGAAATCTACCTCCCGATCGCAGACCTGCCGGTCAATGTCTTTTTGCTGTTGGGGATGGGGCTTGCGGTCGGCTTCATTTCCGGCATGTTCGGCATCGGCGGCGGATTTCTGATGACGCCGCTCTTGATTTTTATCGGCATTTCGCCGGCGGTCTCCGTCGCCACCGTATCGACCCACATTGCGGCTTCGTCATTCTCAGGCGCTGTGGCCTATTGGCGCCGCCGGGCGATCGACATTGCGCTCGCGTTGATGCTGCTCGCGGGCGGGATTGTTGGGACGGTCGCGGGGGTGCTGCTGTTCACGGCGCTGCGCCAGCTCGGGCACCTCGATATCGTGATCTCCCTTTCCTATCTGCTCCTGCTCGGCTCTGTGGGCGCGATGATGGTGGCCGAGGGATTGCGGGCGATCCTGCGGGCGCGTCAGGGCAAGCCGGTGGAACTGCGCCGCCCAGGCAGCCACACCTGGATCCACGGTCTGCCGCTAAAAATCAGGTTCAAGCAGTCGAAAATATACGTGTCGGCGATCCCGGTCTGTGCGATCGGGTTCATCATGGGCTTCATCGGCGCCATCATGGGGATCGGCGGGGGCTTTCTGCTGGTTCCGATGTTGATCTACTTTCTGCGCGTACCCACCAATGTGGTGATCGGCACCTCGATGGTGCTGACTTTGATCACCATGGCGTCCGCAACAATCCTGCATGCTGCGACCAACCACCTCGTCGACGCGGTGCTGGCCCTTATCCTGATGGTGGGAGGGGTGACCGGAGCGCAATTCGGCGCCCGGGCCGGCCAGAAGATGCGAAGCGAGCGCCTGCGCCTTCTGCTCGGAATCCTGGTCCTCGCGGTCGGATTGCGATTCGCATTCGACCTGATCGTGACTCCGAACGAACTCTACACGATTCGCACCGTCGGGGAGGGGCCATGAGGCCGACCTCTCGACGGCAGATCCGGGCCGTCTGCGCAATGGCATCGTTGCTGCTTGCGCTCGCGGCCCGGCCGGCGGCCGCGGAACGCCTGGTTTCGTCCCTTTCGAACCATATCGTTCAGATCACCTCGAACTTCACGGGCGTCGAGCTCACTCTGTTCGGAACGGTCGAGAATGGTCAGGCGGCGGCGCTGCACAACCGCTACGACATTGTTGCGACCGTGACGGGGCCGCGTGAGTCCATGGTGGTTCTCCACAAGGAGCGCATCTTCGGCATCTGGATGAACGCGCAATCGCGAACTTTCGTTGACGTGCCGGCCTTCCTGGAGGTGCTTTCGACCCGCCCGTTCGCAAGCTTCGCCGATGCCGAGATGCTGCGCCGTGAGCGGATCGGCATTGCCGATACGCCGCTGCCGCAACAGCTCGGACCTCGTGTCACCGACGCAAGTCCGGATGATCCATTCCGGCAGTCCTTCGTGCGCATCAAGCAGGAGCGCCATCTTTATGGCGAGACAACGAACGGGGTGACGTTCCTCACTCCGACCCTTTATCGCGCTACGATTTTTGTGCCGGCCGAAGCGCCGGTTGGCACCTACGATGTCGACATCAAACTGTTCGCCGGCGGGGCCGTGATTGCGCGCACCAATTCGGCATTCGAGATCGTGACGGTCGGCTTCGAGCGCTTCATCGCCAGCGCCGCGGTCGATCACGGCCTGGCTTACGGCGTGGTGACCGCCATGATGGCCGTCATGACAGGCTGGCTCGCGTCGGTCATATTCCGGCGGGACTGACCTGCCGCATCACCTTCGCGGGCGGCCGGCAACCCAATTTCGGGGCAAAACCCCGGAACGGCGTTGCGAACGGTGACCGAACTTGGTGAGTGCGAAGACAGCCCACCCGAACAGTTCCCAGACTTTCAGGCGCCCCCGAGCGCTTTCCGACCCGGCCAGGTCGTGCTGGACGCCGATCGTTCATCTTGCATTCATCCCGCCACATAGAGACTGGCAACGCGCTTGAGCGATTTTCTGCGTACGATCGCTCACATTCGGGCCCGCGGCGTGGTGGGGTTTTGTGGTTAACAAGGAGCGGAATAGGTGGGGGAAGGGAATGAATCTCGTACGGGCGCTTTGCTGTTCCCTGGGCGTTAGCCTTGCCACGCCACTGTTTGCCGGTGCGGCGCTGGCCCAAACAGACGCAACCACGGGTTCGGCGGTTGCGAATCCAGGCGAAACAAGCTCGATCGACATGAGCGCGATCGACAGCGTGGACGAGTGTATGGTCGCGTTGATTTGCATCGATCGCTACCTGTGGTCGCTCTACGCGCGGACGCCAAAAACTGACACAATCAAGGTGCCGGAACAGATCAAGGCAGCAGTCAAGCGGAGAGGCAAAACCAGGACCGTCACAAGGACCATCACGAAGCTCGTAGACGAGGATTTCACGTGGAAGGATCCAAAAGCCGCTGCAAGGTTCGGGATGTCTCCCGCGGATTACGTGATTGGCGGCATGGACCAAAGCTTCCGGATCACGCTCTATCACGCCCTGCGCGCCCTCGACGAGGCGGGCTTCATGCCAGGCATAACAAGCGCCTTTCGCGACGATTATCGGCAAGCCATCGCGGCCGGCCAGAAGGCTCAAACCGACAGGTCCTATCATGGAGGAAGCTTCCGCGGCGGCTATGGGCACGGGCTGGCGGCCGATATCGTGAGCGTAAAGGGCGAGACTCGCGCAGAGAGATGGGCATCCAGCGAGCAGCTGTGGAAATGGATCGATACCCACGAAAAAGAGCTTGGCATCGGAAGACCCTACCGCGATAGAGACGCGCCGCATGTTGCCCCCCTCGACGGCAAAGAGTATGCGGCGCACCGCGTCGAGCCGAATACGCAGCATGCCGAACTGAAGGCCAAGACGCGCCAGCGCGTCGCTCTGCGCAGCGATCATGGCCTGTTGAAGCACGTAAGAGCAGCAAGGCCTTCAAGGGCGCAATCGAGACTGCAAACGCGCTCGACTTGATTTAGGTCCGCGTTTAAGTCCCCGCCCGCGGCGCGCTGCGCGACGTAGAACGACCCTTTAGGGTCGCTGTACGGCATGCCTCGGGCGAATGACCAGCATGAAAGCATCAGAATTGTTTGATATCAGCGGCCGGGTGGCGCTGGTGACCGGCGCGTCAAGCGGGCTTGGGACGCGTTTCGCTGAGCTTCTGGCCGTCAACGGCGCCGCCGTCGGTCTGGTGGCGCGCCGTGGCGAGCGCCTTGCCGGCGTAGCGTCGCGGATCAAGGCGGCGGGCGGCCGCGCTGTTGCGGTCGAGGCCGACGTCTGCGACCGCGATGCGATGACGCGCGCCTTCGACGGCGTCGAGGCGCAGTTCGGCACCGTCACCATCCTGATCAACAATGCCGGGATTGCCCACGCAGATCGCGCTGTCGACATGGCGGAAATGCAATGGCGGCGCGTCCTCAGCACCGACCTCGATGCCGTCTTCTTCTGGGCCCAGGAGGCGGCCCGGCGCATGCTGGCGGCCGGCACGGGAGGCGCGATCGTCAATATCGCATCCGTGCTGGGCTTCGGGGTCGCGAAAGGCGTGGCGGCCTATGCGACCGCGAAAGCCGGGGTCGTGCAGCTCACCAAGGCCCTCGGCCTCGAACTAGCCTTCAAGGGCATCCGCGTCAACGCCATCGCGCCCGGATGGTTTATGACTGACCTCAACCGCGAGTATCTGACAAGCGAGGCCGGCGATAAGCTCAGGCGCGAAATTCCGGTCGGCCGCTTCGGCGAAGACGGCGACCTTGACGGCGCGCTACTGCTGCTCGTGTCGGACGCGGGCCGTTTTATCGTCGGCGCCACCATCGTGGTCGATGGCGGCCAGATGGTGGCGTTGCGGGGGTAGCATGCATTGCCCAATGCAGGCAGAGGCATTCCTGCATATGCAGGCAGCCGACCATATCAGGCTTGCCAATCATCGAGATGCAATCCAGGTACGCGCCCGAAGTCGTGCGTGTTGTTGGTCACGAGAATTAAACTGCGCGACCTCGCCTGGCCGGCGATCAGCACCTCGCATGGACCGATTGGTGTTCCTCTGGATGCCAAAAGGGCACGAATCTCCGCGGCCTGCCGCGCATCCTCTTTGTCGAACTCGAGGACTTCAAACTGAAGGGAGTCGATCAGGGCGACGCTCTGCGCAGTTCGTCGGCTCTTGAACGCACCATAGAACAGTTCGTGCGCCACGATGGCGGAAATCACGACGTCCGCGGGCTTCTCCCGTCGCGCGCGCCGCGCGAGCTTTGACGTCGCATCGTTTAGCAGTCCGATGACGACATTCGAGTCAAGCAGGTAGCGCATCACCGGAACAGCTTCTCAAGCGCAGGCCGCTCCTGCTCCGCGACTCCTTCGCGAACAGCTTGAACAAAATCCTCGTCGAGCTTCCCCGCAATTGCATCCAGCCAGGCCCAGTCCTCGGCCACGGGCTCAAGAATCACCGCGCTGCCATGTCGGCGAATGCGCACCTCTTCTCCGGGGAGGCGAAAGTCTTTCGGCAAGCGCACAGCCTGAGATCGGCCCGACCAGAAAATTCTTGCCCATTGCATGATCACGCCTCAATGCTAGATATCAATGATATATAGCACTGAACTCCGGAACACAAACAGAGATTCGCGCGGGAGCGGGCCGCGAAGCCGGCGCTGAACAGATCCGGGTTTGATCCAAATTGCGGAGCTTGCTCCCTCGCACAGCGCCGTTTCAGATTCCGCGTCGGAAACCCAACTGGCGCGCTCAAGCACATCCTCAACAACAAAAAATCCCGGCCGCCCTTTCGGCCGCAATTTCTTTTCCCGCACACAACGGAATTTGACGTGAGCGCGTTGTAATGCCGGCTTCCGCCGAATCTGGCGGTGACTATATCCATCAATTGAGTTACGCCTTCGCCTTCTGGCCGCGGAGAACGCGCATGCCCCTCGAGCCTGTCAGCCTTGACGACAAATACGACCTTAAGAAAAGCCGGGTCTTTGTGACCGGCTTTCAGGCGCTCGTCCGCCTCAGCCTCATGCAGAAAGAACGAGACCGGCGCGCCGGCCTTAATACTGCCGGCTACGTGACCGGCTATAGGGGTTCGCCGCTCGGGACGCTCGACCAGCAGTTCATGCGCGCGGGCGCCATACTTGGGCAAAACGACATCCGGTTCCACCCGGCCACCAATGAGGACCTCGCCGCGACCGCGCTGTGGGGCTCGCAACAGGCCGAGTTGCGCGGCGAAGGCAAGTTCGATGGCGTGTTTGGCATGTGGTACGGCAAGGGGCCAGGCGTTGACCGCACTGGAGATGCATTCCGCCACGCCAACTTCGCCGGCACCTCGCGGCATGGCGGCGTCATTGCGCTCATGGGCGACGACCACACCGCCGAATCGTCCACCACGGCGCATCAGTCCGAGTTCCACTTCGTCGACGTGATGATCCCGATCCTCAATCCGGCGGGCGTTCAGGAAATCATCGACTACGGACTCTATGGCTGGGCGATGTCGCGCTTTACCGGCGCCTGGACCGCGCTCAAATGCATGCACGAGACCGTCGAGTCGACCGCCGTCGTGGATGGCAGCCTTGATCGGGTGCAAATCGTCATCCCGGACGATTTCGCCATGCCGCCGGGCGGCCTCAATATCCGGCTCAACGACGCCGTTTTGGCCCAGGAGGCCCGGCTGCACGATTTCAAGCGCGACGCGATGCTGGCCTTCGTGCGGGCGAACCGTCTCAACCGCATGATCTGCAGCGGAGGGCGCGCTCCGAAGATCGGCGTCATCACAGTCGGCAAGAGCTACCTCGATGTCCGGCAGGCGCTCGATGAACTCGGGCTCGATGAGGTGAGGTGCAACGATCTCGGCCTGCGTCTCTACAAAGTCGGCTGTCCCTGGCCGATCGGCCGGCAAGATTTGACGGATTTTGCCGCCGGCCTCGAACTCATCATCGTGGTCGAGGAAAAGCGTTCGCTCATCGAAGTGCAGGTCCGTGAGGAGCTTTACGGCACCGCCAACCAGCCGGTCTGCATCGGCAAGAAGGACGAGAAGGGCAACTGGCTGTTCCCGGTCAAGGGCGCGCTCGATCCGAACGACATCGCGATTTGCATCGGAGAACGTCTGCTCGGCTATGTTCGCAACGACGACCTCGCCGCCCGCGTGACGGCGCTCAGGGAGGCCCAGCGCGCGCTCGCCGAGGCGCAGGACGTTGCGGCGCGCCTTCCGTATTTCTGCTCCGGCTGCCCGCACAATTCGTCGACAGTAGTGCCGGAAGGCAGCCGCGCCTACGCCGGCATCGGCTGTCACTACATGGCCCAGTGGATGGACCGTTCCACCTCGGGCTACACCCAGATGGGGGGAGAAGGGGCGAATTGGATCGGCGAGGCGCCATTTTCAAAGCGCCCCCACGTGTTCCAGAATCTCGGCGACGGCACCTATAATCATTCGGGCTCGCTCGCCGTCCGCGCCGCGATCCAGGCCGGCGTCAATATCACCTACAAGATTCTCTACAACGATGCGGTCGCCATGACCGGCGGCCAGCGGGTCGACGGCGATATTTCGGTTCTGCAGATCGCCAACGAAATGGCGGCGGCGGGCGCCAGACGGGTCGTCGTCGTCACCGATGAGCCGTGGAAATATCCCGCCGGCGCCAAATGGCCCGCGGGCTTGAAAATCTATCACCGCGACGACCTCCAGGACGTGCAGAAGGAACTTGCGGCGGTGCCGGGATGCACGGTGCTGATCTATGATCAGACCTGTGCCGCAGAGAAGCGCCGCCGCCGCAAGCGCGGCCAGTTCCCCGACCCCGACAAGCGCGTCGTCATCAACGAACTGGTGTGCGAGGGCTGCGGCGATTGCGGCGTAAAGTCGAACTGCGTGTCGGTGCAGCCGCTTGAAACGGAGTTCGGCCGCAAGCGCACCATCGACCAGTCGAGCTGCAACAAGGACTTCTCCTGCCTGAAGGGCTTCTGCCCATCTTTCGTGACGATTGAAGGCGCCAGGCTCAGGCGCGGCAAGGGCATCGCGCCGCCGCAGAACGTTGCGGCCCTGCCCGAGCCGGTGTTGCCGCAGATCAACGGCACCTACGGGGTCATCGTTACCGGCATCGGCGGCACCGGCATTATAACCATCGGCGCCATCCTGGGGATGGCGGCGCACCTCGAAGGCAAGGGCGTCGGCATCATCGACATGGCGGGGATCGCCCAGAAGGGGGGCGCCGTTCACAGCCACATTCGGTTTGCCAACAAGCCTGAAGATATTCACGCAATCAGGGTCGCGGCGCGCGGCGCCGATCTGGTGCTCGGCGGTGATATGATCGTGGTCGGCAACAAAAAGGTGCTCGCCGCCGTGAAGCCCGGCGTCACCGCCATGGTGATGAATCTCGCCGAGGTGCTGCCCGGCGAATTCACCCGCAACCCCGACTTCTCGCTGCCGACGGAGAGGATCAAGCGCACGATCTCCTCCCTTGTGGGAAAGGACCGCAGCCATTTTGTCGACGCCACCCGGCTTTCCACCGCGCTGCTCGGCCAGTCGCTCGGCGCCAACATGTTTATGCTGGGCTACGCCTATCAGCTTGGGGCGCTGCCGGTGTCGGCGAAGGCCATCGAACGGGCGATCACGCTCAACGGCGAGGCCATAGACATGAACCACGCGGCGTTCCGCTGGGGCCGCCGCGCCGCCATCGACCTCGCCTTGGTCGAAACGATGGCGAGGCCGGCGCCAGAGGCGCGAGACCGCGCGCGCATGCTGTCGACCTCGCTTGACGAGGTCATTGCGCGACGTGCGGAATTTCTCGCCGCTTACCAGGACGCCGCCTATGCGGCGCGCTATCGCCGCCGCGTCGACGCGGCGCGCGCTGCCGAGATCGCCCGTACGCCCGGCAAGAGCGGATTTGCCGAGGCCGTCGCGCGCTATCTGTTCAAACTCATGGCCTACAAGGACGAATACGAGGTGGCGCGTCTCTACGCCGACCCGAGCTTCATGCGACAGGTCAGGAACGAGGTTGACGGAGAGAATCTGCGCTTCACGTTCCACCTCGCGCCCCCGCTCCTCGCCCGGCGCGACAAGGCGACGGGCGAGCCGCGCAAAATGAGCTTCGGGCCGTGGATGCTCACGGTGTTTCGACTGCTGGCGAAGCTCAAGTTCCTGCGCGGGACGGCGCTTGATCCGTTCGGTTACACGGCGGAGCGCAAGATCGAGCGGCAGCTTGTACGCGACTACGAAACGCTACTGGATGAGCTGCTGGCGAAACTCGCGCCCGACAACCATGATCTCGCGATCAGCCTGGCATCCGTCCCGGAAAAAATCCGCGGCTTCGGCCATGTCAAGCTGCGTCACCTCGCGGCAGCCAAGGCCGAGGAGGCGGCGTTGCTGGAGCAATTCCGCGCCGGCGGGGCGCCGCTGCTCAAGGCGGCGGAATGAGGGAGGCGAGAGCGCGGGGAAGCGATCCAGGGTCGAACGTTTCCCCGGAGTCGTGGCGAGGCTTGTCCCGGCCTTTACCTGCTGCCCCCTCCGTGCCCTCTCCGCTTGCGGGTGAGGGCAGGGGCAGGCGCCGATGTCAGCGAACACGGGAGTGCGCACCGCGTTACGCGGCGGTGTGTTGCGCGGGCATGACGATGCATGACGATGAAGCGACGATCCGTTGTCGTCAAAACCCATGATGCCGCCGACAAAACACTTACGGCTGGCCGAAGATGCTCCTGTCCCTATACCATTTTAAGAAGTCCTCGAACAGCTCCTGGCGCTCGGCGGGGCCCAGTTGCCCCGGCTGTTTGTCGTCCTTTTCGGCGACAGGTTGCGCAGGCAACTGATCACTTCGCTCGGTGCTGCCGAGGCCGGTCGTCGTCGGGGGCGGCACAACGCGCGGCTGCTCCCGTTTCGCCGTCTTGTTGGTCTTCAGACGCCTTGGCGAGGTGACCTTCGGCGCCGGGCCTGAGTTATCCGATATGCCGGTTTGTGGCGGGTCCGAAGAATAGGCCGATATATTATTTTGTGGGGACTCCGGCGAAACGGCCGATATACCGTTTTGCTTAGGTTCTGGAGAAAGGGTTTGCGCGACGCCGTGAGTGAAACGGAAAAACCATGATTGTTGGGAATCCGTATTTGCGGCCGGTGTTTGTTCAGTGGATGGGCGCGGACTGACTGTTTTCTGCGAGGGTTCAAAAAACCAGCACCGTCGGTGATGGACCCGGTCAGCGTAGTAATACCAATGACCGGCCCTGGCCTCTTGCCCCGGCTTTTCGAAGCATTCGTCGGCCGCCGACGCCGCCCGGGTTGAGCCAAGCCACATCGCTGCTGCGAGCGAGCTGGCAAAGATCGCGGACACCAATGAATTGACTCGATGTGGCATTGCACCCTCCGCCCCCCGAGCGATTTCAACGAGACACGGCTGCTCAGGCAGAAGTGAGTGGATAATTTGACGATTTCGTGCGAAATGCAAGCAATTGCTATTGACTTTCATATTTTTTGCGAATCGCGCGACCGCTTGCTATCATTCCGGGTGCTATGACCGGGCAGTGTGAGCGCCGGACGAACGATCGGTTTTAAGTCGGCTTGCGTGCTGTCACCAGGCAAAGCAACTTCAATTGGCGGGCGTCTCGCTCACGTCCGCATACAGCCGCCAATATCAATTCCGCATGGGAGGACTACCATGAAGCATCTCATCACGCTGACATTGATGGTCGGAGTCGCCGCGGGCGCATTGATGATGGTCACGGGACGCTGGAGCCATGCCCAGGGCGCCGATCCCAATGCAGCTCCCGATCCTTACAAGATGCAGGAAAACTGGGCGCAGCTCGCCGACGGCCGGAAATTTGGCCAGGCCATCAAGGTGCAGGTTGATCACAGCGACGGCAAGAGCATCTGGGTGTTCGACCGTTGCGCGTCGAACGACTGCTCCAATTCGATGATTCCGCCGATCCAGAAGTTCGATGCTGCGGGCAAGTTCGTCAGGGCGTTCGGCGCCGGCATGTTCAACTTTCCGCACGGCTTCTACGTCGACCGGGAAGGAAATGTGTGGGCGTCCGATGAACGGGCGAAGAACGGCAAGGGCGCCGCGGTCGTCAAATTCAGCCCGCAGGGCCAGGTATTGCTGACCCTGGGCAAGCCCGGAATGCCCGGCAACGCTCCCGGCTATCTCGATGGTCCGAGCGGCGTCGCGGTGGCGCCGAACGGCGACGTCTACGTCGCCGACGGCCATGGCGGAACCACCAATGACCGGATCGTGAAATTTGCCAAGGACGGCAGGCTGATCATGGCGTGGGGCAAGCACGGCAAGGCAGCCGGCGAATTCGACACGCCTCACGGCATCGCGCTCGATTCGGCCGGACGCGTCTACGTCGCCGACCGGGCCAACAACCGCATCCAGATTTTCGAGCCGGACGGCAAGTTCGTGGCGGAGTGGAAGCAGTTTGGCCGCCCGAGTGACATTGCGATCGACAAGAATGACATGATCTACGTCGCCGATTCGCAGTCAAACGCGACCAATAATCCAGGCTTCAAGCAGGGCATAAGGATTGGCAGCATCAGGGATGGCAAGGTTACGGCCTTCATTCCCGAGCCCTCTCCCGAGGTCGGAGCGCCGGAAGGCGTCGGGGTCGACGATGCAGGCAACGTCTATGGCGGCTATACGGCGAAGATGACTGTGCGGCGGTTTGTGAAGGGCTGACCCGCCGCTTCCTGAGTTGCAGCGCATTTCGCTGACATCGAGTTACGT
>JAJPKK010000160.1 GCA_021323775.1 Hyphomicrobiales bacterium
ATCTTGCGGCCAGCAGCCGGTCGGCGACTTTGGCGAGGGCGCCTGGATCTGCCGCCATCGCCGCCGGCACCGCGGCCTCGGCAGATGATGGCATCCGCACATCCGCAACGAGCGGCTGCTCTTGCAGCCAGGCGTCGTAGCACATGTAGACCGGCCCCTGCGGCTCCGTCATCATCGCCGCATAGGCGCGCGCAAAAGAGTCCGGCACTCCCTCGATGCTGCCGGGCTGATAATCCCACTTAACGTAGTGGCGGACCTGTTCGCCCTGAACGTTGGCCGTGTGGATCCAGTCGATGAAGGGCCGGCGCTTGCTCTCATCCATGGGGCCGGTGGCGCCGATCACGAAAATGGGCGCGCGGTCCATATAGGCATAGTAGATGCCCATCGTCGCGTGAAGCAACCCGACCACGTCGTGGACGATCGCCACCATGGGTTTGCCGGTCGCCTTGGCGTATCCGTGAGCGATCTGCACCGCGATCTTCTCATGCTGACAAAGCAGCATGGGCGGATTGTTGCCGCCGTAGTTGACAAGCGAATCGTGCAGGCCGCGGTAGCTCGCCCCTGGATTGAGGGCGATATACGGGAATCCGAACTGCTTGATCAGGTCGACGATGACGTCCGATTGCCAACGTCTTTTGGCGTATGCACCCTTTCGACTGGTTTCGCTGTCACCTCTCTGTGCATCTGTCGCGATCTCATTCATGTCTTGCTCTTCGGCATTCATGATGCATCGAACGCCTTAGCGACGAGATCGACTATATTTTTCGGAGTCTTGATGATGGCGTCGCTGTATTTCTGCACCTCGACGCCCGGCGTCGGCTCGATATAGATGCTGCGCTTTTGCGCGTCGGCGAGAAAATCTTTGTCGACCACCACCTTGTCGAACGCGGCGCGCAGCGCTGCCACCCGGTCGGCCGGAACGTTCTGCGGGGCCAGCAGCGCCCGGCCGATGGCGGCGCCGGCCGACACGAATTCGATCGCGGTTTTGGCGGTCGGATCCGCCACGATCTCCTGCATCAGCGGCACGTCTGGCAGCTCTGGCGTGCGCTTGAGGCCGGCCTGCAGCAGCGGGATAAAGGTCCCGTTATCGATGTTATCCTTGTCTTCGGCGCGCCAGGAATTCCATGCTTTCGAAACGAGATCGACCTCCCCGCGCAGCAGAGCGAGCGTATAGGCGGACGAGCCGTCATAGCCGCAGATGATGTTGAGCGGCATCTTGGCGAGCACCTTGAGGGTTGCGGGATACTGGAAGCTCTGCGACGCGCGGCCGCTGCAGCCCACATTGGTCTTGCCCTTGAACAGGTCTTCGGCTGAAGCGAGCCTGGAGCCTTTGTGCACCATGAAGGCGGTATTCACCGGCGCGAACGAGCCGATGTAGCTCATCTTGGTGACGTCCCAGCGCCCCTGCGCCGGATCCATGAGCTGCACATACGCGATGGTCTCGGGAAATAGCGAGATCATCGAGCCGTCTTTCGGTCCCTTGGCATAAAGGTAGGAAGCCGCCTTGGAGCCGGCGCCGCCCGGCATGCTCTGAACGATCACGGTCGGCTTGCCGGGAATATATTTGCCGATGTGGGCAGCAGCGAGCTGCGCGTAGAGGTCGTAGGACCCGCCGGGCGGATGCCCGATCAGGATTGTCAGCTCGTGGCTCTTGTAGAAGTTCTCGACCGTCTGGCCTGCGGCCGGCACTGCGATGCAAATTGCCGCCGCCGAGGCAAGCGCCGCCGCGACAAGGCTCCGCCGAGGGAAAGCCGTCATGGATGTCTCCTTGGTCGTCTTTGATGATTGCTTAATACTGATGAAGCGCCACCGCAACGGGCGTGATCTCAGCAAGCGCGTGGCCGCGAAGCCCCTCCCGTTACCTTCACTTGTGAGCGCGGGCATCTCGCCTGCCCGTTGGCACGCATAAAAGATGCGTGCGGACGCGCGCGCTCAGGGGAGGGCAGGGAGCGATGCCGCACCGAAATGACGCTTGATCAAGGGCGTGAACGGGCGAGAATCCGATCGAGCACCAGCGGCGTCTGCGATATTGCAAGCAAAAATTGCCGGAGGAGGAAACCAAATGACGACACGCAGAAGCTTCCTGAAAGGAGCGGGCGCGGCAGGCATTACCTTCTGCGGCTGCGGCCGGCGGGGCGCCGCACGCGCTCAGGAGCCTGAGCACCGCCTGCCGGTCATGATCAAGGGCAAGCGGATCAAGACGATCGACGTGCACTCGCATTGCTTGTTCCACGACGCCGTCGATCTGATGGGGGATGAGGCGCGCAATGTGTTCGTGCCAGTCAAAGGCGCGGAAAACCAGTACATCGTCATTGCCGAGCGCCTCAAGCAGATGGACGCAATGGCGATCGACATGGAAGTGCTGTCCATCAATCCGTTCTGGTATCGCAAGGACCGCGATACCGCCGCCGCAATCGTCAAGATGCAGAATGAGAAGCTTGCGGAGCTGTGCGCCTCGCAACCCGAACGTTTTGCAGCCTTTGCATCGCTGGCCCTGCAATTCCCCGATCTCGCGGTTCAGCAGCTCGAGGATGCGGTGAAAAAGCTTGGTCTGCGGGGCGCGCAGATCGGCGGCAGCGTAGCCGGCGAAGACTTTTCGAACCCCAAGTTTCACCCGGTCTGGGCGAAGGCCGAAGAGCTGGGCGCCGTGCTGTTCATTCACCCACAGAGCACGCCGGAGCTTGCCAGGCGCTTCCAGGGCAGCGGCTGGCTGTCGAACACGATCGGCAACCCGCTCGATACCACCATCGCGCTTTCGCACCTGATCTTCGAAGGCACGCTCGACCGCTTCCCCGGGTTGAAAATTCTGGCGGCGCATGGCGGCGGCTATCTCGCCTCCTACGCGGCGCGCTCGGATCACGCCTGTTTTGTGGCCCCGCCCGGCGCATGCAATCCGGACATCAAGCTGAAGAAGCAGCCGACGGAATATTTGCGTCAGCTCTATTTCGACGCCCTGGTCTTTACTCCGGAGGCGCTGCGCCATCTCGTGGCGCAGGTCGGCGCCAGCCAGGTCATGCTCGGCAGCGACCACCCGTTCGTGTGGGAGCAACATCCGGTGGATCGCATCTTCGCGGCGACGACCCTCGCCGACGACGAGAAGGCGGCGATCCTGGGCGGCAACGCCGCGCGGCTGCTGGGGATCAAAGTGTAGTTTGCAATTCAGCCGAGCAACGTATCGCGGTAGACATCCTTGACAAGACAGGTAAGGCCGAACTCCTGCAGGGTGAGTTCGTCAGCACCATAGAGCGCCTGCGATTGCCAGCCTTCGGCGGTACGGCGGTCAAAGGTGATTTCAATACGGTCCTGGCGGACCAGCAGAATGCACGTGCAGGACGGATGCGCGCGGTAGATGTCCCGCTTGCTTTCGATAACGCTCTTGTCGCTCTCGGATAGAATTTCGGCCACGAGGTAGAAGCGATCCGCGTAGCGCGGGTCCGGATTTTCATCTTCCCGGATCACTGCCACGTCGGGTTCCGGATCGTAAGGCACGGTGGATATGATGTTCACGCCGATATCATGATAGGCCGTCAATGCCGGATTGTGCCGCCTAAGCGCGGCATTGAGGAGCGACTCCAGGTTACTCGCGATACGTTGATGGCGACGATTCGGCGGAGTCGTCATCATTGGTACGCCCTCGACCAGTTCCCAATGTTCCTCGTCCGGCCGTGACGCAAGCCATGCACGGAACGAAGCAACCGAGAGGATCGGGGTACGCTGGCGCAGGGCGCCGGTCATGACCTTTATCTCCACTTGCTCCGGCGGGAGCATGGGAAGCATAGCCACGGCCAACAGCGCAACAAGGTACATAGAGGCAGCACGTTGTCGCGGGGGTAGCGGTGAGTTTCATCCGCGGTCACGACGACGTGAAGCTAGCCATGGAACGACTGGGAATAAACCCTCCCCCTGGACAGTCTCCCCGGCAGTCGGCCCCTTATCGGCCACGAGGGAGAGAGCATATGGCACAGAGTGAACAGGACAGCATTGACCGGCGCGGCGCATTGGAATGCATGATCTGGGCCGGAACCGGCGTGTTATGGACGATGGTCGGCGGCGTACCGCGGTCATCGTCGCTGCTCGGAATTTCGGAAGCGAACGCGCAGGCCGCCAGCGGCTTCACGTTTCTGCAGATTTCCGACAGCCACATCGGCTTCAAAGCGCCGGCGAATCCGAATCCGATGGCGACGCTCGAGGAGGCTATCGCCAAGGTCGGGGCATTGCCGCAAAAGCCCGCCTTCATGCTTCACACCGGCGACATCACTCATTTATCCAAGCCCGATGAATTCGATAACGCCGATCAGGCGATCGGCAAGGCGCGGCTCGACACCTTCTACGTTCCGGGCGAACATGACATCGTCGATCCGGACCTCGGCAAGGCCTACCTGGAGCGCTACGGCAAACGGGTCCAGGCCAAAGGGACGGGCTGGTATTCATTCGACAAGAACGGCGTGCATTTCGTCGGCCTGGTCAACGTCGCAAACCTCAAGGCGGGCGGCATGGGCGCGCTCGGCGCCGAGCAGCTTGCGTGGCTCGCGGACGACCTGAAAGGCAAATCGGCGTCGACGCCGATCGTGCTGTTTGCCCATATCCCGCTGTGGACCGTGGCGGAGAACTGGGGTTGGGGAACCGACGATGCCGCCCAGGCGCTCGGCCTCGTCAAGCGTTTCGGCTCGGTGACGGTGCTCAACGGCCATATCCATCAGATCATGCAGAAGGTCGAAGGCGCGGTAACGTTCCACACCGCACGCTCCACGGCCTTCCCGCAGCCGGCCCCTGGCAGCGCGCCGTCGCCCGGCCCGATGCGGGTGCCCGACGACAAGCTGCGCACGGTCCTCGGCATTACCACCGTCGAGGTGAAACGAGGCACTCAGCCCCTTGCGATCACCGACAGCGAACTCGTCAAGGCGTGATTCCACGACTGAGGCCTATAGCGGATCCCGGTCACGTTGAACCAAGTGTCCAGGGTCATCGCCGGGCTCGTCGCTTTTGGGAATTCATCCGGGGGCCATCCACGCCTCGCTTAATGAGGCTCAACAAGAAGGACGTGGATGCCCGCGACCATCATCCATCCCTTGCCCTCGCCCCCTTGCGGGGAGGGTAAGGGAAGGGAACCGGGGCGGGCATAACGCGAAGGACGGGTCGGTCGGACCCCACTCCCCAGCAACGAAGGCACTCTCACATGTCTCTCATATACGACAGCCTCCGCGCATTCGCGGCGGGCGCGGCGGTGTGCTGCGCTGTCTACGGGGCGCTCGCCCAGTCCGGCGAAACGCACCTCACCATCGACAATTTCACCTTCAAGCCCGACGTCATCACGGTCCCGGCCGGAACCAAGATCGTATGGGAGAACGACGACGACATTCCGCATTCGATCGTCGAGACAACGGGCAAGTTCCGCTCTCCCGCGCTCGACACAGAGGATAAATTCAGCTTCACCTTCGATAAGGCCGGCAGCTACGAATATTTCTGCGGCCTGCATCCGCACATGAAGGGCAAGGTTGTCGTGATGCCGTGAATCCTATATTTCGATACAATGATCCCCTTCTCCAAAGTCATGGCCGAGCTGGTCTCCATTGGCGCTAACTTAACGCAGGCGCTGACCCAGAGATTCCATCGCCTGAAGATGCAGGACCGCATTGATCGCTTGGATGCCGGAAAGCCTGGGCTGCAACGGCTGTCAAGGGCGCTTCGCGCCGCGGAGCGGGTTTACCCCTTGACAGCCGTTGCAGCCAAGGCTGCTTGCTCTGCAAGCGATCAAGGCGGTCCTGCATCTTCCGGACAACCGAAACGCGCTAAGTTAGCGCCTATGGGGCTCGTCCCCGCCCTCCGCGTCTTGCTTGCTTCCCCCTCCTACCCTCCCCCGCATGCATCGGAGGGTAGGGAGGAGAAGCCCGGCGACAAGCGCGAGCATGACGACAACGGATGTGATTCGTTCTCAAGGAACATGCCATGTCGCGTCCGTGCTGCATTTCGCGATGTCATGTGAATGGCGCACCCTAGATCCCGATCGGCCGCATGCGTCGCCGTGGCTCTCGTTTTGCATGTCGCGCCGGCCGGTGCGGCCAAAGAATGCACGCAGACGGGTGCACCGATCGCGACCGACCGGCCGGACGTCACCAATTCCAGCGTCGTTGTGCCGGTCGGTAGCCTGCAGAACGAGAACGGAGCCAATGTGAGCGGGCATACCGGCGCCGATATCTTTGACGGCGCCAATAGCCGCTGGCGCCTCGGCATTCTGCCCTGCTTCGAGGTATTGATTGACCTGCCGAACTATCAGAGCGCATTCCACGGCCCTGGCGCTTCGGGCTTCGGCAACGCGGCCCCGGCGTTCAAATGGCAGATCAGTCCGCTGCCCGGCAAGGTTGATCTCTCGATGACTGTTGGAGCCGGGGTCCCGACCGGGGCCTTGGCGGTCGCGGGTCGTGGCGTGCAGCCCTATCTGCAGTTTCCGTGGTCGGTGGACCTCGGCGACGGCTGGGCGATTACCGGCATGGTGACCAATTTTTTCACACCAGAAAATACCGCAAACAAGTATTCCAACCAATCTACTTTCGTGATCGAAAAGGAATTCGGCGAGCGCTATTTTCTGTTTGTCGAGTATGTCGGCGACTTGCCGGTCAACGGCGGCGCCAGCCACCTCTTCAATTCCGGCGGCGGCTATCGCATCACCGAAACCCAGCAGGTCGATTTCCACATCGGATTTGGCCTCAACCGCAATGCGCCGACTTATATTTTTGGGGTGGGGTACTCGTTTCGGCTGGATGGGCTGTTTAAGTCAAGGCTCTGAGCGCCGCTTTTGCGCCGCAGGGGGGCAGTCGTCCGTGAAGAATCGGATTTTATGCTGTGGCCGATTTTGGCCGCGCGAGGATCGCTACGGGACGGGCACTAAAGTCCTCAGGCGGCTGACGACGCCCTCTATGCTGTGGCTGGTTTTGGCGGCGCGAAGACCGCGACAAGGACGAGGCACAATAAAAATCTCAGCCACCTGATGGGCAACGGTGCGAAGAGCGGCGTCGCCCACCCTACGGAGCCTGGCCCTGCGTCTTCAGACTGGCCAAAATCTCCTCCAGCGCGCCGTCCGCGAGGGCGCGGATCTCATCATGGGTGCGGTCCTGGATCGGGTGCGCAACGAATACCACCGCAGGATCGTAGCCGAGGGCCTGGCTCTGCGCCGCCGCCGCGACCTTGAATTCCATGGTCGCAACCCCGACCGCCACAACGCCTAGCTGCTCAAGTCCCCTGAGGTCATGCATACAGCACGACGTGCAGGAGCCTCAATCAGCCAAGCCTTCGACGACCAGGTCGCATTCGGACTTGATCTGCTGCTTCAATTCAAGCGGCGCCAGATGGGCGAAGTGCTTCTTGCGATAGCGCTTCACCACATGGCCGCGGCCGGTCAAAAGCTCATCGAGGCGGTCCAGAAACTCATCGCCGCGCATCTTCGCGATGTCGAGGAGGCCGATCGTCTTTCCGGCGATCGATTGCGGCCGCACCAGGCGCGGCTGCATAGCCGGCGCCGTCTCGGCTGTGGGATCGAGGAGAATGTTTTCCGGCATCGCTATCTGATCTCCCTGGTTACCGGTTCGATGCTGCCTCTTCCGCCGATCGACGGGATGATGGCGGAATATTTGCCGGCGTAGCCGCCGGCACGGATGATATTGAAGGTGCCGTTCTTGAATTTGGGAACCAGGTTGTCCGGGTCGGACTTCTCTTCGGCCGTCAGTCCGGTCAACCCCGCGCGCCCCGGCGCCACCTCGCGAACTGGGATTTTCAACAACTCCAGAAGCTCCTCCCTCACCCGCGCTTTTGACCAGCCGGCGTCATAAAACACGATCGCGTGTTCCCGCGCGATCGCCAGGAAGGCCTGCACCCCGATGATGTGGCCGGTGCCGTATATGGCGCGGATGCAGCCGGCATAGGAGCGGCATAAATCCTCCGGCCGGCGCGAAACGTGATCGATGATTTGGCTGATGCCGTCGCCCGGAAATATCGTGACGGTTGAGGCATCTGGCGAATAGCCGAGCGACACAGCGTAGGATTCCCACCGCGGATCGTCCTCGTCCTCTGCGAAGCAGAAGGAGTATTTCGCCGGGCTGCCGAAGACCGAGCGATCGATCTCGCCCGGCCGCCCGCCGCCCACATTGCGTACGACGAGCTGCAACGTACGGCCGATGGCCGCATTGGCGCGGTTGCCCTGACCGAAGACGTTGCCCTTTGCATTCATGCCAATGGCGCGCGCGATCGGCCCGTTGACCATCACCACCGGGGTGCAGGCGTTGGTGGTGGCGAGCACGCCGTGAAGCCCGAAGGCCGGCATCAGCGCGGCCTCGACCGCGGTGAGCACCACAGGCATGTATTCCGGCCGGCAGCCCGCCATGACGGCGTTGATGGCGACTTTCTCGACCGTGCATTCCGCATAGTTCGGCGGGATCCGGCCTATGATCTCCTGCGGGGCGCGCGTGGTGCCGTCGAGCATCTCAAGAACGCGCTCCTCGGTGGGCGGCACTACCGGCAATCCATCGCTCCAGCCGCGCTCATAACAGGTTTCCACCGGGTCGGAGAGCGCCGGCACCGTAATGCGGCGAGATGCAAGCCCGGTGTTGCCGTATTTCACCTTGAGGCGCACCGGCATGCCCGGGTCCATGGTTTTTGATCCGCAGCCCGGCCGATGTTCCGGCAACCCGTCGCCAAGCGCGGGGATCCCGGTGATCGCTTGCCATTCCGACCGCCGCCAGCCGACCACGCGCGCCTCCTCCTGCCCATCCCTCAGACGGATCAGGGTAGGCACGGTGTCGATGCTGTATCGGTAAGAGGCCGCGAGTGCGCTGTCGTCGCTCGCATGCGAAAAGCCCTTGGCAAAGGTCACATCGTCCTGAACGTGCACTTCAAGCTTCCCGCCTGAACGTGCGGCGAGCTCATCAATCTCGCGCAGCGCTGGCATCGCCAGAACGCAGGTCGGACAGTCCTGCTTGACGAAGGCAATGAATGTTCCGGCCGCAAGTGCCGGCCTCTCGTTGGTTTCGATATCTGGAGCAGCGTCTTGCATCATGGCCGCCATGATAGAGCGGAATTCAATCGACGGGAATCGCGTTGCAGGGTGGACAAGGCGAAGCGTGCCCACCCCTCGGAACATCGCGCGCCGGTGGGCACGGCGCACCGAAGTAGGGCTTGCCCGACTTCGGCAGTCAATGGCGCCGAAATCGGCAACAGCCGATTTCGGTTGCGCCTCTGCCCACCCTGCGGCTGGGGGAAGCAACGTGGGCTACTTACGCCACGGCAGCGCTGATGCGCTCTCGACGAACGCCCAGCACCCGACGCCGAGCTCGTCCGGAAACCCGGCAATGACGCGGCCGGCTTGGCGCTCGAACGCGACATGGCCTGCCTGCAGGCAGGCCACAACCCGTTCAAGTGACGTGACGGCAATTCCGTAGGCGGCCATGAAGGGCAGATCGGGAATCGCGAGCCCCGGGAAAAGCCGTGCCAGCGATGCGGCTGAGACGATTTGCACACGGCCGCGGTCAAGACGAAAGGCCATGCCGCACTGATTGGCATATGCGTCGCGGTCAAGGAAGCGCCGGAAGCGGCCGGCCGCCTCCTCCATGTCGGCCGGCGCGATGACAAGGTCCAAGAGGCCGATCGCGCCGTTGGGGTGGGTGAGCCATCGCGGCTGCCAGACCGTGCGCTCCGTAAGGTGCGTCAGCGCCTGGATGCGGCCTTCAGGCATCTCGCCCGGCGCGGCACGTACCACCCTGAACGCCGCGATATCCTCGCCGGACGGGGTTTCGACCGGGCGCTGCATCGCGATAAGCGGCTGCATGCGAAATCCCGATTGCGCCAGCCGCGCATGAGTGGCGGCCGCATCAGCGACCGCGAAGGCTGCGAGGTGTACGCCACGATAGCGTTTCGTCCCTGCATCGAACTCCCGTGCAAGGGGCGTGTCGGCAGTCCGAAACAGCACTTCAAGATAGCCGCGATCCAGCATGCAGGTGATGTTGCCGGTGCCGGTCGGTCGCGGCGGACCGCCGGCGGGATCGGGATTGACCTGGATCGAAATCGACGTGGGCGCGAAACCCGCGCGGGCGAGCGCACGGCTGGCGCTCTCGGGGTCGGCGACAAAATGGGCGACGTGATCAAGGAAGATCTCGGCCCCGATCGGCAGCCGGCGATCGATTTCGACGATTTGAGAACTTTTCATTTCGATGTCCGGGTTTCGTGACGCAGCCCTTTCGTTATGGCCACGCTTGCGATGGCCACAACGCTTTTCCCCTCCCCGGCGAGGATGGTGAGAGGGGCGCCCGGCCACTTGCTCCGTGGTTTCAGACAGCCCCCTCCCTAACCCTCGCCCGCAAGCGGTTGTGGGGAGGGGTCGGGGGGGTGGGGGTCGGCCAAAGTGGCCCCGCCCTTGCCCACGGCACGCCCCCAACCTACCGCCCCCTCCCCCTCAAGCCCCCACAAGGGGGAGGGAGTCGCAGGCGGCTCGGCCGCCGGTTGCCATGGCGCTTATGAGGATGGCCCTTGCCTGCGCCAGCCCGGCTACGGCAGCCCGAACACCGCCACGAATGCGGAGGGCTGGTAGAGCACGGCGCCGCGCAGCCCCGCATCGCCGCCGGCCACCACGGCGACGTATTGCCTGCCGCCGACCGCAAAGGTCATGGGCGGCGCCGTGATGGGCGTGCCTAAGCTGGAACTCCACAACTCCTTGATGGTGTCGGCGTCGTAGGCCGAAAAGCGGCCGTTGGAATGCCCGGTGAAGACGAGGTCGCCGTCAGTCGACAGCATTCCGGACTGGTTCGGCACCGGATAGGTTGTCTTGCCGACGATCCTGCCGGTGCGCACATCGAGCGCCCACAGGGCGCCGTGCGCTGCCCCGCGCCCCTGCTCCTGGCAGCACATGCGCAGGCCGACCCAATCCTTCTTCTCGTCCATCGGGGTTTGCACGACCGTCCCGCCCGAGCAGCCCTCGGCGCCGGACACGTATGCGATCATGCGCCTGGCGTCGAAGGTTGGCGGAAAGAATGTCGGCGAGCCGTTGTACCAAGGACAGGCCTCCTGCCCGGGCTTGCCGCGGCGTTGGCCGATCCCGGCATAGCGCTGCACCTCGCTTGCGGGGTCGTAGTCGAGCGGCTTTCCGGTCTTGGGGTCGATGCCCTTGGTCCAGGTCACCTTCTCCTGGTATTGGTCGGCGCGTATGAACTGGCCGCTTGCGCGGTCGAGCGTGTAGTAGAAGCCGTTGCGGGAGAAGTTCGCCACTACCTTGCGGTTTTCGCCGTTGATCGTGGTTTCGTAGAGCATCTTCGGACTTGGCGTGTCGAAATCCCAGTGTTCGTTGGGCGTCTCCTGGAAGAACCACATGATCTTGCCGGTGTCGGCATCGACCGCGAGCGTGCTCGCCGTGTAGAGATTGTCGCCGGGGCGAAACTCCGGATCGAAGGTCGGGAACGCGTCGCCAGTCCCGAAATAGAGAAGGTTGGTGGCGGGGTCGTAGGAGGCGGTCTGCCACACGCTGGCGCCGCCGATGCGCCAGGCATTGTGATTGTCCTTCCAGGTTTCGGAACCGGGTTCGCCCGGCGCCGGAATCGTGAAGGTGCGCCACACCAGCCCGCCGGTCTTGATATCGAAGCCGCCGATCCAGCTCCTGGTGCCGAGCGAGCCGCCGGTCGATTCGCCCTGAATGAGGAGTTCGCGCCCGCCCGCGGTTTTGACGGCCAAGGGCGCGCCGGAGAACCCTTGGGTCTTCGACGGGGTGCCGGTCTTGGGGTTCATCGGCGCCGCCGCCTGCACCTCCCAGACCACCTCGCCGGTGTCCCGGTTGAGCGCGATGAGGCGGGCGTCATAGGTGGAAAGGAATACGTTGTTGCCGTACATGGCGAGGCCGCGGGTCGTCCGCGACACCCGGATTTTCGGATCGTAGCGCCACAGGGGGATCGCTTCCTTCCCGCTGCGGACGTCGAATTTCATTACCCGCGACCAGGTGTCCGTCACGTACATGTAGCCATCGTCGACGAGCGGGGTGGATTCCTCCTTGCCGCGCAGCGTGCCCCCCGTCGAGCGGCCGCCGATCGAGAATGTGTATTTGAGTTCAAGACTCTTGACCGTGTCGCGGTTGATCTCCGCGAGCGAGGAGTGGCGGGAATTATCGTAGTCGCGATGGATCATCAGCCAGTTTTGCGGCTCGTCCTTTGTATTCAGGAGCCGCTGAGGCGTCACGTCGGCCGCGCTTGCCGGCATGGCAATCACGGCGAGGCCAAGCGGCCATAAGGCGGCGAGTGTTGTTGTTTTGTGAGGCATGTGTTCCCCTCCGGTGATCGGTAATCAGCGATCAGTCATCAGCGACCAGTGATCAGAGCGAGAGGCCAGGGAGACCACTCAGCAATCAGGTTATGCCCCCGCTCCTGGAGCCCGATTACTGGTTCCTGACTCCCGATGTCTGCCACACGGAAACCATAATCGCACGACCGCGCGCCAGTCTGTTCATACCGCTATGCGGCGGCCGGTTCTCCGGATAATATGGATAAATTGTGTTGCGGCTGGGAAGCCCTATCCTGACGGGAGATTAGCTGGTGACAATAAAAGCTGATGTGGTGGCTTTGGCTCGTCTCATTCGTTATGCGGAAGAGGAGGCTATGCGCCTGGGCGTGTCGGGAGTTGTGGTTGAGTGTCTCCGCATGGCAGGCATCGAGCTCACCAATACGATCGAAGGGGGGAGTTCGGGGACTCCGGAGGGAAGCGCCGAGACGCCGAAGGCAGCTCGGATGAATTGAGTGTCAGCCCCTGCCCGAACATTGCACCCCCGCGGGCTATTCTCGTCGTCAAATGTTCAGTCTGGGCCAAACGGTTAGAGGTATTTCGATACTCCATCCCGGCACCGCGAGCACACCCCCCGGTCCTCCTCGCCGTCGCGAGGAGGCCCAGGGTACAGGGCTTGTCCGGACGTCTCGCACCGCGAAATGTAATGGTGTGATTTCATGAACGTAGACGTTGAGTAAAATTACGAATACGTTTAAGTAATTCATCCTGGAGCCGGGCACTACACCTGCTCGAGTCCGGTCTAAACTTGGTCAAGTCTAACGTCAGAGAAAGTAGCGGTGCGTTAAATGCCTCATCCAATCGATGTGATCGTTGGAAAGCGTATTCGGTTGCGTCGGTTGCAACTGTCGCTTTCGCAAACCGACCTTGGACAAAAGCTTGGTGTTGCGTTTCAACAGGTGCAGAAATACGAGAAGGGAACCAACCGGGTCAGCTGCAGCCGGCTCTACGAGATCTCGAAGATACTTGACGTCCCCGTGACATATTTCTTTTCCGCTTCGGGTGATGCCGGCATCGAAGTCGCCGTCGCGGAACAGTTTGACGTACCGGAACTCAAGGATGGTTTTCGGCTCATGAGCGCGTTCCGGCAAATCCAGAACAATGCCGTCCGAAAAAACATCATTGCTCTGGTAGAGACCGTCGCCACGGCCGCAAAGGCCGACGCGCCCTGATGGCTGGCAGCCCCGCGTCCGGGGGAGCGTAGGGAGGGGCTTGCTTCGCGGCGCCCTATTTTCGCGCATTCGGAGGGCGATATTCCGCCATCCGGCAGCTCGAACATCAGTGTCGCATGTCCGAAGACCTCCCTTTCAATCGCACGCTCAATCTCGCTCCGGGGGTCGTCGACCACGTCGCGCCGGGCGTGCGGCGCATCTTGGCCGACAATCCGGGGCCGTTCACCTTCAAGGGGACGCTGAGCTACATCGTCGGCCACGGCCGGGTCGCGATCGTCGACCCGGGCCCCATTGATGCGCGCCACACGGCGGCGCTGCTCGATGCCGTACGCGGCGAGACGGTGACGCATATCATCATCACTCACACCCATCGCGATCATTCTCCGGGGGCCGCGCCTCTCAAGGAGGCGACCGGTGCGCCGACATTTGGGGAGGGGCCGCATCGCGCCTCGCGGCCGTTATTCATCGGCGAGACCGAACGGCTCGACGCCGGCGGCGACACCGGCTTCGTACCGGATCACCGCCTCGCCGACGGCGATGTGATCGCGGGAGACGGCTGGGCGATCGAAGCGATCGCAACGCCGGGCCACACGGCAAATCATATGGCGTTTGCGCTCAAGGGCACCGAGGTGCTGTTTTCCGGCGACCATGTGATGGGCTGGTCGACTTCGATCGTGGCGCCGCCAGACGGTTCGATGCAGGATTATATGGCCTCGCTCGATCGGCTCGCCAGGAGGCCGGAGACGGTTTACCTTCCCGGCCACGGCGACGTCATCCGCGACGCGCCAGCCTTCGTTGCCCGCTATATCGCGCACCGCCGCGGCCGCGAGGCGTCAATTCTGCATCGCCTTGGCAAAGGCGAAAGCGACATCCCTAGTCTGGTGCGGGCGATTTATATCGGGCTCGATCCGCGGCTTGCGGGCGCCGCTGCTTTGTCGACGCTGGCGCATCTGGAAGATCTGACCGCGCGCGGACTGGTCGCCACTGACGGTGCGCCGTCGATTTCCGGCCGCTACCGCTTGCCGCCCTGACCCGGCTTTGCAAACGCTTTCGGGGCCAGTTTCGGCCGCTCCTCCCGCTCGGGCCTTTCAGGCGTCGCAGCATCGTCGATGTCGTCAAGCAGGGCGAGCACGCGCGCCGCGTTGGCGCCGAAATCCCTGGCGCCAAAGCGCGACGCCGAGCGGATATCGATTTTCGCACCGTCGCGTGTCGGTCGGATGCGCACGACCACGTCATCACGGAAACCCATGATCGGCGTGCGCGCTATCGCCTCGATGTGTCCATCGCGATTAGAGAACGGCGCTTGCGCATCGACCACACGCCATTTGCGTTTGGTGATGACCGCGAGGACTCCGTCATACGCGGCCCTGGGGCTCACGCTGACAAGCAGCGGCTCGATGTCGGGCCAGGTCTCCTTCTGCAGTTGCGCAGTGGAAAGGCCGGGGTAGAGGCTGCTGTTCGGCGGCCGCAGGCGCGCCACCACCTCGAAGCGAGGCGGATCGACGGCGTCGGTGGTGATGTCGGTGATCGGGGGAAGCCCATATCCGACATAGGCAAGGTAGCCCGGATAGGCGAGAAGCCCGACGCCGATCAGCACCGCCGTGATGGCCTGAGCAAAGCCCGGGCCGCCATTGTTCCAGAGCACGACAAACGACGCGAGCGCCAACAGGATCGCCAGCACGGAAAGCGCAAGCGCGGCCCCGAAGGTAACGAGCACAGGGACGACCTCCAGCAAGTCCGCCTGCTCGATGATGACAGCCAGCGCCGCCACCGCGAGAGAGAAAACCGCGATCCGCCGCGCCCAGATGGCGAGCCGCGAGGGGGGCGCCTCCAAAACGCGCAGACGGGCCATGACCACGGACATCTAAGGTCATCCCTCAGTACAGATGCTCTTGAGCGCTTCCCATTCGGGAGGGGTCAGCAGGGCTCTCGTCTGCGACGGCCGCCCGATCCTGGCGATGGCGTCCGCGCGCTCCTGTGCTTGCGGGTGGTCGAGCAGGAAGTGCGGCGCCACGGCTTTGCCGGAGATGCGTAGCAGGATGGCGCCAAGCGCGCGAGGGTCGCCGCCCACCTTGTACATCAGCCGGGCGCCGAATTCATCCGCCGCTGCCTCCGCCGAACGGGAATAGGCCGTTTGCAGCACCGTTCTCGCGCCGATGACCACCGCGCCGCCGCCGGTGAAATCGCCGAGCAGCATGCCAAACAGCAAGGAGAGCCCCGCAGCTTCCAGCACCGACTTGGTGCCGTCGTGGTGGTCCACGTGTCCGATCTCATGGCCGAGCACGCCCGCAACCTCGTCGACCGAAACCGCCTTGGTCAACAGCCCGTCGAAGACATAGATACGCCCGCCTGGCAACGTGATGGCGTTGACGTCGGAACGACGCACCACAAGCGCGTGCAGCGGCAGGGGCAATTCGGCCGCCCCCTCCAAGGCAGCGACGAGCTTCGCGAAGGCCGCACGGGCGGCGGCGGCCCGGGGGGAGTCGCCGGCGCCGCACTCGAACGGCTTTCCCCTGGCCGAGGTGGCGAGCATTTGCCGCACCTGCATGTCGATGGCGGCGCCAAGGCGCATCTCAACGGCGACCGGCAGATGCGGCGCAATGCGATCGGCAAGCACCGGCACCCCCCAAACCGCGCCGCCGATCAACGCGGCGATCGCAGCAAGGCTGACGCCCACAACCTTGAGGCGGGTCGCCCGATCGGTGAGACCGGTTCGGTCGGCCGGGTTGGCGCGCGCCAGCAGCGCCGTCGCCAGCGCCTGATCATGGATTTCCAGCCGCGCCGTGGTTTTGGCGTTGGCGAGGCCGACTCGCAGGACGCCTGACTGCGTCGTCAGCGGCGCGATGTCGGCAAAATGCCACCGCGCCTTGAGGCAGCCGCCCGGGCCTCGCACTTCAATGGCGTCGCTGGCGATCTCCACCGCGACCTCGCGGCGGTTGCTGGTGATGCCGTCATAGAAAATGGCGGTTCCGGTTGTCGTCATGTTCCGCTGCTCAGATGGCGCCGGCACCGAGCGCATCGGCGAGGCCTTCGCCCACCGCAGAAGCCGTCGCCTCGCCGGCTTGCACGTGGTCGAGCGCCACGATGCCTGAAATCATGACCGACTCCACAGCCGCCTGCCACAGCCGCATTTTTACCACGACCTGATAGATAGTCGACACCCCGAGGATGTAGATCACATAGGCGACAATACCCGCCACTGCTGCGAGGATCACATCCGGGCCTGCGACTCCGTCGCGCAGGATCGACGCCGATGTAAAATTGCTGGAGGCGTGGGCGAGGCGGAGCACGAGCAGGGCGACGACGGCGAACGCGATCGAGAACAGCGCCACGTAAAGCAGGTAACGCAGATAGGCAAAATAGTAGCGTCGCATCTGCAAGTCCGATGCGGCAACGGCCCCGCCGATACGCACCCCGCCGAGCCACCACCGCATAACGATGGCCTGGTAGGCGGGGTACAGGATGACGGCGAACAACATTGACCAGGTTGCCGCAGCCGCCAGCGCCCCGATCCCGACCATCGTCCGCTCATTGCCTTTCATCGCGGCGTCAAAGCTCGCGACATTGCCTCGCCCCAGCGCCTGCATGACGGCAGGCCAGTCGATGAGCGCCGCGGCCGCGACCAGGCCGGCTGCGAGCGGGCCGATGACCGCAAGCCAGATCAAAACGCCGCGCCAAAACAGGCGCCCGGCGCTCCCCGCAAAGCTGCCGCCGAGGCTGCCGTAAAAAGTATTGCGCATCTTGTAGCGTTCGAGGTTCGCCGTCGCCCAGGGCGAGGCAAGGCCGAGCGTCAGGGCGATGGCAAGCCACCACAGCATCGCGCGCAGCGCATAGCGTACGGCCGAACCGCTTTGATGGAACCGCAGGCCGCGAAACACCGTGCGGGTGAGGCGGTACCGGCGGGCCCGGAAGGCCGCGTATTGGCCGAAAGCGGCGAGCACCACGAACGCCGCGATGCCCGACAACGGGCTGAGGATTCCCAACTCCAGCGACGCCGCGAACAGCAACGCGTAAACCGGCGCCAGGATGCCGACTGCGATCAGGAACCCGATCAGCAGTTCTATCGGGGTGCCGGTGTATTCGAGCGTTTCGCCGTCGACTTCGGTGCTCGCCCACAGAAACCGGCGCATGTCGGTGAAGAGCCAGAAGCGGTAGATGCCAAGCGTCACGGCCTGCAGCACGCCGCCGCGGATCATCAGCCGCCAATAGTCGCCGCGATGTCCGACGAAGCGGAGCCGGACAGGCGAGCGTGGTGGAGGCAGATGTGCATCCGCCGGCGCCGACGTCGACGACGAGTCAACACGATCGACAATTGTCATGCTTCACCCCCCGCCTAAGTGAATCGTCACGCGAAGCGAATTCGTGTGGCAGCGAAGGCTTGGATAAAACATGTAGCCTGGTCGAGGCAGCCCGTGCCATCGCAGTCTGCCCGCATCGTAGTGCATTAACGAGTACAAAGCGCCGGGAACGCGGCGATGGTAGCAAGCATGGTTCTTCGCAGCATATGGCCTTCCCCCTTTCTTGAATAAAAGATGAGCGTAAGTGAACGCGTACGAAGCAGCCTATTCCGGCTACGCCGTCGGCAGCCGGTAATCCTTAAAGCGCTCGCGGAGGGTCGTTTTCTGTATCTTGCCGGTCGCCGTGTGGGGGATTTCGTCAACGAAGACGACATCATCCGGTATCCACCAATTCGCCACCTTGCCGCGCATATAATCAAGAATGTCGTTTTTGCCGATCGATTCGCCTTTTTTCATCACCAGCACCAGCAGCGGGCGCTCGTCCCATTTGGGATGGCGCACGCCGATCACCGCAGCCTCTGCGACCTTCGGATGGCCGACCGCAAGATTCTCAAGCTCAATCGAGGAGATCCACTCTCCGCCAGATTTGATGACATCCTTCGAGCGGTCAGTGATCTGCATGTAGCCATACGGATCCATGGTGGCGACGTCGCCGGTGTCGAAGAAGCCCTCAGCGTCGAGAATATCGCTGTCGTCCTTGTAATAGGCCCGCGCAACCGTGGGCCCGCGCACCATCAGGCGGCCCGACGATTTGCCGTCCCAGGGCAGTCGTCGGCCGGCGTCGTCCTCGATCTTCATTTCGATCATGAAGGGAGGGTGTCCCTGCTTCACGAGGACATCGAGCTTGGCGTCGCCGGTGAGGGAGGCATATTCGGGCTTGAGCGTGCACAGCGAGCCGAGCGGCGACATTTCGGTCATGCCCCACGCGTGGATGACCTGGACGCCGTAGATATTCTCAAACTTCTGCGCCATGGCGCGCGGGCATGCGGAGCCGCCGATCACCACGCGTTTGAGATAAGGCAGCGCGCCGCCGGTTGCTTCGAGATGCTGCAGCAGCATGAGCCAGATGGTCGGCACCGCCGCCGTGCAGCTCACTCTGTAGGCGGTCAACATCTCGTGGATCGATGCGCCGTCGAGTTTCATGCCCGGCATCACCAGGCTGGCGCCGGCGATCGGCGCCGAAAAGGCGATCGACCAGCCATTGGCGTGGAACAGCGGCACCACCGGCATCACGATATCGCGCGAGGACAGCCCGAACGCATCGGGTTCGTTCGCGGTTAATGCGAGCAGGATGTTGGAGCGGTGCGAGTAGACGACGCCCTTGGGATTTCCCGTGGTGCCGGAGGTGTAGCACATGCCGGCGGCGGTATTCTCGTCGAACGATTTCCAGGCAAAATCGCCGTCCGCTTCGGCGATCCATGTCTCATAGGCGACAGCGTTGCGCAGCGCCGTCGGCGGCATGTGGGCGGCGTCGGTCAATACGATATAGCGCTCGACGGTGGGCAGCTTGTCGGCGAGCTTTTCCAGGAGCGGCACGAAGGTCAGGTCGGTGAGAACGATGCGGTCCTCGGCGTGATTGATGATCCACACGATCTGGTCAGCGAACAGCCGCGGATTGACCGTGTGATAGATCGCGCCGACGCCCATGATGCCGTACCAGGCTTCCAGATGCCGCCACGTGTTCCAGGCGAGCGTCGCCACCCGGTCGCCGAGCCTGATGCCGTCACGGTCAAGGCGTTGCGCCACTTTCAGGGCGCGCGCACGAATTCCGGCGTAGTTCGTGGTGTGAGTGGGCCCCTCGACCGAGCGCGAAACCACCATCCGGTTGGCGTGGTGGGTCGCCGCATGGTCGATCACGCGATGGCACAGCAGCGGCCAGTCCTGCATCAATACGAGCATGGCGTTTCCCCACAATGCAGCGTGCCCGTCTTGGCGGGCCTTGTCCGGATCCTCGCGTTCAGGGATCCTCCGCGGAGGAGCGTAGTCGTCCGACTGTCACGGTTCAATCACAATTGGAGCGCGGGCGTTCCGCCGCGCTACCGTCCCGTCGCACGGGGATGGGTTGAGCGAAGCGAACCCATCCTGCCGCCGATAGGCGCCGGCGGAATTCATGCAAATCGCTTGAGCAAAAAACGCGAAATATCGTGATGCGTGCCGCCCGCGACGGCGAGGTCAGCAAGGATTTCGCCGATCACCGGCGCGAACTTGAAGCCGTGGCCGGAGCATGGCGCCGCGACGATGATGCCGGGGCATCCGGGCAGTCGATCCACGATAAAATCGCTGTCCGGCGTCATCGTGTAAAGACAGGTCTGGGCGGCGACGAGCCGGCCGTCGGCCTCCGGCAGATGCGCCTTGAGCATCTTTCGGATTGCGGCCTCATCCGCGGCCGAAACCGTGCGGTCATGGCGGTCAGGATCGGCCGCCTCATCGAGATGGTGGTGCTTGGCGACCTTGACGCCATTCGCGTCGGCCGGGAATCCGTAGAAAAGACCATCAGGATTTTGCAGCAGAAACACCGGGAAACGGCCGGCCGCGAAAACGGCGCGCGCATGGTTTGCCGGCGCGAACCAGCCCACCACCTGGCGCGTCACCCGGATGGGCGCGGGGAACTGCGGCAGCAGCGATTTTAGCCATGGTCCGGCCGCCACGACGGCGCATCCGGCGAGAACCTCGCCGCATTCCGTCGTCGCCCGCACGCCGTCACCGTACGGTTCGACCGCAAGGACCTTCTGCTCCCTGATGATTTCCGCGCCGTGACCCGACGCGAGCTCCTGCAGGGCCTCGATGGCCCCCTCTGCCCGCACGATGCCGCCGTCCGGCTGAAACACGCCGATGAAATCGTCCGGCACGCGAAATGCCGGAAAGCGCTTCATCAGGCTTAGCGCGTCGAGGATTTCATGGGGCAGGCCATGCAGCCGCGACGAGCGCAGCGTGCCGGCGACGAGGTCGCTTTCGGGCGCCCCGATTTCGACAATGCCGGTAATCGTCAGGAGCGACCGACCTGACTGCGCCTCAAGTTCGCGCCATAGCGCATAGGCGGCGCGCAGCAGCGGCACGTAGGACGGATGTTCGAAATAGCCGAGCCGGATGACGCGGGTTGTGCCGTGCGATGAGCCGCGATCATGTCCGAGTGCAAAGCGATCGATCCCGACCGCGCGGCAGCCGCGCCGAGCGAGCGCCGCAAGCGCTGCGCTGCCCATGACGCCGAGACCGATGACTGCGACGTCGAAGGCGGGCATTATCGGGATCAACTCGCCTGTCGCTTTTCCGGCGAGCGTTCAACTTCCGCTTCCACTCTTTCGGTTGTCTCCAGCGCATTCGCCGACGGGCAGGTCAAAGTCCAGGTGGCCCCAGAGGGCGCATAGTTGAGGCGAACCTCTCCGTCAACGCTGCGCTCGACCATCAGGCTGACGACCGTGCTCCCAAAGCCTCGCTGCGTTGGCGCCGAAACCGGCGGACCGCCCCGTTCGGTCCAGTTCATGGTGAAAGCGTCGGCATCATTTCGCCAGCAAACCTCTACTGAACCGGTCTCGTTCGAAAGCGCCCCATATTTGCTCGCATTGGTGGCGAGTTCGTGCAGCGCGAGCCCCACAGCTTGCGCGGCGGCCGGGTTGAAGCGCAGCTTGGGTCCATGCATCAAGATGCGAGAACCGATGAGATCGGCGAATGCCGCAAGCTGAGCGCGCACCAGGTCGGCGATGCCTACGCCGACCCATTCGTTTCGCACCAGCAGGTCCTGGTTGGCCGCGAGCGCATGCAGGCGTTCCGTGAACCGCGAGCGGAAGTCTTCGGGGCTCTTGGCGGCGGTCTGATGCGAGATCGCCTGCACAAGGCTGAGCATGTTCTTGGCGCGGTGATTGACCTCGTGCATCAGCAGATTGAGGTGCTCCTCGTGCCGTTTACGATCGCTGATGTCGCGTATGACGGTGGCTAACTGATTGGGATTCCCCTTCCGGTCGAAAAGCAGGAAGGCCGAATAGATCACGTCGAACTTTTCGCCGGATGTCAGGTTTCGCAGCTTCATTTCGGCCACGGCTTGGCCCTGCCGGCGAACCGTCGGCATAAATGTGTCATTGAAGTACTCCAGCGACTCCGGCGCAATGAATTCGCTGACGTGCGACCCGCAGGAATCGCGCTCGGGGTTGCGGCCGCTCATGCGTTTTCCAGCAGAATTGATGTAGCTGATGCGTCCATCAAGGCCCGTAATGGCGATGAACTCGTATGAGCGCTCAGCCAGTTGAAGGAGGTCGTCGCGCGCCTGCTCGACTCGCGCCAGCGCTTCCGCGCGCTCGGCGCGAACGCGCGCTACCTCGGCCTCGTTCAGTGCGCGGCGGCGGTCCTCCACCGCGCTCTGCCATCGACGTGACAGACCGTAGGTCAGCGCCGCGGCAGCGAAGGTGACCAGTCCGAATGGAACGATCTGACGCAGCCACCTTGCGCGAACGAGGACGACATCCAGGCCGTAGATCGCATAGACGGGATAATGCCCGACCTTGCGGAACTGCCACAGGCGCTCGACGTGATCGACGCCTGAGGGCGCAATCGTTCCGGATTCGGCCTCGCCATTCAGGAGCCGCATTGTCACGCCGTCTTCGCGGAGTCGGAATCCGACAGGATCGGCTGGGGGAGGGTACAAAGCCAACGCCATTCCGTCGGCGCGCGCCAGCGTTAAGGCATCGCGTGGCGACGCTTTGACGGCGGAGAGCTGCCGGAAGGCGTCGATCGACATATACGCGACCGCGATGACGCCCGTCGCAGGATCGAGGCGGCTGATCGTAAAGCCAATGGCGCCAAACGGCATGGCAGGGATGACCTCGCCAATGAAGACGCCCTTATAGCCGTCGTGGAGCGCCTCGAAATAATCGCGCTGCGAGACGTCCACATCCGGCGCCGGGAAGCCCCGGCTCGATGCGATCACCCGCCCCGTATCGGAACGCACCAGGACGATCGCGTCCGACGTGTGGGTGTGTTCGTCGATCTGCGACATGAATTCATGGACCGAGCGGTCGGCGGCAATGTCCGCGGCGCCGCGCCCCTTCACGTGATCGAGCACCGCTTCGAGCGCGGTCTCCTGGATTTCGAACACCCGCTGCGCGTATTCGGAGAATGAGGCCGCGGTACGCTCAGCGCTCGCGCTGGCGTCCGCCTCGACGTTGCGCCAGCTCCACCCCGCAAACAGCGCAAAAATCAAAAGCGGCGCCAAGAATTGCGACAGGAACAGGCGAAACTCGCCCGGGCGCAGCGGCGACGACGATTGGCCACGGATCAGCACAGCAGCACAGATCGCGATCAATGCAGCGACCGTCGGGAGCGCAACAGAGTTCAAGAGAAGCAATGAAAAGAGATCGATGCTGAGAAGATGGCTTAGAAGCGCAGTTGCTCCGATAGCGCCGGCGCCCGCAGCCAGGAAGCGCGCCGCATCCACCAGACGCGAAATTGGGAGAAACGCGGCAGCCGTCCCGGCCAATAGCACGGCGAGGGCGGCGGCGGGCGACATGCGGAGATCGAGAAATGGCGAGCCTGCTCCCGGAGCGGCGAGTGGGGGCCAAGATTCCAGCGGAAAGTGCGCGCCGAAATCCTGCACGAGGTTCAAAGCGCCGAGAAGAGCGGCAATTGCACCGAAGGCGATCCGCCAGCGCGACGCCAGCGGGAGCTGCGGCAGGATGGCGGACGCAATCAGGAGGGCAGCCAGCGCGGTGACGGGCTTCATGCTGGCGAGATGCGGCTCCCAATTCGTTGCCAGAGGAAGCCCGGCCAACCAGCCGACCAGCGCGACGACGCCAACTGATCCCGCCGCGGCGGATGCCGTACAGGCAACCAACCGCAGAACGCCCAATTGAGGTCCGCCGTTTTGCGCGGGCCGTCCGGATTGAGCTTTATGCACGTTGCGCAATAGCCAAGGTTCTTCTTTCTCTCATCTTTGTGTAGTTTCAAGTATATGAAAATTCAATGCAAGTTTTTCTTTAGAGGAAATTCAACAAATAAAGCGGCCGTGTCGCCGCAGGCGCCGCTTTGTTTCCTTTAATCGCTTATCGTTCCCGTTTATTGTTTCATTGAAAAATTCGTCATTCCTCCGGCACCGGGACAATTTGAAACGGACAGTGCGTCACTTTGACCGCAGACGACGAGGGCAGGGCATTACGCACGGCCGGACTGGCCGTAGCGATGATTAAGCCGTTTGTGAACTGCTGCGCCACAGCATCGCCGCGCATTACAGAATATGCTACCAGAAATCTTCGCGCATCCCTCCGGACCGGTCTCCCGCAATTGCTGAAGCTGGCCAACATGAGAATTGATCAGCCGATCGCGATCATCGCCGCCGTCGTCGGCCCCGCTCTCGCACTGATCGCCTTGAGCCGCGGCGCTGCGGCGCAATCGGCGCAGGATGCAGCGCCCACTGCCTGCCAGATGCGTCTGTCGGAGGGCCGCGCGGTCTTCAAGCCCCTGGGCGAACTTGGCGGCCCTGGCGGGTGCGGCGGGCCCGACATCGTCCAACTGGAACGGATCATTCTGACGGATCGCACCGAGGTCGCAATCGAGCCGCCTGCGACGCTCCGCTGCGAGATGGCGGAGGCGGTCGTCTCTTTCGTGCGTCAGGACTTGGCGCCGGCCGCGGCCGCCATGGGTTCGGCCCTGAGCGCAATCGAAAACTTCGATTCCTACGAATGCCGCGGCCGCAATCGCGTGGCAAACGCCAGATTGAGCGAGCACGGTCTCGCCAACGCCCTCGACATCCGTTCGATCCGGCTCAACGACGGCCGCGTCGTGCGGCCGGCTGATGCGGAGGCGCCGTCGGAGTTTCGCGTCGCCATGAAAGCCGCCGTTTGCCGCCGCTTTACCACGGTCCTCGGCCCCGGTTCGGACGGATACCACGAAAATCATATCCACATCGATCGCATAGAGCGGGCCAGCGGTTACCGTTTGTGTCAATGGGACCTGCATGACGGGCTGCACTCCTATGCGTTGCAGTCGTTCGTCACGTCCTCCCGCGCTCATGCGGCGACAGTTCCGGTGCCGCTGCCGCGGCCCCGCCCGTTCGCCGCCGGCGCGCGTGCGGTGCTCCTGCCAGAAGAGAGCCGTCTTTGATGAATGTGCTTAGCAATCTCGCCGTCCGCGACATCGAAACCCTGGTTCACCCGTATACCAACCTGGCGACATTCCGTGACACGGGCCCGCTCGTGATCGAGCGCGCCCGCGGCGTTTATGTCTACGACACCGACGGCAAGGACTACATCGAGGGCATGGCGGGGCTGTGGTGCACGGCGCTCGGCTACGGCAACGAGGAGCTGGTCGAGGCGGCAGCCGCGCAGATGCGCAAGCTCTCCTTCGCGCATCTCTTCACCGGCCGCAGCCACGATCCGGCGATCGAACTGGCCGAGAAGCTCAAGGAGATCGCGCCGGTTCCGGTCTCCAAAGTGTTCTTCTGCAGTTCCGGCTCCGAGGCGAACGACACCCAGATGAAGCTCGTCTGGTACATGAACAATGCTCTCGGCCGTCCCAGGAAGAAGAAGATCGTGAGCCGCCAGCGCGCTTATCACGGCGTCACGGTCGCCGCGGCCTCGCTCACCGGTCTGCCCGCGAACCACGCCGATTTCGACGTGCCGATTGCCGGCGTCATCCACACCGACTGCCCGCACTACTACCGCAACGCGATCGACGGCGAGAGCGAAGAAGATTTCGCCACCCGGTTAGCGCAGCAACTCGAAGGATTGATTCTCCGCGAGGATCCCGACACCGTTGCCGCCTTCATTGCGGAGCCGGTGATGGGGGCCGGCGGCGTCATCGTGCCGCCCGTGACCTATTTCGAGAAGATCGCGCAGGTGTGCGAGAAGTATGATCTCCTGATGATCGCGGATGAAGTCATTACCGGCTTCGGCCGGCTCGGCCGCATGTTCGGCTGCGAGGTGGTGGGCTATCGGCCGCACACAATCTCGATCGCGAAGGCGTTGTCTTCGGCCTACCTGCCGATCGCCGGCGTACTGGTGCCGCAGCGCATGTACGATGCGCTCGTCGATGAAAGTCGGAAGATCGGCGCTTTCGGTCATGGCTTTACGTATTCGGGTCATCCGGTGGCGGCAGCGGTTGCGCTCAAGACCCTTGAAATCTTCGCCCGTGACTGCATCGTCGACAAGGCGGCGGCGCTGATGCCGCAGTTCCGCGCCGGTCTGAACCGGCTGGAACAGCACCCGCTGGTGGGCGAGGCGCGCGGCCTCGGGTTGGTGGGCGGAATCGAACTCGTGGCCGACAAGCGCACCAAGCGCCCCTTTGATCCCAAGCTCGGCGTTGCGATGCGCTGCGTCGCCGCCGCTCAGGCGGAAGGCCTGATCGTGCGCGCATTGATCGGCGACACGATATCGCTCTGTCCGCCGCTGATCATCTCGGCGCAGGAGCTGGAGCTGCTGTTCGAGCGGCTGGGCCGCGCCCTCGACCGGACGCTCGCGTGGGCGAAAAGCGACCGGCTGGTGGATTGATTGTAGGGGCGACCCCTATAGCCCCGACCGCTATAGCCCCCTTTTGCGAGCGGCAGATGATGTATCAGCGTACGATTTGCGGCTGTCCGAAATCCGCCATATGGGCGCCGGGCGGCCACAATGGTCGCCCCTACATCAGCTTACGCCGGCCGGCGGAAATTACGACGTTTTTATTCCCGTCCCAGCCCGCCGCTGAGCGCCACTTTGGGGCTGAAGGGCGAATCCCCCTGACCGGGCGCCAGCACCACAACAGGGGTGCCGATCTTCACACGGCTGTAGAGGTCGATCACGTCCTCGTTGGTAAGGCGGATGCAGCCCGACGAGATAGCCTGGCCGATGTATTCCGGCTGGTTGGTGCCGTGGATCCTGTACAGTGTGTCTTTGCCATTGGCATAGAGATACAGTCCGCGGGCGCCCATCGGGTTCTGCGGACCGCCCGGGACATGCGCCGGAAACGGGCCGAGGCGCTGCTGCTCACCGGGAGTCGGTGTCCAACCGGGCCACTCCGCCATGCTGCCGACCTTCGCGACGCCGGACCACCCCTGCGCTTCCTCCCCGACCGTCACCCCGTAGCGGATCGCCTTTCCGCCAGGCTGGACCAGGTAAAGGAAGCGATTGTCCGGGTCGATCAAGATCGTTCCGGGCGCTTCCTTGCGGTGATAATCGACGATGTGACGCTGGAACGGTTCGGGGATGCGGGCCTGGGCGTAAGGCGCGCGGGCGAGCAATTCCTTATCGTGCGGCGTCATCGCTGCGGTCGGCGCAGGCTCCAGAGTCGCCTGGTAACATCCGCCCAGCAGCAATCCAACACCAAGGATCACAAACCTCCATGACGCCATCACGCACCCCTCGCTGCAACGCCACAATTTCAACTGGCGCACATAAAGCATAGTGGAACCTTATGTTTGATTCCAGTTTCGCCGTGCTTCACCATGTTCAATCCGCAAATCTGTTGCAGTCGCGCACCATAGAACGTAAGCTATTGAAGCCTTTATATAATTGGTTATGGTTATTGCACGCCTGAACGTGGGTTGCGGCAGGCGCGCCCATGGTGGGCGTGTTCCCCGCGGGACGGGAAACCGGCTCCGAGCCTGCAAGTATCGGAAAGACGTCAGTGGTAGTCAGCGATCCGAACCTTACGAGGCTCGCGATCGATCAATCAATACATCGAAGCGGGTGGCTCTCGGGAGCCTCCGGCAGCCCCTCACACATACTGCCCGCCATTGATATGCACTTCGGCACCGTTCACATAGGACGATACCTCCGTGCACAGCACATAGATGATTTTCGCCACCTCGTCGGTGGTGCCGAGCCGGCGCAGCGGAATCTGCGCCACGATCTTCTCAGTCCCGGGCGACAGGATCGCGGTGTCGATCTCACCGGGCGCGATGGCGTTGACGCGGATGCCGCGGGGCCCGAAATCGGACGCCATTTCGCGGGTCAGCGAGGCAAGCGCCGCCTTGGAGGTCGCGTAGGCCGAGCCCGCAAACGGATGGACGTGAGAGCCTGCAATCGAGGTGACGTTAACAACCGCACCTTTGGCGGCTTCAAGCTCCTCCACCAGGCCGCGGGCCAGCATAATGGGGGCGAAGAAGTTCACCTGGAACACCTGCTGCCACATCTCGTAAGTGGTATCCATCGTGCCCAGGCGGCTGCCGCCTTTACCCTTGGGGGAAATTCCCGCGTTATTGACGAGCGCGTGCAGCTCGCCTGAGAGACGCCGCTTGATTTCCTTGATAGCATCGAGCGTGCTTTGAGGGTCGGCGAGATCGACCTGGATGTGGTCCTCCGGTCCCATCGCCCATGGACAGTTCTCCGGAAAGGCGTGCCGCGAGCAGGTGATGACCCGCCACCCGGCGGCGGCGAAGCGTTTTACAGTGGCGTGCCCGATGCCGCGGCTCGCTCCGGTAAGAAGCAGTGTGCGCCGCGGCTGATTGGAGGCGGAGGCGTTCTGCATGGCGTTGACCGTGAGGGTCCCTTCTGCGGGTGTGCCGGCATTATATAGGGGTTGTGCATCACGCGCCCTACGAGGCCGCGAATCTTTTTGCGGGGGCCGACTGCGGGCCCGGCAAATCCTGCAGCCCGGGTTGAGCGTTAAGCAAAACCCGGGAGCGGCTTTGCAGCCTCTGACCCGGTGGTCCCGGATTTCGCTGACGCTCAATCCGGGCTGCGCTCGGCCGTCAGGGATAGAGCCGCGTTTTCGTCCACGCCTCGCCCACGGCCGCGCGGCGAAACTCGATGCGGTCGTGCAGGCGGAACAGCCGCTCGTGCCAGAATTCCATCACGGTGGGCGCGATCCTGTAGCCGACCCAGAATGGCGGCCGCGGCACCGGTCCGACCGCGAATTGGGCAGCTTTGAGCGCGATCGCCTTTTCGAAGGCGTAGCGGCTTTCGAGCGGGCTTGACTGCCTGCTGGCCCAGGCGCCGATCTGGGATGACCGCGGGCGGCTCGCGAAATAGGCGTCGGCTTCGGCCGCACTCACGGCTGCGACCGCGCCGCGCAGGCGAACCTGGCGGCGCAACGATTTCCAGTGAAAGGCGAGGCTGGCCTTGGGGTTTGCGGCCAGTTCGCGGCCCTTCTGACTTTCCTCATTGGAATAGAACACGAAGCCGCGCTCATCGAACCCCTTGAGAAGGACCATGCGCACATTGGGCATCCCGGCCGCATCGACGGTGGCAAGCGCCATTGCCTCCGGATCGCTGGGCTCAGCGCGCTTTGCCTCTTCGAACCAGGCCGCGAACAGCCGCAGCGGCTCATCGGCCTCGGTAAAATCACCACTCCTTAACCGGGCGGGATGTTCAATGGGGACGGTGTCGGACATCTTGCGGGGACTTCCCTAGTGACCGGTTTCATGCCGGGCCCTGCGTATCGGGTTGCGTATCGTGGGTCCGCTTATAGTATATGCGTGGCATCGCGCCTATGGCGGGCGCTCCGCCCGCTCGGGCGGCGGCGAACAGCCGAGCCCGTTCGGGGGCAGGGAGCAGCGACGGCTCAGTCGCAGCTTAAAATAGCGCTTACGGCATTCTGCGGCGCCGGCATTTTGCTTGTTGCCGGCGCTTGCGGCATGCCGGCGCCATTCGGATTCTCGAGCCACAATGGCAGGGCCGATTCCGGTTCGATCGACCTGATTTCGGCGCTCAGCATTGGGGCGTTCACGGGCGACGATCTCGAGGCCGCGAGCGCTGCAACCGCGTCGCTGCTCGATCGCCGCAACGGCGGAGCATGGGAAAATCCAGCGACCGGCGCCCGCGGCACGGTCACGCCGCTCGCCGCTGTTTACCGGGATAATGGCGTTGAGTGCCGCGACTTCCTCGCGAGTTACGTGCACGAAAAGGCGGAAGCATGGATGCAGGGCGAGGCCTGCCGCAACCGCGTTGGGCGATGGGAAGTGCGCAGCCTCAAGCCGTGGCGGCGATAGCGCCGCTCTGGGGACTGGGGTATGCGCCGCCCTGCTCTGCCTCTCCGCAAGCGCCGATATAGCCGGCATTGAGTGGAGGGACTGGAAAGGGCGGGCCGCCCCAGGAGCAGTCCCGGTCCCGGATTTCGCTCCGCTCAATCCGGGCTACAATGGAATGGGCGGGCTGCCTCGCGACAGCGTCCATGACGTGATTGCGTTGCGAAATTGTCGCATTGCCCCCACATTGGAACCGGACAGCCGGGGCTGGATGCCGGCGCTGGAGCGGAGAAATTTGCGATGCGCGACCCCTATGAAATCCTGGGGGTGAAAAAGAATGCGGATGCGGCAGCGATCAAGAGCGCATATCGTAAGCTCGCCAAGAAGCTGCACCCCGACGCCAACAAGAATGATCCCAAGGCTGCTCAGCGCTTCGCCGAGCTCAATTCGGCCTACGAGATCCTGGGCGAGGAAGACAAGCGCCGCGCTTACGATCGCGGCGAAATCGACGCAGAGGGCAAGCCGAAATTCCGCGGCTTCGAGGGCTTTGGTCCTGGAACTGGTTTCGGTCGCGGCGCACGCGGCGGCCCGGATTTCAGCTTTGAACATTTCTCATTTGGGCCGGAGGGCGTGCGGCGCTCAGGCGGTCCGGGCGGATTTTCCAGTTTCGATGATTTGCTCAACAGCATGTTCGCCGGCGGCCTTGGCGGCGCTGCGCGCGGCCGCTCCCGGGTCCACGCCGGCTTTGCGCCCGAGGAGATGGAGCCTGCCGGCCACGATGTCACGGCCGAGGTCACCATTTCGCTCACTGAAGCCGCGAACGGCACGACCCGGCGCGTGCACCTGCCCACCGGCAAGGAGGTCGATGTCAAGATTCCGGCCGGCCTCGCCGAGGGCAAGCAGATCCGCCTCAAGGGGCAGGGATTGCCTGGTCCGGGCGGAACCGGCGACGTTCTGATCACAGTCAGGGTGGCGCCGCATCCCTACTTTGTGCGCGACGGCGACAACCTGCGCGTCAACGTGCCGATCACGCTTTATGAGGCGGTCCTCGGCGGCAGGGTGCGGGTGCCGACGCTGGACGGCGCCATTGAGCTCACCATCCCGGCGGGCACCACAAGCGGGCGCACCTTCCGGATCGCCGGCAAGGGAATGCCGGCCAAAGGCAAGGCCGGGGATTTGTACGCCACGGTTGAGATTGCGCTTCCCGACAAGAGCGACCCGGATCTTGAGGAATTGATGCGCAAGTGGCTGCGCGAGCGGCCTTACGATCCGCGCACGGACTTAAGGTAGCGGCTGCGACTCGCGGACTTGCGCTCAACCTGCCCCGTGAGCCGGGTTGCAGCCGGGTCCGGCCTCAGCCATGGCCCTGACGCGCCACCCAGCTGTTGCCGAGTTTCACGTAGGAGCGCTTGACGGCGGCCCATGCGATCCGGGCGGCCGCCTCTTCCTGGCGCGGGTCTCCAATATGGGCCTCGAAGGCATGATTAAATGCGGCGCGGTAGATGTCCTGGGCATGCGGCGGCAGGTGGCGCGAGACCGAATCCGGCAGGTCCTCGTTGGTGCGATAGGGCATCGGCTGAGCCTCTTCTTCGGGATGCGCTTGAGTGCGAAGGCGTGATGAGCCCCCCTCACCAATGCGGAAGGCATCTCGCATTGCCCATCGCCGCGCAATCCGAGTCTCTACGTAGTGGGCCGGCGCGGCATAGCAACCGCCGGCCGCCATCGGCCGCCGTTAAGGCATCGCAGCACGCAGGGCGCAACAAGCGCGGCGCATTGCGGCGCGTTATCACCGAACGCGCCCACCAAGATCGAGGTGGAGCGCCTTTCGCGCCGGGGCGGCCCAATGCACTGCGCTTATTGCGCCCTGGGGGTGCTCAGAGCGAGTCTGCGCATCCGAGACCGGACCAGCGTCAAGCAAACCTCACGCGCCGGGCCGGTACCCTCATTGGTCGGAGCTGCGCTTGGCCGGCTTGCGTCGAGCCGGCGTTGTGCGGTCTCCCTGATTCGCGGGCTCCGAGGGTCCGCGATAGGACGGATTTTGGAAGCACAGACTGCCAAATCCTCGCGAGGAGCTTGCCGCACACTCCTCGCGACTCGAATAAATGCACTGCCTGCTGCCTGCGTCTACCGTGCACCATGGATATTCGACGGCGTAAGCTCGGCCGGACCCAGCCAAGGCGGCAGACGCCGCCAATCCGGCGGCTATCAATTTTCTCATGCTGTTTCCCTCCCCACACCTGCGACTATAAAATCCGCTATACACCATTGGCGCGGATATTGGCTATCTCACATCGAGATCTGCACTCATCGGAGCCGCATGGATCGCGAAAAAATTCCCTGCAAAATTGCCGCCGGGAGGGAATCTGGTTCGCGCGCCCCCCTTCTCACCGCTCGACGCACATCGCAATGCCCATGCCGCCGCCGATGCACAGGGTGGCGAGGCCTTTCTTGGCGTTGCGTTTCTCCATCTCGTAGAGCAGGGTCACCAGCACCCGCGCGCCGGACGCACCGATCGGATGCCCGAGCGCGATCGCGCCGCCGTTGACGTTCACCTTGCCGGTGTCCCAGCCAAGGTCTTTGTTGACCGCGCAGGCTTGCGCCGCAAACGCCTCGTTCGCCTCGATAAGGTCGAGGTCGCCGATCGTCCAGCCCGCCTTTTTGAGGGCCGCGCGAGACGCCGGGATCGGACCCGTACCCATGATGGCGGGATCGACGCCCGCGTGCGCCCAGGACACGATGCGGGCCAAGACCTTCCGGTTCTCCTTGGCGGCCTCGCTCGCTTTCATCAGCACCACCGCGGCGGCGCCGTCATTGATGCCCGACGCATTGCCGGCCGTGACGGTGCCGTCCTTGGCAAAGGCGGGCCGCAGCTTGCTGATGGCGTCAAGCGTCGTGCCGTGCTTGGGAAATTCGTCGGCCTCGACCACGATATCGCCCTTGCGCGCCTTGACGGTGACGGGCGCGATCTCGTCCTTGAACCGCCCGCTCTTCTGGGCGGCTTCCGCCTTGTTCTGCGAGGCCACCGCGAATTCGTCCTGTTGCTGGCGGGTGATCTGCCACTGGCGGGCGACATTTTCAGCGGTATTCCCCATGTGGTAGCCGTTGAAGGCGTCCCACAGGCCGTCCTTGATCATGGTATCGACCATTTCGAAATTACCCATCTTGACGCCGCCGCGCAGATGGGCGCAGTGCGGCGCCATGCTCATGGACTCCTGGCCGCCGGCTACCACGATATTGGAATCGCCGTTGAGGAGGGCCTGGTAGCCAAGGGCGACCGCGCGCAGGCCCGAGCCGCAGAGCTGATTTACGCCCCAGGCCGGGACCTCGACCGGGATGCCGGCCGCAATCGATGCCTGCCGGGCCGGGTTCTGCCCCTCGCCGGCCGCGAGAATTTGGCCCATGATCACTTCGGAGGGCCGGGAGGTCTCGATGCCGGCACGGTCGAGGGCGGCCTTGATGGCGACCGCGCCCAGATCATGGGCCGGCAAGTTGGCGAAAGCGCCGTTGAACGATCCGACAGGCGTGCGGGCCGCCCCCACGATGACGATGTCATCCTTCATAACAAGTCTCCTGTTTGATTCATCTTCTGGCGCTCGCAAGCGGCAGCACTCCCGCCCCACTCTCCCCCGCCAGCGGAGGAGGGTGGGGTGGCGGTGGGTTTCCCAAGCGCAACGGGCGCGCGGAGGCGGGATTTGCAAGCCTGTCGGCGAAGATCGCCATGGTCAATGCCGCTGTCTCCTTGCTCGGTCAATTGGCCTCCGTGTCCCGGTGAGGCCCGGCGTCCCGCGATCAGGTTGACGAGGGGCCCTTGCCCCTCGGAGATATGTGGCGTTTGCCCACAAAGTAGTAGCCCATTGCCAGGAAACGTCATACTTTTGACGTGGATGAACAAAACGCTACCAAGATGTGACCGGGATCAGAAGCAAGCCATGGACCAGCCCGGGCAGCCGATGTTGATTAAAGGATATGCGGGGCATCGTCTCTATCGTCCTGCGACCGGTGCCTATCTGATCCGCGACGATCTCATGACGCCGGGGGAAAGCGGCGAGAACTTTGTCGTCATCGACGCGGACAGCGGAAATGACGTGACCGCGTCGTATCGCCCGATCATCGTACAGCTAAGAACAATCATCGCAGAGCATTGAATGCCATGGCCAAACCCGACGAGCCGATTGTCATAAAGAAGTACGCCAATCGGCGGCTCTACAACACCGGGACCAGCACTTACGTGACGCTGGAGGATCTCGCCTGCATGGTCAAGAACGGCGAAGACTTCGTTGTCTATGACGCCAAATCGAGCGAGGACATCACGCGGTCTGTCTTGACCCAGATCATCTTCGAGCAGGAGAACAAGGGCGGCCAGAACCTTTTGCCGATCACGTTCCTGCGTCAGCTCATTCGCTTTTACGGCGACAGCATGCAGATGCTGGTGCCGCGCTATCTTGAAGTTTCGATCCAATCGCTCGCCCGCGAACAGGAGAAGTTCCGCCAGCACATGACCCAAGCCTTCGGCGCCGGTCCATTCGCTCCGCTGGAGGACCAGGTGCGGCGAAACATGGAAATGTTCGAGCGGGCGTTCGCCATGTTTGCGCCCTTCGCGCGGCGCGAGGCCCAGCCTGGCGAAAGCCCGAAGGGCGAAGGTCCAAAGCCGGCCGGTCCGAGCAACGAGATCGACGATCTCAAGCGCCAGCTTGATGACGTGCAGAAACGGCTGGATAAGCTGAGCGAGACGAAGGGCTGAAGGGGGGTCAATACCCTATCGCGCAACCGTCCTTGCGGCCGTCCGACGCGCCGATCAGCAAGCCGCGCCGCCAGTCGATGGCGACCGCCTGGGCGCCGCCCCAGGGCCGCTCCCGCACCGCGACCCGGTGACCGCGCTGCGTCAATCCGTCGATCGCCGCCCCTGAGATTCCACGCTCAACGATGGTGCCCTCGCCCTCGTAAAATACGCGCGGCTGGTCGATCGCAACCTGCAGATCCATACCGTAGTCGACGAGATTGGTGATCAGGTGGGCGTGTCCCATCGGCTGGAAGTGCGCGCCCATGACGCCGAACGCAAGTTCGCACCGGCCGTCCCGCACCCCAAGCGCCGGAATGATGGTATTCATCGGGCGCTTCGATGGCCCGATCGCATTGGGATGGCCCGGATCGACGACGAAGCAGGCGCCGCGATTGTGCAGCAGGATGCCGCTCTTCTCGGTGGCGATGCCGGCGCCGAACTCGCTGAACAGCGAATTGATGAAGGATACTGCCATGCGGTCGCGGTCGACCACTGTGAGATACACGGTGTCGCCGCCGGGTGTCGGCGCCGGGGGCAGCTTTGCGCGCTTGCGGCGGTCGATCTTGCCGGCAAGCTTCCGCGCAAAGCCCTTGTCGATGAGCGATGAGGCGTCAACGCGCATGAACGCCGGATCGGCCACGTGGGTATCGCGGACCGCGAAAGCCAAGCGGGCGGCCTCAAGTGCGATATGAAGGCGCTCCGCGCCATTGGGATCGAGTGAGGCGAGATCGAAATTCTCCAGGATATTGAGCAGCACGAGGGCGGCGAGCCCCTGCCCGTTGGGCGGCAGCTCCACGACGCTAAGCCCGCGATAGTCCGAGGTAACCGGGGTCACCTCCTCGCCGCGGTGATTGGCGAAATCCTCCCGGGTGAGCCAGGACCCGCGCGGCGCCAGCGTCTCGACGATCTCGGCGCCTGCCTCCTCGTAAAAGGCTTTCGGCCCGCGCGCTGCGATGGCTTTCAAGGTGGCGGCCAGGGCCGGAAACCGCATGATATCGCCCGCCGCCGGCGCTCTCCCGTCAATGAGAAAATGCCGGGATGCTCCCGGATCGGCGCGTAATGCCTGTGCCGAAAAGGCCCAGTCATAAGCCACGCGCGGCGCCACGGGAAACCCGTATTCTGAATAATGGATCGCGGGAACGAGGGCGCGGTCAAGCCCGAAACGGCCGTGACGTTGGAGTATTGCCCACCACGCCTCGACCGCGCCTGGCACCGTGACTCGGTGGGGCGAATGCGACTCCATGGCGCGCACGCCTTGGTCCCAAAGGATGTCGGCCCGGGCCGCCGCGGCGGCGCGGCCTGAACCATTGTAGCCCCAGATTGGCGCGCCAGGCTTGGCCACGAGGCAAAAGCAGTCGCCGCCGATGCCGGTCATGTGGGGCTCGACCACCGCAAGCGTCGCCGCTGCCGCGACCGCGGCATCGGCCGCCGTGCCGCCGGCCTTGAGGGTGTCGATGGCGACCTGGCTCGCCAGCGGATGCGAAGTTGCCGCCATGCCGTCGCACGCGTACACCGCGGAGCGGCCTGGGCTGTGAAAGTCGCGAGGCATTGCCTTTTATGTCCGGGAATACACGTTGAGTTGCGCCGATTCTCACCCGGGTTCGGTTGCCTTGTTGGCGGGGGCCCCGGATTTCGCTGTGCTCAATCCGGGCAACAGGTACGGAAAGGGATGCGCCGGCGTCCTCAGGCGCCGGCGCCGCCACCGCCACCCGCTTCATCCAGCAGGACGTCGCGGCGGGCGATGGCGGCCCGGATGCTGACACTGAAGCCGGCGGCAACGTCGACGAAGCTGACGACAAGCAACAGGAAAAAGGTGCTGGACACCACCGCCTTGACGGTCAGGAACTCAATCAGCATGCCGACGAACAGGACCATCGAGAGCACGTGATCCAAGATGGTGCGCCGGCCCGAGTGGCGCGCGGATCTGAGCAAATCGATCATGAGAATGAGAACCGAAGCCGCAACGATCGCGTCGCCTGCGGTGATCGCCCATTCCCCTCCTGAAATCATGTGAACACGCCAGATTTCGTTGTTCCACGAGAATTCTGGCATGAAGAGCGCCACGATGTTGTAGAGTGCGAACGGCAAAATCAGCAGCGGCACGCTGGTGGGCAACATGGGGCCGACCTCCGAAGGAAGCGGTGCGACGGGCCCCGGCACCGCTCTTTGGCGCCCTCGGAAGTAACCCCTCAGACCAAAGGCCGTTCACGCTTCGGTTTTCGGCTTAAGAACCTGGCGGCCGCGATACATGCCGGTCTTGAGGTCGATGTGGTGGGGACGGCGCAATTCGCCCGAATCCTTGTCTTCTACGTAGGTTGGCGCTTTCAGGGCGTCGGCCGAGCGGCGCATGCCGCGTCGCGAGGGCGACGTTTTCTTCTTGGGGACAGCCATAGCGGGTCTCCTTGCGGCCCTTGGAAGTGGCCCTTGGAACAGCACGGTGCACGCCCGCGCTCCCAGGACAGAGCGCGGACAGGGTGGGCGTGATGAAAGCCGGGCTTATAGTGGATGAACTGTCGAGTGGCTAGGGGCAAAGCAAATGGCAAAGCGAACCAAGGGAACCGTCGGCGTCGTCGGGTTGGGCACCATGGGCGGCGCTTTTGCGCGTCACCTCGCCGCAGCCGGCTGGCGCGTGCTCGGCTTTGACATTGATGCCACCCGCAAGCGCGCGGCAGCCCGCGCCGGCGTCGCAATCACGCCTTTGGAAACCCTCGCCGCGGCTGCGCCAGTGATCATCCTGAGCCTCCCGAACCCGCAGGCGCTCGATGCCACGGTCGCGGCGATCACCCGGCAGCAGCTTTCGCGGAAGATCGTCGTCGAGGCGAGCACGTTCAAACTTGAGGACAAAGAGCGCGCCGAGGCCGCATTGCGCAAAGCCGGCCACGCGATGCTCGATTGCCCGGTGAGCGGCACCGGCGCCCAGGCTGCCGTCAAGGACATTGTCATTTACGCGAGCGGGGACGCCGAGGCGATCGCCAAGACCACGCGCATATTTTCCGACTTTTCGCGTGCGACCTACAATGCGGGCGCTTTCGGCAATGGCAGCCGCATGAAATACGTGGCGAACCTGCTGGTCACGGTCCACAATGTCGCCGCCGCCGAGGCGATGGTGCTGGGCATCAAATCGGGGCTCGATCCGCAGATGATCTACGACTTCGTCCGCACCGGCGCCGGCGCCTCGCGGGTGTTCGAATTGCGCGGGCCCATGATGGTGCGGGACCGTTATGACGATGCCAGTATGACCATCAAGCTCTACCACAAGGACATCGCGGTGATCGAAGATCATGCCGCCAGGCTGGGAGTGCCGACGCCATTGTTTTCCGCCAGCATTCCAGTTTACTCCGCCGCCCTCTCGATGGGATATGGCGAGGAGGATACAGCGTCGGTGTGCGCCGTGCTGCAGACGATGGCGGGGGTCAGGCGCGATAAGCCCGGCAGGCGCGCGAAACGACGGTGATGTCTTATTTCGAATATTTTGGACGCGATGATGGGCAAGGTGGGCAAAGGCGAAGCGCGCCCCCGCGGATACGGCGCGGAGCCTGTCATCAGGCCGGCCAGAGGCCGCACCCGTTCGCGCCTTTGTCCACCTTACCCAACTGTGGAATAGGATCGAAACTCTAAAATGCCGGTGGGCTTCAGGAGCAGCTCATGTCCTTGGGCGAGAACACGCCACGCAGCGGTCGCAAGACGCATCAGCCGCGCAGCGGATTTCGCGACGGCATGCATATCGACTGGGACGTTCCGATTCCCATGGATGACGGCGTGGTGCTGCGGGCGGACGTGTACCGGCCCGCGAAGGTGGGAAAATTTCCAGTGATCCTCAGCTACGGCCCCTATGCCAAGGGGCTCGCGTTTCAGGAAGGCTATCCGAGCGCGTGGCAGCGCATGGCGAAGAAACATCCGGATGTCGCCGCGGGCTCGACCAACAAGTACCAGAACTGGGAGGTGGTGGATCCAGAGAAATGGGTGCCCCACGATTACGCCTGCGTGCGCGTCGATTCGCGCGGCTGCGGCTGCTCGCCGGGCGTGATCGACCACTTCTCGCCCCGCGAGACCAAGGACTTGTACGACTGCATCGAATGGGCCGGCGTGCAGCCGTGGTCGAACGGCAAGGTCGGCCTTAACGGGGTATCGTATTACGCCATCAACCAATGGCACGTGGCGTCGCTGCAGCCGCCGCACCTCGCGGCCATCTGCGTATGGGAAGGGGCGGCGGACTGGTACCGCGACATGACCCGTCACGGCGGTATCTTATGCACCTTCTGGAAGAACTGGTACGACATGCAGGTCAAGACCGTGCAATACGGCGCGGGCGAGCGCGGCAAGCGCTCGCCCGTGCACGGAGAACTCGTGTGCGGACCCGAGACGCTCGGCGAGGATCAGCTTGCCCGCAACCGCACGGATTTGGGTGGCGACATTCTCGCCCATCCACTCGACGACGCTTATCACCGCGCGCGCTCGCCCATATGGGACAAAGTCGTCGTGCCGCTGTTTTCCGCCGCCAATTGGGGCGGCCAGGGTCTTCATCTGCGCGGGAATTTCGAGGGCTTCATGCAGGCCGCGTCGCGGCAGAAATGGCTCGAAGTCCACGGCGGCGAGCACTGGACGCATTTCTACACGGACTACGGCCGCAGGCAGCAGTTGCGGTTTTTCGACCATTTCCTCCACGGCAAGGACAACGGGTGGGACAGGCAGCCTAAGGTCCTGCTCCAGATCCGCCATCCGGGCGAGAAATTCGTCGCCCGCGCCGAGAACGAATGGCCGCTAAAGCGCGCCCGATGGACGAAGTTTCATCTTGACCCGGCGGACGGCATGCTCAAGACCAGCGCCACCGCCGGCAAGGCCACGCTGAGCTTCGCCGCGATGGGCGACGGCGTGACGTTCATGACCGCCCCGCTCGCAGAGGCGACGGAAATCACCGGACCCGTCGCTGCGAAGCTCTTCATATCGTCGTCGACCAGCGATGCTGATCTGTTCCTGGTCCTGCGGGCGTTCTCCCCGGATCTCAAGGAAGTGGTGTTCCAGGGCGCCATCGATCCCCACACTCCGATCGCCCAGGGCTGGCTGCGCGCCTCGCACCGCAGGCTAGACCTTGCGCGGTCGCTGCCTTACCGCCCCTATCATGCCCACGATATCGAAGAGCCGCTGCGGGAGGGCGAGGTCGTCGAACTCGACATCGAGATTTGGCCAACCTCGATCGTGGCGCCCGCCGGATACCGCATTGCCCTCACCATTCGCGGCAAGGACTACGAATATGGCGGGGCGAGCGGCGGCAAGCTTTCGAATTTCAAGAACGAGCTGACCGGCTGCGGCCCGTTCCTGCACGACGATCCGCAAGACCGCCCGCCGGAGATCTTCGACGGCGTGACCACGCTGCATTTCGGACGGAAGACGCCGAATTACCTGCTGCTGCCGATCATACCGGCGAACCCGGAACGCAAGCCCACCGGCATTGTGAGAAGCAAGCGGTAGTCCAACGGTTCGGCAGGAGGGGTTGAGCAACAGCGAAACCCATCAGGACGTTCCCAAGCGGCGACGCTGGTAGCGGTTTCGCTGCGCTCAAGCCGCTCTGCAAGGAACCCAAGGAGGACCCCGAATGCCCCAGGATTGGAACCGTTACGGACCGACCGCCGCGCGCCCGCAAGGCGCCAGGCCCGGGCGGGCGATGCGGCCGCAAAGCGTGACCGTCGACATCCATTCGCACATCGCAATTCCGGAGGCGGCGGAGTTCGTCAAGCCGCACCTCGATCCGGCGACCATTCCGTTGATCAATTTCGCAACGCCGCAGACCAGGGGGCTCAATGCGCGCCAGGACAGCGACCGCCGAGGCCTGATGACCCGCCACGAGCAACGGCTTGCCGATCTCGACGCCATGGGCATCGACCTGCAGCTCGTGATGTGTCCGCCGCCGCAGTGCTATTACACGGTTCCACTGGAGATCGCCGTCAAAGCCGCCAGGATGATCAATGACGGCATCGCCGGCTATGTGGGGAAACGGCCTGACCGCTTTGTGGCGCTCGGGGCCCTGCCGATGGCGGACGGCAATGAGGCCGCGGCCGAACTTGAGCGCTGCATGGCGCAGCTCAGGTTCAAAGGCGCGCAGATTCTCACCAACGTCGCCGGCAAAGAACTGTCCGACCCCGCCTTCGCGCCGTTCTGGAAGAAAGCCGAGGAACTCGGCGCCGTCGTGCTCATCCATCCCAACGGCTTCACCGAGGCGCAGCGCTTCTCCCGCTTCTACTTAAACAACATCATCGGCAATCCCTTGGAGACCACGATCGCGCTGCACTATCTTATCTTCGACGGCGTGCTCGAACGGCACCCCGATCTCAAGATCGTCGCAGTCCACGGGGGCGGCTATCTGGGCGCCTATCCGGGCCGCATCGACCACGCCTGGGGGGCGCGCAGCGACGCCAAAGGCGACTTGCCGAAGCCGCCGTCGAGCTATCTCAAGAAGATCTATGTCGACACGGTGGTATTCACGGCGGAGCAGCTAGCCGCGCTGGTCGCGACGTTCGGGAGCGACCACCTGCTGATGGGAACGGACTACCCCTATGACATGGCCGAATATGACCCGCTGCAGCTTCTCGCCGCTACCGCAGGTCTCGACGACACCAGCCGCGCCGCCATCGCGGGCGGCAACGCGAAGAGGCTCTTCGGGCTGTGAATCGCCTTTCGCCCTCATGGCCGCGCTGGTCAGTCAGACTTGATTGTCCGTCCTGCCATACTCAGAAACTGCGGAGAGTTCGAACGGGCTCGGTGTTCAACTACAGTTGACCGCGACAATGAGCTGTAGCAGCGTAAATTCGTCTCAACGATAATAACCGATCGCGATGAACAATATCGGTTCTAGCCCTGCCCTCACGGCTTGCAGGGGAGGCCGGGAAACGGGACTTGAGGGAGCGGGACATGCCCAACTTCGATTCACGCAATGCCTTTCTTGCAGCCGCCATTTGGTCCGGGCTCAGCCTGATGGCGGCGGGGGCGATACATGCTGGGGAACCCGGCGGGTCAATGCCCGATTTTTCGTCCAACGACGCGGCGTGGGTCCTTGCTAACCTCGACTACATCGCCGTCCCGGGCGGGCCCAGCCCGACCCGAAACGATCCGGCCCACCCCTACGTCACCAACAACGTCTTTCGCGCCACGGGAGCGCAGCCGTCGTTTCGCGTTGCCGATCTCGCCAATCCCAACATCAAGCCCTGGGCCAAGGAGATCATGAAGCGGGAGAACGACAAGGTGCTCGCCGGCGGCATCCCCTATGGGGCACGACAGAGTTGCATGCCGGCAGGAGTCCCGGCTTTCATGGCCTTCGCCGTTGTCGAGCCGATCCACTTCATGCAGACGCCGAAGCAGGTGACGATGATCTTTTCCGGCGATGCGCAGGTGCGCCGCGTCTATCTCGACGTGCCGCATTCGGCGAACCCAAGGCCGTCCTGGTACGGCGAGTCGGTCGGCCACTACGAGGGCGACACCCTGGTGGTGGACACCATCGGAATGAACGACAAGACCTATCTGGACAATTTTCGCACGCCGCACACCGAGAAGCTGCACGTGGTTGAACGCTATCGACTGGTTGACGAGGGCAAGACGCTGCAGGTGACTTTCCGGGTGGAGGATCCGGATACGTTCTATGAGCCGTGGTCGGCCATCAACAATTTCAAGCGGGTCCAGATGCCCATGCATGAGGAAGCCTGCGCCGAAAACAACCAGCATTTGTTCGATTACCACATGCCGGTTGCGAGCAAGGCGGACTTCTGAACAGCCCGCGTTTCCTCCTCCACCCCATCCCTCCCCGACAGCGGGGAGGGAGACACACCGGACATGCCACATGCAATTCCCTGCGCAGGCGGTCATCCCTTCCAAGATCGTGACGCTGGTCGCGTGGATTCTGCTGGCGCTGGTCGTTGCCTCGCCCGTGCTCGCAGAAAAGGGCAAGCTGCGCGAGCGGCTCACTCCCGAAGTCATGGCGGTGGTCTATCCTCCCGGCGCCGACCGGCTCGGGCCGGAGGAGGGGTCGCCGCCTGCGATCGCCGTCTATAAGGGCGACAAGGTCGCGGCTTATGTGTTTTCGACCCTCGATATCATTGCGGCTCCGGGCTATTCGACGACACCCTTTGATGTCATCGCCGGCGTCGATCTCGAAGGCCGGATCACCGGGGCCAAGGTGGTGTTCCACAACGAGCCCTATATCGTTCACGACCCGCAGCGCCAGCGCTTGCTTGATACGTTCCTGGCCCGCGAAGCTGGCAGGCCGCTGCGCGGCGGCACGAACGTTCTGCCGCCGGACTTCGTCGCCGGCGCCACGATCAGTACGCGCGCCATGCGCGCCGCCATCAGCATCACGGCAGGACTTGTGCTGCGCCCGCGCCTGGCGCGGCCCCCTGCGGCCGTTGCAGCCTCGGGGGGCGGGGCTCCGGCCCCGGCTGCGACTGTCGATACCGAAAGCTTCAGCCGCAAGTCCTGGGACGCGCTCGTCGCCGCCGGCGCGGTCGCGCGCCGGCAGGTCACTTCAGGCGAAGTCGCGGCGGCGCTCGCCAACGCCGGTGCGCCCAATGTCAAGCTCGACGTGCCGCTCGGCCGCCCGGATGACCTCTATATCGAATTTGCGACCGCGCTGTTCACGCTGCCCACCATCGGCGGCAACCTCATCGGCATGCTGAACTTCGACGAGTACAGGAACAAACTGCCGAACGGCGCCAGCGCGATCTTCGTCGCCTCCCGGGGGCGCTACAATTTCCTCGGCTATAAATTCGGTCAGGACGAAACGGGCCATCGCTTCGACCGCCTGCGCGTGGTTCAGGACGGAAAGACCTTTGAGTTCGTCCAGGACAACTATCAGTGGACCAACCCCTTCGCCGAGGGCATCCGCGGGATGGAGGACGCCGCGCTGTTCGCGCTGCCTGCCGATTCGGGCTTCGACCCCACAAAGCCGTGGCGGCTGGAACTTCTGGTCAACAGCGCAGAGGGTCCGCCTGTGACGGTCGCGTTCGGGCTCGACTATCGCCTTCCGGACTTGCAGGTCCTGGCCAAACCTGACGATGCGCCAAGCGAGCGTCCCACCCAGCCTGTGGTCGCCGATCAAGCGGGACAAGCGAGTGCCGGAGACGCTGACGTCAGCGATTTTCAGTTGCCTCTGGACGTTGGGTCGCCGGTCCCCGCCTGGGTCGAGGCGTGGCACGACGCCCGGGGGAATGTTGCGATTCTGGCGCTGCTGCTGACGGTTCTTACCCTGATCTTCGTATTCCAGGCGCAGTTGGCGCGCTCTCGGCTCGCCCACCGGCTGGTGCGCAACGGATTTCTGCTGGTGGTGCTGGTCTGGCTCGGCTGGACCGCGGGCGTGCAGCTCTCGATCGTCAACGTCATGAACTATCTCATGGCGCCGTTCAATCGCTTCGATTATGGCTTCTACCTCGCCGAGCCGCTGATGGTCATCATCGCCGGCTACACGCTCCTCTCCGTGGTGTTGATCGGACGCGGCGTGTTCTGCGGCTGGCTGTGTCCGTTTGGCGCGCTGCAGGAGCTGCTCGCCCAGGTGTCCCGCGCGCTGCGCGTGCCGCAATGGAGCCCGCCGGCCGCGCTGGAGAAGCGCATGTGGCTGGGCAAGTATATCGCCGCCGCAGCGGTGCTTGTGCTGGTGATGACGCAGATCGACCCATCGGGGGCGACGCTGGAGATCGAGCCATTCAAGACCGCGATCACCTCAAAATTCACGCGCGCCTGGCCTTATGTGGTCTATGCCGGCGCGCTCCTGGCGATTGGGCTGTTCTCCGAGCGCGCCTATTGCCGCTTCCTGTGTCCGCTGGGCGGCGTGCTCGCATTCCTTGACCGGCTGCACCTTCTCAATCTGCTCAAACGCCGTCCGGAATGCGGCAATCCCTGCCATTTGTGCGAGCGGTCGTGCCCGGTGCGGGCGATCGAGAAAACCGGCAAGATCATCACCGCCGAGTGCTTCCAGTGCCTCGATTGCCAGGTCGAATACTACGACGACAAGCGCTGCCCGCCGCTGGTGCAGGCCGCAAAGCTGCGGGCCGTTGCGCGCCCCGCCGCCGTGGGCGCGGAGGGATAGGGAGTAACGGCACCTGGCGCAGCCGATGTCATTTGCGCGGCGGCCCTGCGTGCCTTGGCCCACGCCGGCCGACCTTGCCTCTGTCCAGCAATTGCGCCGACAGACTGCGTGGGCAAAGGCGGAAGCAAGTTCGTGCCAGCATCGCAACGCCTCGGCCGCCTTCGCCCACCCTACTGCAAAAACTCCAGCGTCGCAGTTTCCCGAAGCGTCGCCTCCGCGGCGCGGAACCGGGCGGCATTGGCGCGCTCTTCTGCGGTCGCCTGGCGCGGCTGCAGGCTGGCGCCGAGCGCGCGGGCGCGCGCGACGATGCGGCGGCCGAACGGCACCTGCGCCGCTTCCATGGCCTTGAGCGCCGCCGCGATGTCGTCGGTACTCTCCAGCGCCCGCATCAGCGCAAGCGCGTCCTGAGCCGCCTTGACGACGCCGGCGCCCACATGCGGGCGCGCCACGAAGGCGGCGTCGCCGATGAGGGCGACGCGGCCGAATGCCATGCGGGGCGATTCGAGATCATAAATCGCCTGCAGGATCGGCCGGTCGACCAGTCGGATCAGGTCGCGGAACTGCGCGGCCAGCACGGTCTCGGCGGCCTCGCGCATGTCCGCGATGACCGTGCGAGAAACCAATGGCGGCGGGATCGAGAGCGCGTGGAGCGTCCCCCCTTCGTCGGTCAGCAGCCGCTTAAGCTCGATTTCATCGGCGGGCCGATACCACACCAGATTGTAGCGCCGGCCGCCGGGGCGCAGCTCATTGTCAGGTCCTGCGACCGGATAGCCGAGAATCTGCTCGCCCGGCGGCAGGCAGAATGACAGGTGGTCGAACACCTGCGCGTGCAGGTCCGGCGCGATGGCCTGCTCCGGCACCAGAGCCCGCCACGCGACGTAGCCGGCATAGATCGGCGTCGCGTCGGGAAGAAATTGCGCGCGCACCGTCGAGCGCAATCCATCGGCGCCGATCAGCACATCTCCCTCGGCCACCGAACCGTCGGCGAACCGCGCCGCGACGCTGCCGGCGTACTCCTCGACCGCGACCAGCTCCTTGCCGCCGCGATAGTGCGCCGCCGGAAAGGCGCGGCGCAGCATGTCGTAGAGGCGGTCCCAGGCCGTGAGCGTCTGCCGGTACGGATATTCCAGCTTGAGCCGGCCGTCGCGGTCGAAGAAGCGCCGCGTCTCAACCTCAACGCCGAGCCCTTGTCTCCACCCGATCCCGGCTGCGTCGAGCGCTTCCCCTAATAGTTCGTGCGTGACGATGCCGGCGCCACGCCCGGCAAGTTCGGCGTCCGCGCGCTCATAAATGTCAACCGCGAATTGCCGGCGGAGCAGCAACCCGGCGAACAGGCCTGCGAGCGATCCGCCGATCACGATTGCGCGACGGACAGACGCATTCATTTCGCCTCCGGTCACGACATCCGATCGGCGCGCTTGGTTTATGGCTCCGGGCAAGGTATCAAATTAATTACGGCCTTCGCCATAAGGGCGATCAGGGAGGAATTCGATGGCCTTGACGATGTCCGACAAGCCGGCGACGCGGATCGACCGGAGCGAATGGCCGGCCGCGCTCAGGCAGGAGTTTGCGCGCGAGGCCGAGAGCCCCAATGGATGCGTCGGGAGCGAGCTGGTCTCGGAAACCGACAAGGTCCGCGTATGGACGATCAGGCTCAAGCCCGGACAGCGGTTCGGCTTCCATCGACACGTGCTCAACTATTTCTGGACCGCCATCACGCCGTGCCGCGGCCGCCAGCATCTGATGGACGGCACGACGGTCGAATACGCCTACGCGCCCGGCGAGACCCGCCATGAGAGCTATGGGCCCGGCGAGTTCAAGGTGCATGACCTTGAGAATATCGGCGACGGCGACATGGTGTTCATGACCGTGGAGTTTCTCGACAGCGCCAACGCGCCGCTCGCGCTTCCGGATGAGATCAGGCGCAAGGCGGCGTGAGGTGGGAGATTGAATTGGGTTACGGCAACAGCGGTGTCATCGCCCGGCTTGACCGGGCGATCCAGTAAACATCGGCCGCGGGTTACTGGATGCATCGAAATCGGATGTTTCCGATTTCGACAATTTAATGCCGAAGTCGGGCAGGCCCGACTTCGGGTCAAGCCGGGCAGTGACACGCAGATAGGTGGTCGGGTGCGATCGGGGGAAAACTGTTGTCCTACGACCTGCTGCTCAACGCTGTGACGGCCGGGGTCCTGCTCGGCGGGTTCTATGCGGCCGTGACGGTCGGGATCTCGATCTCGTTCGGCATTCTCGACATCGTCAACATCGCGCACCCGGCGTTTATCATCCTCGGATCCTACATCGCCTATATGGTCAACTCGCAGTTTGGCCTTGATCCGATTGCAGCGAGCATCATCGCGCTGCCGGTTTTTTACGGACTCGGCGCGGCAATCTATCAGATTTACTACCTGTCATTTGAAAAACGCGGCCAGGAACCGATGCGCGGCCTCGCGTTCTTTTTCGGCATCCTGTTCATCACCGAGGTGACGTTGGTGCTGGAATTCGGGGTCGACTACCGCTATGTCCAGGCCGGCTACATCGAGCAAAGCTGGCATCTCGGCATCGTCGACCTGCCGCTGCGCATGCTGGTGCCGTGCCTGATGTCGCTCACCATGCTGGCGGCGCTGCAGCTCTTCCTGACCCGCACGTTCACGGGCCGCGCCATCATGGCGGTGGCCCAGGATCAACTCGCCCTGCAACTGATGGCGGCTAATCCGATCCGGATCAAACGCATTGCGTTCGCAATCTCGATTGCAACCGCGTCGCTGGCCGGGGCATTCCTCATCATCATTCAGCCGGTCGAGCCGTCGATCGGGCGCGACTATATCGGCCGTGTGTTCGCAATCTGCGTGCTCGGCGGCCTTGGCAGCCTGCCCGGAACGCTCATCGGCGCCATGCTGCTCGGCATCGTGGAGAGTTTCACGGCGACCTTCTACGGCCCGTCGTGGGCGCCCGCGGTCTCGTTCGGGCTCCTGCTGCTGACGCTGGCGTTCCGGCCCGTCGGACTGCTGGGGCGATAAGCCATGGGCCCGATCGCGCGCTCCGCCATCCCGAACTGGGCCTTTATCCTGATCTGCATGGCTGTCGCGGTGGCGGTGTTCGTCGCAGTGCGCGCGGCCGGCAACGACTATCGGTTCTTTTCGGGCTACACGGTGTTGCAATTCATCGTGCTGGCCACGGCATGGAACATCCTCGGCGGCTACACCGGCTACGTGAATTTCGGCACTGCGGCATTCTTCGCATTGGGCGCCTATTCCACGGTGTTCTTTCATAAATCGTTTCCGCTCTCGATCCCGGTGCTGATCGTTATCGCGGCGGTCGCATCGGGGCTCGTCGGGCTCGGCATGGGCTACCTTACGATTCGTCTACGCGGCGCGTTTTTTGCCATAGCGACGCTCGCGCTTGCGGTGGTCCTGCAGACTCTGGTGGTCAATTGGAACTATGTGGGCGGCGCGCGCGGCGCCTACGTCATCCGGCCTCAGGCAACCGAGATCCTGCAGCTGCCTTACATTCAGTATCTATTCCTGATCATGCTGGCGCTCGCCGTGATCGCGATTGTCACCGCGCGCATCATCGAACGATCGAAACTCGGCTTTGGTTTTGCGGCTATCCGCGACGACGAACTTGCGGCCGAAGCCTCGGGCGTGCCGACCCTCAAGCTCAAGCTTATCGCCACCACGCTCTCAGGCGCCCTGATGGGCATGGCCGGGGCGCCGTTTCCGTACTACATCGGCTACCTGCAACCGTCCTCTGCCTTCGGGCTCGAGTACACTGTCAATTCGATCGCCATGCCGATGATCGGCGGCACCACCAGCTGGGTCGGCCCACTGATAGGAGCGGTTCTCGTCGGTCAATTGCAGCAGGAGCTGACCGTAAGGATCTCCTCGGCCGTCAACCTCCTGATCGTCGGCCTGCTCCTGGTCGGATTCGTGATTGTTGCGCCGAACGGCCTCATCGGGGTGTGGCGGCGTTCTCCTTCGAAGAAATAGATCATGGCGGCGGCGCAGCTCCTCGAAGCGGAAAGGCTCTGCAAGCGGTTCGGCGGCTTCGTCGCGCTCGACGAGATCGATCTTTCCGTCACCGCCGGCGAACGGGTGGGCCTGATCGGCCCCAATGGATCCGGCAAGAGCACGCTCGTCAACTGCCTGTGCGGCGCCCTCGTCAACGAGGCCGGGACGGTGCGGTTCGAAGGGCGCGACCTTAACGGGCTCACCGCCCACCAGCGCACCCGCCTCGGCTTGGCGCGCAGCTTCCAGCTGCCGCGCCCGTTCGCCAGCATGACGATCGCTGATAACCTCAAGGTGCCGCTGCTCTACGCCATCAACGCGCGGCGTAAGCCGCTGACCGAGGCCGAGATCGCAACGCGCTGCGAGGAGCTGTTGACCCTCGTTGGCCTCGCCGAGCGCGCGCGGCGGCTGCCGCGCGATCTCACCCAGGTGGACATGCGCAAGCTGGAGCTTGCCCGCGCCATGGCGACGGAGCCCAAGCTCCTGTTTGCCGACGAAGCAATGGCGGGACTCTCCAATTCCGAGGTCAACGACATCGTAGCGCTGCTGATCCGGCTCAACGAGCGCGGCATCACAGTGATCCTCATCGAGCACATCATGCGCGCCGTGATGAGCTTCTCCCACCGTCTGGTGGTGCTGGTCTCCGGCAAGAAGATCGCCGACGGCCGCCCTGACGACGTGATGCGCGATAAGGAAGTCGAGAGGGCGTATCTTGGGCAATAGCTTGACCATTGCGGGCGTCCATGCCGGCTATGGCGCGGTGCGCGTGCTGGCGGACGTATCCGTCAACGTCGGCGGCGGCGAGACCGTGGTGCTGCTCGGCACCAACGGCAACGGCAAGAGCACGCTCATGAAATGCATCATGGGCATCGTCCGCCCAAGCGCCGGCGCCATCGTCGCCGAGATCGAGGGCGAGCCATATGACCTCATCGGCCGCACCACCGAGGAGATCGTCGATCTCGGCATCGCACTGGTGCCCGAGGGGCGCAGGTTGTTCCCGCGCCTGACTGTCGAGGAAAATCTGTTGCTCGGCGCGTTCCGGCCCAAGGCGCGCGCCCGGATCAAGGCGAACCTGGATTTCTGCTTTTCGGCCTTTCCAAGGCTGGCCGAGCGCCGGCGTCAGCTCGCCGGCTCCATGAGCGGCGGCGAGCAGCAAATGCTGGCGCTCGGCCGGGCCCTGATGCTGGCGCCGCGCATTTTGCTGATCGACGAACCTTCCGTCGGCCTCGCCCCGGTGCTGGTCGCGCGCACGATCGACGCCATCCGGCAACTTAAGCAGCAATATCGGCTCACGGTGCTGATGGCGGAACAGAACTTCCCGCAAGCGCTGCGCATCGCCGACCGCGGCTACGTGATCGTCCACGGCAAGATCGCATTCGAGGGCAAGTCGGCGGAGGAACTCAACAACAACGATTTGATCCGGAAGTTCTATCTGGGGCTGTGAAAGAGCTTAGCCCGGATGGAGGGGGCCCGCTTTGCGGTCCATAATCCGGGGCCAGCATTGCGCGTGGGGATAGGCCATTCCAGGATTTGGCGGACCCGGTGGCTCCATCCGGGCTACTGTCGCTGCTTCTCAGGAAAATAACGCTTCAGCCCCTGCCACCCCTCGAAATAATCATGCTGCAGCTCGGAGGATTCCATCGCGTAGCGGGTGAGCCGCATGGCGAAGCGGCTTTCGAACATGAAGGCCATGGTGTTGTCGAGCTTCTGCGGCTTAAGTTCCGCCGCGCTCGCGCGCGCGAAGGTTTCGGCATCCGGCCCGTGAGCGCTCATGCAATTGTGCAGGCTGGCGCCGCCCGGCAGGAAGCCTTCCGCCTTGGCGTCGTAGACGCCTTTGAGCAAGCCCATGAACTCGCACATGACATTGCGATGGTACCACGGCGGCCGGAACGTATCTTCGCCGACCAGCCACCGTGGGGGGAAGATGACGAAATCGACATTGGCGGTGCCCGATATATCCGATGGCGCGGTCAGCACTGTGAAGATTGAAGGGTCCGGATGATCAAAGCTGATGGTGCCGATCACCATAAAGCGCGAGAGATCGTATTTATAGGGAACGAAATTACCGTGCCAGGCAACCACGCAGAGCGGCGAATGCGGGCTCTCCGCGGCCCACAGGTTGCCCTGGAATTTGGCCACAATGGTGCATGGCTCTTGCCTATCCTCATAGGCCGCCACCGGCGCCTGGAAATCGCGCGGATTGGCGAGGCCATTGGCGCCGAGGGGGCCAAGCTCGGGCAGACGGAACGCCTGCCCGTAATTCTCGCAGATGTAGCCGCGGGACGGGCCATCCGGCAGCTCGACGCGAAACCTTAAGCCGCGCGGGATGACGGCGATCTCGCCGTTGTCCGCGTCGAGGACGCCGAGCTCGGTGACGAAGCGCACGCGGCCCTGCTGCGGGACGATGAGCATCTCGCCGTCCGCATTGTAAAAAAAGCGCTCCGCCATCGATGCGTTGGCGGCATAGACGTGAACCGCCATGCCGGACTGGTCAGCGGCGCTGCCGCTGCCCCCGATGGTGATGATGCCATCGATGAAATCGGTCGGCTCCTGCGGGATCGGGAACGGGCTCCAGCGCAATTGCGATGGCGTGGCCTCGGTCTCGTTGAACGGGCCGGTGCGCAGCTTGCCGTTGTCGATGCGCCGGTAGGGCCTGTGCACCACAGAGGGCCAGATGCGGTAGGTCCAGGTGCGGCGGTTTTCATGGCGTGGGGCCGTGAAGGCAGTGCCGGAAATCTGCTCCGCATAAAGCCCGAGCGGCCCGCGCTGCGGGCTGTTGCGGCCGACCGGCAGGGCGCCCGGAACGGCTTCCGACTGGAACTGGTTGCCGAACCCGGACTGGTATGAGGCCGCGGCAGGAGGCGCCGCGACGTTCCTGCGTGATGGCTCAAGCTGCGTGGGGTGCGCCATGGAGTTGCTCCGGATCGTTTTTGCCCTGGCGGGCCAGTAGCCATAAACGTAGTTACAAGTGAGCCAAGCGTTAAGTCTTGTCGCCGCTCGCCTTCTGTCACGGGGCGAACCTTCTGTCACGGGGCGAAGTCGCGTTGGAGCGATTTGGAGGACCGGATCATGTTGCGCGGATCGCAGGGTCGGCGAAGCGCGTCAGCGCGTGCCCACCGATCCACGAAAAGGCCACGCCTGGCCGGCGCATCGCATCGCGCCTTTGCCTACCTTACGCCGTGAGGACACCGCGCCGTATCTGATCCTCCTCGATCGACTCGAACAAGGCCTTGAAATTTCCCTCGCCAAAACCGTCGTCACCTTTCCTCTGGATGAACTCGAAGAAGATCGGGCCGATCACGGCCTTGGAGAAAACCTGCAGCAGGATCTTGGTTTCCCCGCCGTCGACCACGCCCTCGCCGTCGATGAGAATCCCATGCCTCTTCATCCGCTCAACCGGTTCGGTGTGACCGCGCACCCGCTGGAAACTCCTTTCGTAATAAGCATCCGGCGGCCGGGGCATGAATTGCAAGCCGTTGGCCGCAAGCACGTCAGTCGCGTCGTAGATGGCGTCGGTGCCGACCGCGACATGCTGGATGCCTTCGCCCTTGTATTCGCGCAGAAATTCTTCGATCTGCGACTTTTCGTCGGCCGACTCGTTGATCGGAATGCGAATGCGTCCGCACGGGCTTGTCAAAGCCCGCGAGAACAGGCCGGTGAGCTTGCCCTCGATGTCAAAGAAGCGAATTTGGCGGAAGTTGAACAGCTTGCTGTAGAAGGCAAACCACTGGTCCATATTGCCGCGCCTCACATTGTGGGTGAGGTGGTCGAGATAGTAGAACCCCGCCCCTTTCGGCCGTGGATCGGGCTCCCCGGTCCATCGGAATTCCGCCGCGTAGGGCGAATTGCCGCCCCGGTGGCGGTCAACGAAATACAAAAGCGAACCGCCGATTCCAATAATCGCAGGCGCGTCCAAGGTCTTGTCGGAGCCGACATAGGGCTTAGCGCCGAGCGTTACGGCATGCTCGAAGGCATGCTTTGCATCAACGACGCGCCACGCCATCGACGGAGCGCAAGGGCCGTGGTCGGAAACGAAACGCGTCGCAAATGATCCGGGTTCGGCATTGAGGATGAAATTGATGTCGCCTTGGCGATAGACCGTGATGTTTTTGGTCTTGTGTCTCGCGACCGGCGAATACCCCATGCGCCGGAACAGCTTTTCGAGCTGATCCGGATGCGGATGAGCAAATTCGACAAACTCGAATCCATCAGTGCCGGCCGGATTCTGCGGGCTGATCCTGGCGGGCGGCGCGTTGTGCGGAAAGGGACCCATATAACCTCCACGGACTTGCGGTCGATCTTTTACTGCATTGGCGGCGCAATATCCGTGAGAAATGCGGGTTGTGACTCCTGATCATGCATGATATTAGCATAATGTGCTGATCTATGCGATAACCTTGCATGGACGAGTTCGACATCAAGCTGCTCAGGGCCCTCCAGGAGGACGGCCGGCTCACGAACAACGAGCTGGCCGAGCGGATCGGTCTGTCCGCCTCGCAATGTTCGCGCCGCCGGGCGGCGCTGGAGGAATCCGGTGTGATCGAGAGCTACCACGCGGTGCTCTCCGCCGAGGCCGTCGGCCTCAATGTGCTCGTATTCATCCAAGTCGGCTTGGCGACGCAGTCCCCCGACAGCGGTCAAGCGTTCGTCAAGCTGATCAACAGCATCGACGAAGTGCAGGAGGCCTTTTCGTTGACCGGCGATGCGGACTTTCTGGTCAAGATGGTGGTGCCCGATCTCAAGACCCTTTCGCGCATCCTCAACGAAGTGCTGTTGCCGCACCGCAGCGTCGCGCATGTGCATTCCTATGTCGTGCTCGACCGCGTGAAGCAGACCACGCAGTTGCCCTTGCGGTATCTATATGAGGCGCGTCGAACAAAGGGTGTCCGGCCGCGGGACTCCACAAGGCGGCGACGCGCTCATGGGCTCGCCTAATCGTGGCCGAAGCAAACCGGAGAACAGGCCAAGACGGTCAACTTCCCATGTGCTGAGCCAAGCAACGCGAAAGTTGCGGCTGGGCGAGCACCGAGAGTTGCGGCGCTTCGAGACCTCGATCGAGTTCTCCGGATCTACGAAGCTGCGATGCGCAGATTTGGCGACGCAGAGAGTTTCGATCCTTCGGCCATCTCATATCATGTGATCGGCGAGCACATGACCGGCAGCAAGCGCTTATTCTGCAAGGGCAAGCCGTCTGACGGCTCGAATCGCCGTCCGCCCATTGGGGGTGTGTGAAATCCGGGTGAGAGTGATGCGGTGTCGCTTAATTTGTCGCTTAACTTGGACGCCTCACTGCACGGCTGGTCCGGCGTGTGACTGGATCGTGGCTGTGCGGTGCAGGTTGGGCTCGATGGTCGCGGCGCTGGCGCCGAAGCGCGCGCGGTAGACCTGCAAATTCTCCATGACCCGCTGGACATAGTTGCGCGTCTCGGAGAATGGGATGCGTTCAACCCAATCCACCGCATCGACCTTTGGATCGCGCGGATCGCCGTGCTGCGCCACCCATTGTTGGACTCTGCCGCGGCCGGCGTTGTAACCGGCAAATGTCAGGATGTACGAACTGCGGTATTCGTTGAGGAGGGCTGCGACCTCGGCGGTTCCCATCTGGATGTTGTAGGCTGGGTCGGATACGAGCCGGTTCCAGTCATAGGAGATGCCGAACCGTTTTGCCGTATCGCGGCCCGCTTCCGGGGTAACCTGCATCAGCCCGACGGCCTTGGCCGGCGACATATCGCGCTGATCGAAGGCGCTTTCCATTCGCACGATCGAATAGACGATGCAGCGATCGAGCTTGGACCCGACGGGGCTGTAGGTTGGCACGCCGATGTCGGGGAAAGCGTAATGATCGAGCGGGAGGCCTCTCCCGAGCGCCGTCTTCCCGATGAGCAGCATCGAATGGGCGTCGTTGTGCTGCGCCGTGAGATCACCCAATGCGGCAAGCAGCGCGGCGCTGTTGCTCTCTTCAGCGAGGTTGGCCACGAAAGACCGGAGAAGGTCGATTTCGCCGATCGCATAGAGCATCTCGGCGGCGCGCACGAGTTCGGAGTCCTCCCTGGACACCGGTGCAGGCGGCGGGCGGAGCACCGCCATCTCCTCAAGGCCGAGCCGGGCGCGCGCTAGCTGGCCGTAATAGGCGGTCGGAAATCGAGCAGCCTCCTCGTACTGCGCACGCATCTCGTCGAACTGGCCGGCCGCTTCAGCAGCGCGGCCGCGCCAGTAGGCGGCGCGCGCACGGACGACCGGATCGGCCGAGCCTTGATCGACGTCCGCGAAGTGCCTGAGCGCAGTCGCCGGATCGCCGAGAAAGCGCAGCGCGATCCAGCCGGCCATGAAGTGGTAATCGGCGCGGTAATAAGGATTGGCCGGCGGCGCGGCGTCATGAACGATGCGATATGCCGTCCCCGCATCGTCGAGATCGATGAGCTTGCGGGCGAGTATGCGGCGCTCGCGCCACCACTCATCAGTGTCCTGACGCTGTAAATCCTCGCGTGAAGCGGCGAGGGTCAGCTTGACCGCTGCCGCGATATCCAGTTTGGGCGTTACGATGCGGCCGCGCACGTTTGTGCCGGGCGAGTCGTTGCGCAGCAGCCAGTGCAGACGGCACAAGGCGTATCCCAAATCTGACCGCACGTCGCCGCCGACGCCGTCCAGCAACGCGCCTGCCTTGGTGGACTTGGCCGCCACGGCGCTGCAGGCCTTGACGATCGCCACGTGATCGTCGTCGACATGCTTTGCGGCGCGCATCGCGGCGCCAAAATCCTTGGCGCCGATGCGGCGGTCCATGCGCGCGACGTGGTCGGCGCGGGTCAGCACGCCGGGGAATGCGGCGAGCACCGCGGCTTCCAGCTCGGCCGACAATTGCTCCGACTGCCAGACCGCGCGAACCTTGCGTTCCGCGTCGGCGCGGTTGCCCTCTGCCATTTCAACGCGGGCGAGCGCAAGCCGACCAACCGCGCTGGCGGGGTTCTCACCGACGAAGCGGCGCACGGTGCCGCCGTCGCGGCGCTCATTCCACAACGCCGCCTCGGCGCGCCGGCGTATCAGCGGGATGCTCGGCCAGTCGGGATTCGCACGGATGAAGGCTGCATACCGCTCCAGGCTCGCGTTGGCATCAGCGCGGCGCAGCAGCGCCCACTCGACGATTTTTTGCGCCAGCGGATTGCCGGCGGATGCCGCGAGTGCAGTTGCGTCACCCGCCTTGCCTTGGCGCACCAACTCGATTGCCTGTTTGGTTGCAGCAAGATCCGGCGGCAGCGCCGGCGCCGTATCGGCAGATGCCGGTCTGCTTGCCGGCAGGGGCGCCGCGTGCGCGCTCTTGTGTTCACTTCGCCGGCCGCCGGCGCTGCGCTTTGCTTTTTCGCCTGAGCGGCCCTTGGCTTCTCGCGCCGATCGCCCGTTGTGGTGCTCCGCCTTGGCCGCTCTTCCGGCGAGCGCCGTCACATGCTTATGGCTGGCGGCAGTGACGGAGCCAGACGTCCCAAACGCGACGATCGCCAGCGCAAGCAGCCGGACCGCGGTCCGATCCCCCATTCGCGCCCGCCGCTGTTGACCGGCGGCAGGCGTTTTCTTGCCGCAACCCAGAGCGGCAACACAAAACCGGCTCATGCTTACCCCCGAGGCAGGGCTTAACTCAGTCCCTTCCTCCGCCACCTGCAGTCATGGCGACCGCAGCTGTGGCTGGACGACGCGCCGTCTCGCCATCAAGCTTCGGGACCAACTCTTCGTAATTGCCTCCGACTTGCTGAACGCTTGCTGAACGACCGGACCTCTCGCCGCCCGTCAGAACTCGGCTTTTTCGGCGGTCGGCAGCGGATCGGCGCCTGCGGTGAAAGGGTTGTTCATTTCGCCAGCGGCGCAGCGCCACTCGGCGAGTGTCGCCTCCACCCGCCGCGAGCGCTTGGTCACATGCAGCGGCTTGAGGAAAACCGCCGGATCGTCGATCAGGACTTCAGCCTCAAGGAATTTGCCGCCTTCGACCAGGCGAAGGCGCTCGACCACGTGCAGCTTTTCGCTGTGCGGCGTGCGGAAGTTGTCAATGAACGTCTTGTCGTTGAGGCCGACGGTGTCGATCACCAGCGTGTCGCCCTCATAATGTCCGACCGACTCGCCGTACCAGGACGGCTTGGGATTCGCCGAATGGGGCACGTTGAGGTAGATACGGCGCACATCATTATCATGCTGCGCAATCATCCGGACCTGCGTCGGTGTCTGGACAAAGAACATCGGCTGTGCCGGGGTCAGAAGAAAGGCGGGCACGCCGGTCGCCCAGCAGCGCGCCGAGCGCGACCACATCGGCTTGCCAGCAAACACATCCTCGTTCGCTTTCTTCAGCGCGTCTTTCGCGAATTGCGTCAGGTTGGGATTGTTGATGTCGGCGACGCGAAATGTCGGTTGCTCGCCGCGGTTGTTGGGCACATAGCGGTGCGCGGGGTCTTGCGTCACGGGCGGCGGGCTGCCCGGCAGCGGCGTCCATTCGGTGCCCACCGCGACCCACCCGGCATTGTTGGCCGAGAAGTCGGGCGGACTTTGCTGCGCGACCGCCGGCGCGACGCCTGTGCCGATGAGCCCGGCCAGCAGGCTGGCGGCGAGCGCATATTTGTGCTTGCTCCCAAGACGCGTGGGCATGGCTTCCTCCCTCCGTGCGGTCGTTGGCGCCGCAGCTTAGAAATTCGACTTGCCAGCATACCATAGCATCGCACGAGAATCGCACGTGGAGCTTTCGGCAAGGCACAAGTTTGCGCCCGGCATCGAATGGCATGCCGTTTGCTGGTCTTGTCCCCGGAAGGGGTCACGGAGCGTGCGCCGCAGGTTGGCCGGTGGCGACTATCGTCCGTGGTAAGACCACCGCGCCTGGTAAGATCATGATGGATTGCGGCAAACTTTGTTGGATCGCTCCAACATGGACCCGCGCCACCTGCGTCCGCTCGGAGTATTCAGCACCCGCCGATGCCCGCCAGTGACGTCGAAACCATTGCCGAGATCACGGCCGCCTATCGGGCCGGCGCTGCCACGCCGGCCGGCATCATGGCGCGCAGCTATGCCCGCATGCGCGCGCTCAACGATCCGGCAATCTTCATTTCGGTCCTTGACGAAAGCGAGGCCCTCACGGAGGCCCAAGCGTTGGAGGCAGCGGGAAATCGCGATCTGCCCCTGTTTGGCGTTCCGCTCGCCGTCAAGGACAATATCGACGTCCGCGGCTTCGCGACCACCGCGGCTTGCCCGGACTTCGCGTATCGCCCGGCTGCAGACGCCGCCGCAGTCGCGCGGCTGCGCCGGGCCGGTGCGATCATCATCGGCAAGACGAATCTCGACCAGTTCGCGACCGGCCTCGTCGGCGTGCGCTCTCCCTACGGCGTGCCCCGCAATCCGCTCGATCCGAAGCTCATTCCCGGCGGGTCGAGTTCCGGGTCTGCGGTTGCGGTCGCGACCGGCATCGTGCCGGCGGCGCTCGGCACCGACACTGCGGGTTCAGGGCGCATCCCGGCGTTGTTCAACAATATCGTGGGTCTCAAGCCGAGCCTTGGCCTCGTCTCTACGACCGGCGTCGTGCCGGCCTGCCGCACGCTCGACTGCGTGTCGATATTTGCCCACACGACGGACGACTGCTCGGCGGTGCTCGCCGTCATGGCGGGCTTCGATGACGACGATCCCTACTCCCGCCGCCGGCCCCTCCAAAGCCCAGGCGCTCCGCCGACCGTTCGTCTCGGCGTGCCGCAGCCCGGTCAGCGCCTCTTCTTCGGCGACCGCCGGGCCGCCGCCGACTACACGCACGCGCTCGACCGGCTGGCGCGGCTCGGCGCCGTGATCGTCGAGATCGACATCGAGCCATTCTACGAGGCTGCGCGGCTGCTCTACGAGGGCCCCTGGCTGGCGGAGCGCTATGCGGCCACCCGCGACTTCATCGCGTCCTCGCCCCAATCAATGCATGGGGTGACGCTTCAAATCATCCTCGACGGCGCCCGGCCGTCAGCGGCCGATGCCTTCACGGCATTCTATCGGCTCGAACAACTGCGCCGCACCGCAGAGCGCCAGTTTGAGGCGATCGATGCGTTGGCGTTGCCGACCGCGCCGACGCTCTATACGGTCGACGAGGTTCTGGCCGATCCGATCGGGCTTAATTCGCGGCTCGGCGCCTACACAAACTTCGTGAACCTGCTCGATTTGTGCGGGCTTGCCCTGCCGGCGGCGCTGCACGCTGGCCCTTCCGGACGAGCACCGTTCGGCATCACGCTGATGGCGCCCGGCGGCAATGACGGCCTTGTCGCGGCGATCGGCCGCCGCTTTCACGCCGACGTTTCGCTGCCGCTTGGGGCGCTCGACCGGAAGCACCCGCCGTCGGGCCCGCCGCTCCCTGCCCTCCCCCGGCCGCGGGG
>JAJPKK010000107.1 GCA_021323775.1 Hyphomicrobiales bacterium
ACCGTGCCCTTGCCGATATCGTCGCCTTCCACAAAGCCCACATAGTCAAGGTCGGGGCGCCCGGCCTGGCGCAAAATGACGCCCGCCTCGCGCACCTCTTCGAGCCCCTTGACTTCCTCCGCGCCGATATTGAGGAGCCCGACCGTCGGCCGCTCAAGGTCGAACAGCACGCGGGCCATGGCGCTGCCCATGACGGCGAGATCAACCAGGTGCTTGGCGTCCGCCCCAATTGTGGCGCCGACATCAAGGACGATCGATTCGCCCCGCAGCGTCGGCCATAAGGCCGCGATTGCCGGCCGGGCGATGCCCGCCATGGTCCGGAGGTGGAACTTGGCCATCGCCATGAGGGCGCCGGTATTGCCGGCCGAAATCGCAACGTCCGCTTCGGCCTTCTTGACCGCGTCGATCGCCATCCACATCGAGGATTTCCAGCGGCCGTGGCGCAGGGCCTGGCTGGGTTTGTCGTCCATCTTGACCGCCACATCGGTATGGACGATGCGCGAGACGGCCCGCAACGCCGCCCGATCCGCCAGCAACGGTTCGAGGACCGCGCGGCTGCCGGTCATCACGAACTCAGTGTCCGGATGCCGCTCCAGGGAAATGTCGGCGCCCGCCACCGCAACCGCTGCGCCGTGATCGCCCCCCATGGCGTCGAGTGCAATGCGTACGTTCTGTGGCATCGATCGACCGTTTCAGGCATAGATGGCGGGGCCACCGCCAAACTTAGCCGCCCGCCGACCGGGTGCCCGTTCGCGGCGCGGGACCATATAGCGCGTCGGATCGTCAAGGAACAGTGGTTAGAGGCGGACAGTCAGCGCCAGGAATGGTTGACGCAGCCTACCTGCGCCGCAGGGCGGGCTTGGACCTTAATCTGGCGCCAAGGTCTTTACGCATAAGCAGACGCAGGCGGAAGCGTCACTTCTTCGCATCCTTGAGCCTCGCCAGCGCCGCGAACGGAGCCGCCGCGGCGGTTTCTTCGGCGGGTGGCGTGAACTCCGCACCGGGCATGCGCGGATAGGGATCAATCCCAAGCAGCAGGAACTCCGCCGCAAGCGCACCGAGATCTGCGGTTCCGTCCGACAAGGCCTCGGGCGGTTCCTCGGCTTCAAACGGGGCATCCTGGTCTACAAAGCCCCCTTCGGAAGGCGACGCAAAGATCACATCGATTGGTTCATCCACCTGGTTTTCCATCGGCTCCAGCGTGACGACGCAGGTTTGTTCGACCGTCGCGGTGACCCGTCCGGTCGCCCGCAGGCCGTTGCCGTGGCGAGCGACATCAATAGCCGCCTCAAGCCGGGGCACACTCAACACCCCCGCCACGGCTGCAAGATGAGAGCGTACGTGTTCGTCGGCGACAAGGTCGAAATGCAGCCCGGTTTCCGGGACGTCCTCAACACGGACCGGCACGCGCCATGGCTGCTGTGGCCGAATCATGAGAACGGTTACCTCCTTTGGTCAGGCATTCAGCCGAGATGGGAGAATGGCGACCGAATCCGAAAATACAAGGCGGCTGCCCCAGCATCGAGCGAAGGCGAAATGCAGGTGGGCTGTTCAGGGATGTCGCCTTCGCTCCAATCCGCCCTACAGCCTGGAGGGCGTAGGGCGGCCGATCCACGCCACGATAGCGCCACAGAAATCCCACTCCCTACCCCTGTCCGGCTTGCCGGAGAGCGTAAGGAGGAAACCGGCCGCAGTCTCGTCCCTGCCCCGCAAGCTGGCGTCAGGGAGGGGTGGGCGCGGTCGCCTGTTGTAATTGATGCGGGCGCGGGGTAGGTCATTTTGCCTTTCGAAGCAAAAGGGGATGCTGCAATTTGAGTCGGATCAACGACTTCAGGGGGCGTTTCACAAGTTGGCGCTCGTTCGCCGTCGGCGCGGCGCTGCTCGCCGGCGCGGCGGCGGGGGGCTGCACCCAGGTCTACCATCACGGCTACATGATTCCGGAGGGTGCGCTTGAGCAGCTCCCGCTCGGATCCTCCCAGGAGCAGGTGCTGATCGTGCTTGGCACGCCGTCGACGGTGGCGACCATCAGCGGCGAAGTATTTTACTACATTTCGCAGCGGGCCGAGCAGACCTCTTTTCTGCCGCAGAAGGAGACTGACCGCCGCGTCATTGCGGTTTATTTCGACAAGAATCGCCGCGTCCAGAGACTCGCCGACTACGGCCTCAAGGACGGCAAGATTTTCGACTACATCAGCCGCACCACCCCGTCCGGGGGCGTCGAGCAAAACACGCTCGGCCTGATGTTCAAGATCTTCAAATCCTGACGGCAGGATCGGCGAATGGGCCGCCAGTAAGGCTAACCCTTGCGTGGGTCCCGCCGCCGGCCGAGGCTCGCCGACCGGGGCGACACAAGGCTCGCCCAATCGCCGCCGGCTGGGTCTAAGCGAACCTTAACCTAACCTCAGGCCGATGAGCGTCGCTCCATGCCGGGCAACGTTCGAGGGCGCGCCGCTCGTCGCGCAATCAATGCGCCAACACCGCGAGCAGCAGCAGCGCCACGATATTGGTGATCTTGATCATCGGGTTGACGGCGGGGCCAGCCGTGTCCTTGTAAGGATCGCCAACCGTGTCGCCGGTCACGGCGGCCTTGTGTGCGTCTGAACCCTTGCCCCCGTAATGGCCATCCTCGATGTACTTCTTGGCGTTGTCCCAGGCGCCGCCGCCTGAGGTCATCGAGATCGCCACGAACAGGCCGGTGACGATGACGCCAAGCAGCATCGCGCCGACCGCCGAGAACGCAGCCGATTTGCCGGCAGGCCCGCCCCCCGCGATGGCATAGATGACGAAATAGACGAATACCGGCGACAACACCGGCAGCAGCGACGGAATGATCATTTCCTTGATCGCGGCGCGGGTGAGCAGGTCGACGGCGCGGCCATAATCCGGCTTGTCGGTCCCCTTCATGATGCCCGGCTTTTCCCGGAACTGGCGCCTTACCTCCTCGACGATCGAGCTTGCGGCGCGGCCGACCGCGGTCATGCCCAAGGCGCCGAACAGATACGGCAGCAGACCGCCGAACAGGAGGCCGACCACCACGTAAGGGTTGTTGAGCGAGAAATCGAGCGAAACGCCCTGGAAGAAAGGATGTCTTGCGGTATCGGAGATGAAGAACTTGAGGTCTTCGTTGTAGGCCGCAAACAGCACAAGGGCGCCGAGACCGGCTGACCCGATCGCGTATCCCTTCGTCACCGCTTTGGTGGTGTTGCCGACCGCGTCGAGCGCGTCGGTCGACTTGCGCACCTCCTTGGGCAGGCCGGCCATTTCGGCGATGCCGCCCGCATTGTCGGTGACCGGCCCGAAAGCGTCGAGCGCCACGATCATGCCGGCCAACGCCAGCATGGTGGTGACCGCAACTGCGATGCCGAACAGCCCGGCCAGGGAATGCGTCACCAGAATGCCCGCGATGATGACGAGCGCCGGCAGCGCCGTCGCTTCCAGAGAAACCGCGAGCCCCTGAATCACGTTGGTGCCGTGGCCGGTGACCGATGCCTTGGCGATCGACTGCACCGGACGGAAGTTGGTGCCCGTATAGTATTCGGTGATCCAGATGATGAGCCCGGTCACCGCGAGCCCGGCAATGCCGCAAATAAACAACGACCCGCCGCCATATTCCACGCCGGGCAGTTGTCCGAACCCGACCAGAAGCCAGATCACCAGCGCGATGCCGGCGAGCGACAGGACTCCCGTTGCTATGAGGCCGCGGTAGAGCGCGCCCATGATCGACTGATTGGCCGGCAGCCTGACGAAGAACGTGCCGGCGATCGATGTGATGATGCAGACGCCGCCGATCGCGAGCGGCAGGGTCATCATGCTGGCGAGGATCGGCGTCCCGGCAAAGAAGATCGCGGCCAGCACCATGGTGGCGACGGTTGTCACCGCATAGGTCTCAAAGAGGTCGGCGGCCATGCCGGCGCAGTCGCCGACGTTGTCGCCGACATTGTCCGCGATGGTCGCCGGATTGCGGGGGTCGTCCTCCGGAATGCCGGCCTCGATCTTGCCGACCATGTCGCCGCCGACATCGGCCCCCTTGGTGAAGATGCCGCCGCCCAGGCGGGCGAAGATCGAGATCAGCGAGCCGCCGAAGCCAAGCGCCACGATGGCGTCGATAACCGTGCGGTCATTGGGCGCGAGACCGAGCGTCCCGGCGAGGAAGCCGAAATAGAGCGTGACGCCGAGGAGGGCGAGGCCGGCCACCAGGAGGCCGGTGATGGCGCCGGCCTTGAACGCGATTTCGAGACCCGCGGCAAGCGAGCCGATGGCCGCCTGGGCCGTGCGCACATTGGCGCGGACCGAGACGTTCATGCCAATGAAGCCTGCAAGTCCCGAGAGAACCGCGCCGATGGCGAATCCGACCGCCACCAGCCAGCCCAGCAAATAACCGACGATCAGGAAGATCACGATGCCGACGATTGCAATCGTGGAGTATTGCCGCTTGAGGTAAGCCTGCGCGCCTTCGCGCACCGCGGCGGATATCTCCTGCATCCGGGCGCTGCCGGCATCGGAGCTCATCACCGACTGGATCGCCCAGATCGCAAACGCGACCGCCAGCGCCCCGCACAGGACGATGATCCACAAAGCTGTCATTGAATGTCCTCGGCTCTTGATCCGCCAAACGGAGGCCCGTCCGGCGCAATGGAACTTTTATTGGTTTGACGTTGGGCGGCCGCCCGCCTCAAATCGGCGCGGACATTGCCAAAAACGCTCTCGCCATGCAATGGCGCAATGAGCGGAGCACACGCGACTTTTGGCGGCGTAATTAACAGCGCCAGGAAGGCTCAGGCCGGGTTGAGCGAGAGGGAAACCCGGGGCAGGCGCTGCCGTGTGGACTGGCCGGTCCCGGATTTCGCTGAGCCTGTCATCCGGGCTCGCCAAAGGCGGGACCCGTTGGCTCAACCCCGGCTGCACAGGGCGGGACGCGCGCCTCCCAGCGCGGCGCGCCCGGACGCCGCACCTCGACCGGCCGCGCCGTCGCCGTGGCGGGCCCCAGTTGTCCCAGCGTCGCTCCCCGCCAACTGAAATCCGCTCTAAAAGTGGCTGTAGGACGGGCGGGCGAAGGCGAGAGTGCTGCCGTCGGCATGGCGAAAATGCGCCCCCTCCCCCGCCGTCACGGTGCCGATGCGCGTCATCGTCACGCCGGCCGCGGCCGCTTCCTGGCGCAATGGCTCGAACCGGTCGGGTGCGACCGCGGCGACAACCTCGAAGTCGTCACCGCCGGTCAGGATGGCCTCGATCAGCGCCGGCTCGGCCGCCACCGCGGCCCGCGCCGCCGCCGACAACGGCACGTCGGCGACCGCGACATCTGCGCCGACGCCCGAGACCCGGCACAGCTTGGCGAGATCGCCGGCGAGCCCGTCCGATATATCGATGGCGGCGCGGGCGTGGCGGCGCAGCGCCTCGGCAATCGCGGTTCGCGGCTGCGGCAGCAGATAGCGGCCAGTAAGATGATCCCGCATCGCGGCGTCGAGCCGCCACTGCGCGGCTGCCGCAGCGTCGCGGCGCAGCAAAAGCCCGAGCGCTGCGTCCCCGATAGTGCCGGTTGCGACCACCACGTCGCCTGCGCGGGCGCCCTTGCGCCTTACCATGCCGCCGTGGGGGACGGCGCCAAGCGCCGCGATGTAGACCGTGATCGCGGCCGGATTTTTATCGGTATCGCCGCCGAGCAGCGGGCAGCCATAGTGCTCGGCATCTTCGCGCAGCCCGCGCGCAAAAAACGGGAGCCACTGCGCCGGCAGGTCGGCCGGCAGCCCGATCGAGAGCAGGAAGCCGAGCGGCGCCGCGCCCTTGGCGGCGAGATCGGACAGATTGATCCGCAGCGCCTTGCGCGCCACCGCATCGGGGGGGTCATCGGCAAAGAAATGCACGCCCGAGATGACGCCGTCGGTCGTGAGCACGAGATCGCAGCCCGGCGGCGGCGCAATCGCCGCGGCGTCATCGGCAAGGTCGAACGCCCCCGGATGGGTGGCAAGCGGGCGGAAATAGGTGGCAATGAGGCGGTCTTCCGCCGACGCATCGGCTGGATTTTGCTCCAACTCTTCGCTCCTCGGCTTCGACATGAAAGCTCGCAGAACCTGATCTCCACCTTCCGGGAGGCGACAGTAACACTTTGGGCCGCGCATTAAATGGCGGCCATTGACACAACTCCGGGCGAGCCGCTACTTTCCTATTCGTTATGTTATATCGTATACAGCGAATTCGTTATGTAATGTCGTATACAGCGAAAGGGGGCGGGTCATGCTAAAAGGGGCGGATTGGAAACGCTGCGCCGCAAAGGCGGCCGGGATTCTTACGTTGGCCGGGGCGGCTCTTGTCTTCGCTCACTCGACAAAGGCCGACAACTACCGCGTTTCTGCTGCCTGCGGACATAACTATGTGCCCAACGTCATCAAGATCGATGGCGACGTCAACGTGCCCGTGGCCCTCACCGTTTCCCAGATCGCGGCACTGCCCGGGCAGCAAACTCTCAATATCGCCTACCTCAACCACCTTGGCGTCGCGCAGACCCACTCAGAGACCGGGCCTACGCTGTGGACTGTGCTGAGCATCGCGGCCGGTGGCATCAAGGTCCCGCCTCCGACCCGCAATGAGTACGTCGGCGAGCCGGCCGCGCAGACGACCCTCTACATCATGGTCGTCGGAACCGACGGCTACGAGACCCTCATTTCTGAGGCGGAGATTGACCCCGGCTTCGGCAACGCTCCCATCCTCCTCGCCTATGCCGAGGATGGCGTCCCCCTCTCCAAGGTGCCGTATAACGCCACCGAGTTCAAAGGCCCGGCCCAGCTCGTGGTGCCGACCGACACCCATGGCGGCCGCTACGCCAATCAGATCTGCAGAATCAAGGTGGCCAACGGAGCGCTGTAGCTTCGGCTCCTACGCAAACTCCCCTGCCCGCACGCTCCGCGCCAGCCGGTCGAGCACCGCGTTGACCATGCCGGTCTCGGTCCTGTCGACGAAGGCATGCGCCACGTCGACGTATTCGGACACGATCACGCGCGCCGGGATGTCGGTGCGCTTTTCCAGCTCGTAGGCGCCGGCGCGCAGCACCGAGCGCAGGATGGCCTCGATGCGCTTGAGCGGCCAGGTGGCTTCGAGCGCGGCGTCGATGCGCGGGTCGATATCGCGCTGCGCATCGACGACGCCGGCGACGATGTCGCGGAAGAAGGCCGCCTCCGCTGGCAGATATTGCTGGCCCTCCACTTCGCGTCCCAGCCAATGGCTCTCGAACTGCGCGAGGATCTCGTTGAGGCCGGCGCCCGTCATGTCCATCTGGTAGAGGGCCTGCACGGCCGCCAGCCTGGCGGCGCCGCGGCGATTCGCCTTGCGTCGGCCTTTGCCGCCTCCTTTCGCGGCGCGCGCTTTTGAATCGGCGCTGCCTCGGCCGTCGCCCTTCTGATGGCCGCCGGCGGGGCCGCCGCTGTTCGGAGCGCGCGTCATCGCGGCTTGCGCGAGTTGAGGGCGCGCTTGAGGCGCACAAGCGCCAACGCAGCCTTGGCGGCCGTGCCGCCCTTGTCGCCCTTGTCCGGCGCGGCGCGCGCCTTCGCCTGGGCGGCCGAGTCTACGGTGAGGATGCCGTTGCCGACCGCAATGCCGCGGCCAACCCCGATCTCCATCAGGGCGCGGGCGGATTCGCCGGCCACGATGTCGTAGTGGCTGGTCTCGCCGCGAATGACGCAACCCAGCGCGACGACGCCGTGATAGGCTTCAACGCCAAAGGCGCTGTCGAGCGCGATTACGATCGCCTGGGGAATCTCAAGCGCCCCCGGCACCGTGACCACCTCATAAGCGACGCGTTCTGCATCAAGCGCACGCCTGGCGCCCTCGAGCAGCATATCGGCGATATCTTCGTAGTAGCCGGACTCGACGATGAGGATGCGCACGCCGGTGAGCGGCGCGTCATCCGCCTGTTTCCGTCTTCGCGGTTCGACCATCGTGGATCCCGGCGCTCGTGCAGCCGCCGTCAGTACCAAGGCGCACGGGCGAGTGCAACGTCAACGCCGCTCGATCAGCCGCGCCGCATAGCGGGCCATCAGGTCGACTTCGAGATTGACGGCATCACCGGGCCGCAGCGCCCCGAAGGTCGTCACCTCAAGCGTGTGAGGAATGATCAGGACCTCGAAACCGTCGTCCTTCGCCTCGTTGACGGTGAGCGAGACGCCATCGAGGGCGACCGATCCTTTGGGCGCGATGAAACGAGAAAGCTGCGGCGGCGCCTGAAAGGTGAGCCGCGCCATTTCGGTGAGATCCTCGCGCGCCACGAGTTGCGCGATGCCGTCGACGTGGCCGGCGACGATATGGCCGCCAAGCTCGTCGCCGATCCTGAGAGCGCGTTCAAGATTAAGCCTGGTGCCGTGCCGCCACCGGCCGGCCGTGGTGACGGCCAGCGTCTCGGCGGCGGCGTCCGCCGAAAACCACGTGCGGCCGTCTTCAACGCCCGCAGACACGACGGTGAGGCAGACCCCGTTGCAGGCGATCGAGGCGCCGTCCCCGATGCTGGCGCGGTCATAATGGCAGGCGATCCTGAGCCGGCTCAGATTGTTGGCCCGCGCGGCAACAGCGATCACCTCGCCGATGTCGGTGACGATGCCGGTGAACATGTCACACCCTCTCGAATGTCTCGATGGTGTCCTCGCCAACGCTCTCGACGCCAAGCGAGCGCAGCTTCGGCGAAGCTGTCAGCGCGGCGAGCGGCATGCCTTCCAGCGCATCGATCCCGTCAGGGCCGATTGCAATCGGGCCGCGCAACAGCGCCGCCTCGTCGACCAGATCGTCCGCCAGGAAAGCGGCCGCCACGATAGGACCGCCCTCGACCATCAGCCGGGTGATGCCCCGCTCGGCGAGGAGGTGGAGAACCGCCAACAGGTCGAAGCCCCGATAGGTTCGCGGGACCGCGCTTTCTTCTCCCTCCCCCCGATCGAAATCGGCTATTGCCGATTTCGATCGCTCTGGTGACCGTCCGAAACCGGCGTATACGCGTTTTCGGCCGGGAGCGGGCCGCGGTGAGGCGTCGAGGGATTGCGCGGCAGTGCCCTGCGGCACGCCCCGCATCCCCGACTCCTCCCCAGCCGCATCCCCCTGCCTTTCCTCGCCTGCTATTGGGAGAGGGAAGGCAGGGGGAGCAGCCGCTGCAATGGAGTGATCGAAACCGGCAACAGCCGATTCCGATTGGGGAGGGCGAAAGACCGGCAGGCGGAACACTTCGACGCCGAGCGCGCCCAAAACGGCCTCGGCCTCCGCCGGCGCGCTTTCGCCGGCGATGACCCACACACGCGTTTCGCGCGCTGTGCGCGCCAAGGCGCCGGTGACAGGCAGACGCAGGCCGGGGTCGAGCACGACGCGCACTGGCGAGCGCGCCGCCATGCCGGGCAGGCGGCAGGTGAGCTGCGGATCATCCGCCAGCGCCGTACCGATGCCGATCAGGATCGCATCGTTCATGGCCCGCATGAGATGGACGCGCGCGCGCGCCGTCTCGCCGGTGATCGGCGCAGGCTTGCGGCCGGCAAGCGCCACCTTGCCGTCGGCCGACACCGCGAGCTTTAAGAAGACGTGTGGGCGGTGATCGCAAACGCTGCGGATATGCCCCGCGTGGGCGCGCCGCGCTTCCGCCGCGCCGACCCCCACATCGACCGTAATGCCCCTGGCGCGCAGCAACGCGTGGCCGCGTCCGGCCAGCGCATTCGGGTCCTCGATTGCCGACACCACCCGCACGATTCCCGCCGCGATGATGGCGTCGGTGCAGGGCGGCGTCTTGCCCTGGTGCGAGCACGGCTCGAGGGTGGCATAGAGCGTGGCCCCGCGCGCCGCCGCACCGGCGCGGCGCAGCGCCTCGGTCTCGGCATGAGGACGGCCGCCCGGCTGCGTCCAGCCGCGGCCGACAATGACAGGCTCGCCGCCGTCATCGCGCACCACCACCGCGCCCACGGCGGGGTTCGGCCAGGTATTGCCCAGCCCGCGCCGACCTAACGCGAGGGCGAGCGACATGAAGCGCTGGTCGAGATTTGTGCGGTTTGCGGGCATTCGGCTGGATTTACGACCTTCGGGCTACTATATGTACGTCGTTTGTCGGCAGGAGCCATCCCATGGAGTCGTCGTCCAACACACTCAGCCTCTCGATCCTGCGAACCGTCCAAAGTTACAAGCAAATCCCGCGCGAGTTCCTGTACGAGAAGCTCTCCGCTTCCAAGGAGGAAATCGACCGGCGACTTCGCGATCTCGAGCAGGGGGGAGCTGTGAAGTTTGACGGTAACTTTGTGACCATCAAGTCGAGCTCATAACGAATATACATCTCGACGCGCTATTCACCGCGGGGGGCGCATGCAGTTGTTTGGAGTGGACGCAAGAATGCTCGCCCTCACATTCGTCGTGGCGACGGTTGTGACCGGGTTTGAACTTATCACGACCAAATATCCTCGCACCCCTGAATTTGCTACAAAATCCCGCTGGTTTTACGCTTACATCCTGACCTATGGCGCGCTTGGAGCGGCAGGTTTGGTGCTGCTTCCGTTCGTTGGCAGCGAAGTCACGATGACCGGCGTCGGCCTCGAAAATCCCTGGGTCAAGGCGTTGCTCGTCGGCTTCAGCGTGAAGGCGATCCTGCATATACGCATCTTCATGGTCAGCACTGGCCCCAATCAATCGTTCCCCGTGGGACTTGAGACGTTTGTACAACTATTCGAGCCGTGGATGCTCACAAGCCTTGATCTCGACCATTTCTTCTTTCAGCAGGCGTTCATCAGACCGAGGGCGGCCAAACACGCCGATCTTGCGGCGGCAAGAGAAGCCGCGTTGTCGAACATCCCGCAGGGTTTTGCGGCGGAAGTCAAAACAGCGCTTCGCGCCGACATAAACAACTGCACGACGACGCAGGAGGTTATTTCTGCCTATCTCAAATACGTGGGAATCAGACTTACGGACTCCACGTTTCCCCCCTAAAATTACACCCGATTGAGATGTCATGTCGCTACTTCCGCGCCGGCACCACCGGCACATCGTCGTCGCCCGACAATTCCCCGAGCACCCGCTCGAAATCCTTGGCTTCGCGGAAATTGCGGTAGACCGAGGCGAAACGCACATAGGCGACGTCGTCGAGATCGCGCAGGTGCGCCATCACGGTTTCGCCGATCGTTTCGCTGGTGACTTCGTTCTCGCCGAGGCTTTCGAGGTCGCGCACGATCCTTGACACGGTCTGCTCGATGAGCTCGGGATCGACATTGCGCTTGCGCATCGCGATGCTGACCGAGCGCGCAAGCTTGTCGCGATCGAAGGGGACGCGGCGGCCGTTGCGCTTGATGACGACAAGTTCCCGAAGCTGCACGCGCTCGAAAGTGGTGAAGCGGAACCCGCAGGCAAGGCACAGCCGCCGACGCCTGATCGCCGATGAATCTTCAGTCGGCCGGGAGTCTTTCACCTGGGTATCGAGACTTGTGCAAGTCGGGCAGCGCATCGTCTTGCTCGTCAACAGTAGATCGGAAACCGCGCCAGGAGGGTCTTGACCTTGCTGCGCACGGAAGCCTCGACGAGGCTGTCCGCGTCAGCGCCCTTTTGCGACAGCACGTCGAGGACCTCTGCAATCAATGCGCCGACCTGGCGAAATTCCGCGACCCGGAAGCCGCGGGTGGTGCAGGCCGGCGTGCCCAGCCGGATGCCGGAAGTTACGGTGGGCTTTTCCGGGTCGAACGGAACGCCGTTCTTGTTGCAGGTGATGTGCGCACGGCCGAGCGCCGTCTCGGCGGTCTTGCCGGTGAGCCGCTTGGGCCGCAAATCGACCAGCATGAGATGCGTATCGGTGCCGCCGGAGACAATGTCGCAACCGCGCTCCTTGAGGGTTTCCGCCAGCGCCTTGGCGTTTTCGACAACATGGCGGGCGTATTCCCGAAACGACGGGCGCAACGCCTCGCCGAGGGCGACCGCCTTGGCGGCAATCACATGCATCAGCGGGCCGCCCTGCAGGCCCGGGAACACCGCCGCATTGAGCTTTTTCGCCAGATCCTCCCGGTCGGTCAGGATGACGCCGCCGCGTGGTCCGCGCAGCGTCTTGTGGGTGGTGGTCGTCACCACATGGGCGTGCGGAAAAGGGCTCGGATGCACGCCCCCCGCCACCAGGCCGGCGAAATGCGCCATGTCGACCATCAGACAGGCGCCGACCTCGTCGGCAATCTCGCGGAAATGCTTGAAATCGATGAATCGCGGATAGGCCGAGCCGCCCGCTATGATCAGCTTGGGCCGGTGCTCGCGCGCGAGCTTCGCCACCTCGTCCATGTCGATGCGGTGGTCATCGCGGCGCACCGTGTACGGCACCACCTTGAACCATTTCCCCGACAGGTTGACCGGCGAGCCGTGAGTAAGGTGCCCGCCGGCCGCAAGATTGAGCCCCATGAACGTGTCGCCGGGCTGCATCAGGGCCATGAAGGCGGCGGCATTCGCTGATGCTCCGGAATGCGGCTGCACATTCGCGAAACCGCATCCGAACAGCCTGGTGGCGCGCTCAATCGCCAAATTCTCGACGACATCGACGAACTGGCAGCCGCCGTAATAGCGCCGCCCCGGCAGCCCCTCGGCATATTTGTTCGTGAGCACCGAGCCCTGGGCCTCCAGGACGGCCCGGCTGACGATGTTCTCAGACGCAATCAATTCGATTTCGTCCCGCTGACGGCCAAATTCGCGGCCGACGGCGTCAGCGATTTCCGGGTCGGTCTCGGCAAGCGGCGCGGCAAAGAACGGATCGGCGGCGGACTCAGACAGACAGGGTTGCTGCATCGAAATCTCCGGATGTGGGACCCCCGGCTTTTTCAGCACGTCGCGATAGCACATCGCCCCCAGCGCGCCAAGGGTTGGCCCTTTCTTGGTTTGTTCGCCTATATGTAGGGGTTGTTACCGCCCCCGTCGCAACCGAATTCATCGGCGGGGAAGCGAGATCCGGGTGCGGCTGTCCCGCATTTCGTGGAGCTTATCATCAGGCCGGCGAGAGGCCGGACCCCGCGGGCCCAATGCCGGCGACAGCGCTTCGGGTGTCGCGCAAAAACCGGATGATGGCGGAAAAATCTTCGCCTGCATGGCCCTCGCCGACGAACGAGCGGTAAAGTTCCGCCGCCGCGGCGCCGAGCGGCGTTGCGGCGTTGGCGGAGCGGGCGGCATCCTGGGCGAGCTTCAAATCCTTCAGCATCATGGCGGCGGTAAATCCGGGCTGATAGCCGCGGTTCGCCGGTGACGTCGGCACCGGCCCCGGCACCGGGCAATAACTCGTGATCGACCAGCACTGCCCCGAGGACTTGGACGCGATATCGAACAGGCGCTGCGCGTCGAGGCCGAGTTTCTCCGCCAGCAGGAAGGCTTCCGACACGACAATCATGGACACGCCGAGGATCATGTTGTTGCAGATCTTTGCGGCCTGTCCGTTGCCTGAACCGCCGGCGTGCACCATCGCCTTCCCCATGCCTTCGAGGACCGGGCGCGCCCGCTCGAAAGCGGCCTCTGATCCGCCGACCATGAAGGTCAGTGTGCCGGCCTCCGCACCGGCGACCCCGCCGGAAACGGGGGCATCCACCATGGCAAGCCCCCGCCCGGCGGCGGCCGCAGCGACCTCGCGGGCGGTTGCCACATCGATGGTGGAGCAGTCGATGAGAAGCGCGCCGGCGCCGGCCGCCTCGATGACCCCGCCGGCCGCGCAATAGACCTCACGCACGTGCTCGCCGGCCGGCAGCATGGTGATGATCGCGTCAGCGCCGCCGCACGCAGCGGCGATGGTCTGCGCCGCTTCTCCGCCGATGGCCGCGAGCTTGCCGGGGAGCGATTTAATCACGTCGAAGCCCGCCACCGTATGGCCGGCCTTGACCAGGTTGGTCGCCATCGGCAAGCCCATATTTCCAAGCCCGATAAAACCGATGCGCGCCATGTGAGCCTCCTTACGTCGATTGCGCGATGAGGGCGCCACACTCACTCCGCTGTGATCGCCCGGCTTGACCGGGCGATCCAGTAATCGCCAGCCGCGGATACTGGATTGCCCGGTCAAGCCGGGCAATGACGCCGAGGAGGATCAGGGTCATCGTAAAGCCCTTGAGTCACTGCGGGCGTTCGCGCGCGGCGAGCAGGGAGAGGACGAGATAGGCCAGGACCGCCAGCAGACACGCTGCGACGATAATCACATTGGTGCCGTAGACCTGATCGAAGAAAAGCTGGATCATGATCATCGTCACCGTCGAGGTGAGCCACACCACGGCGCCCCACGGCGCCACCAGCCACAGCCCGACGGCGGCGACCAGATCGATCACCGAGAAGAATACGGTCGTGGCCTGCCACGCCTGGGAACGGGCTTCGAACCCGCCTTCGTCGCCAATAAAGCCGCATACAGCGGCCCAATGATAAAGGCCCTTGAACAGCGAGGCGATGGCCATCGCGCGCAGAAACAGAACCAGCCGCTCGGTCCAGCCGGCACTGCGCAGTTTCAGGAGCAAGGCGCGCGCCGGGACAATTCGCTCGATGAGGTCGTGGGGGCGTGTGTCGGTCATGGCAGTACAAGCTCGGACTCAAGCGGAGCGAAATGGCGTTCGACGGTTTCCGCCGTCACCTCGGCAAGGGTCGCCGGACGCCATTGAGGACGATTGTCCTTGTCGATGATCACGGCCCGTATGCCCTCATAGAAATCATGCCCGTAAGCAACGCGGGACACTACGCGGAATTCCGCCCGCATGCACTCCTCAAACGACCATTTGCTGCCACGCCGCATTTGCTCGAGCGCGATCTTGAGGCTCAGCGGCGCCTTGGCGCGGATCGTTGCGGCAACTTCGCCCGCCCATCGCGCGTCGCAGCTTGCGGTGGCGGCCTCGGCGTCGAGCAGCGCCAGTATCTCCTCGACGCTGCCGGCGGCGAAGATGCGATCGATGGCGGTGCGGTGCGCATCAATAGAGCAATCGAAATCGGCAACAGCCGATTTCGATTGCGGGGAGGGAGAAGGCTCGGCTGGCTCCGCAAAGGCCGCCAGGATGGCGTCCACCGGGGCTGCGCCGCACAGCGCCTCAACGAGTTCGCTAAAACGCGCGGACGCGACGCGGTGAGTCGCAATGCCGACCGCCACGGCGTCAGCCGCCTTGAGACGCTCGCCGGTGAGCGCGAGGTAGGTCCCGATCGCTCCAGGCAGACGCGGCAGAAACCAGGTCGCTCCCACATCCGGGAAGAACCCGATGCCGACTTCCGGCATGGCGAACTGGAAACGGTCGCCCGCGAGACGATGTGAGCCGTGCACCGAAATGCCGACCCCGCCGCCCATGACGATGCCGTCGATCAAGGCGACGCAGGGTTTGGGATAGCGCTTGATCAATGTATTGAGGGCATATTCCTCGCGCCAGAACGCGATCGACTCCTCCTGCCGGCCGGCGCGGCCCGCTTCATAAATCTGGCGCAGATCGCCGCCCGCGGAGAATGCCCGGCCGCCGGCCGCGGTGATGATGATCCGGGTCACCGCGCCGTCGTCGCGCCAGCGCGTAAGCGCCTCGCGCAACGTCCCCACCATGCCGCGCGTTACGGCATTGAGCGCAGCCGGCCGGTTCAGGGTTATGACCCCGGCTGTGCCGCGGCGCTCTACCAGGATTTCTGGCTCGTTCGGCATGGGCTCGACGGGGTTTCAAGGCTCGTTAGAGCATTTCTTTCAGGATGCCAAATGGGGTACCCAAGGCGGCAATGTATGACCTGTTCGACCTGCACTCTCGCGAAGGCGAGAAAGCGGCTCTCGCCACCGACGCCGTGGTGCTGCGCCGCTTTGCCTGCGGCATCGAGGGCGAATTGCTGGCCGCTCTCAATGCCGTGATCGCAGTTGCGCCGCTTCGCAATATGGTGACGCCCGGCGGCTATGCGATGTCGGTCGCGATGACGAATTGCGGCGCCGCCGGCTGGGTCACGGATCGCGCCGGCTACCGGTACACGCGGGAGGACCCGATCAGCGGCAACCCGTGGCCGCCGATGCCGGCGATATTCGCGAGCCTCGCCACCCGGGCCGCCGCCGTCGCGGGATTCGAGGACTTTTTGCCTGATGCCTGCCTGATCAACCGCTATGCCCCCGGCACAAAGCTGAGCCTGCATCAGGACAAGAATGAAACCGATTTCACCGCGCCGATCGTGTCGGTCTCGCTGGGGCTTCCCGCCAGGTTCCTGTTCGGCGGGCTCAGACGAAACGACAAGGTCACGCGGGTCGAGCTGCGCCACGGCGACGTCGTGGTGTGGGGCCGCTCGGCGCGGCTCGCCTACCACGGCGTGGATACTCTGAAAGACGGCGAGCATCCTCTGACCGGCCGATGCCGGTTCAACCTGACTTTCCGCAAGGCGCTGTGACCAGGCAATCCTCATACGAGCCGGTGAATCTTTTCGCAGGGCAGCGAAGCGAAGCGTGGCCACCGATCCTCGAAAGGCCGAGCGGCTGGTGGGCACAGCGGACCAAAGTCGGGCTTGCCTGCCTTCGGCAGTCTATGGGGCCAAAATCGGCAAGCCGATTATTGCGCACCTTGCCCGCGCTTGGACGCGCTAGGGTTGCACGAAAGCCGGCCGGGACAACAGGACGCAGAGCGCCATATGCGTTCGCCGGTTGCTCGCCACCGCTCTGACTGGAAGACTGCGCATCTAAAAGCTAAAAGAGATTTTTGTGGAGGAGCTTTCTCATGGCCATCAAATTCGGCCGTCCGCTCGAAACGACCGCGCGTTTCGCCGCCCCCGACGCCAAGCCGGCCGCCGCACGCCTCGATCTCACCACGCGGCCGCGGCGCAACCGGCAATCCGAATGGGTCCGCCGGATGGTGCGGGAGCATGTGCTGACGGCCGACGATCTGATCTGGCCGCTGTTTCTCGTTGACGGAGAGCGCACGCGCGTGCCGGTCCCCTCCATGCCCGGCGTCGAGCGCCTTTCGATCGACGAAGCCGTGCGCGATGTGGAGAGAGCCGCGAAGCTCCGGATTCCCTGCATTGCACTGTTTCCCTATACGGACCCGAGCTTGCGCGACCACAACGGCAGCGAAGCGCTCAATCCGGAAAATCTGGTATGCCGCGCCATCCGCGCCATCAAGAAGGAGGTGCCGGAGGTGGGCCTCTTGTGCGACGTGGCGCTCGACCCCTACACGAGTCACGGCCACGACGGGCTCCTACGTGACGGCCAAATCATCAATGACGAGACCGTCGAGGTGCTGGTCAAGCAGGCCCTGGTGGAGGCCGAGGCCGGCTGCGACATCATCGCGCCGTCGGACATGATGGATGGGCGGGTCGGGGCGATCCGCCGCGCTCTCGATGCGGCGGGGCGAATCGACGTTCTCATCATGGCCTATGCCGCCAAATACGCGTCCGCGTTCTATGGGCCGTTTCGCGACGCCGTCGGCTCCTCGGCCACGCTCATCGGCGACAAGCGCACCTACCAGATGGATCCGGCCAATGCCGATGAAGCGCTGCGCGAGGTCGAGATGGACCTTGCCGAAGGGGCCGATCTCGTCATGGTCAAGCCGGGCATGCCGTATCTCGATGTGCTGCGGATCGTGAAGGATGCCTTTGCGGTTCCGACCTTCGCATATCAGGTCTCCGGCGAATACGCGATGATCATGGCCGCCACGGCCAATGGTTGGCTCGACGGCGACAAGGCCATGATGGAAAGCCTGACCGCATTCAAGCGCGCGGGGGCCGACGGGATTTTGACGTATTTCGCTCCCCGCGCGGCGGAACGGCTGTCTCAAAGTTGACCCGGCCCGCAATCGGCGCACCGGGCGTTTCACGAACCGGGCGGCTGACCTAAAGGCTGGATAACACCGCCACCAGAATTAGCACGCCTATCACCAGAACGGTGGTGAGATGGGTTTCCGCGTATTCCAAGAACTTCTCGACAATCTCGAACACGACGTTGAGGATGGTAAACCCGAGCAAAGCGATGACGACCAGCCAGCCGAGCAGCTTTAACCATGCCATTCGTCACCTCCGCAAACGCGGGAGGCATTGTACCATGTTGCTGCTCCGGTGCGCTTGCTGCAACCTCGCCCATGGTTAATTGCCGGGCGGCTTCCTTGCCGTTTGCGGCCCGTCTGCCGTGGCCGCCTCCACAGCGACGGCGGCGCCGCCCGCGTCACCAGCCGCGTCGTCTCTCCGACGCTATTTCGCCAGCGTGATCGCCGTGTAGGGCCCGTGCGGCACCATGTCGATATTGTGCACCTTGGCGATCAGCCTGGTGGCCGGGTTCGCCTCCGCCTTCCTCACCACCTCGTTGAATTCGGGGTCGTCGGCTCTCGCCTGCAGCCGTTTGTCCCGCTCCTCCTTGGACGGATAGCCGCGAATGTAGATGAACGTGTTCTCCGCGCTGATGCCGAGTTCGGAGTCGCTTTGCTGTGGAATCCAATAGCCCACATTTGTGATTCCATGCCGTGCGAAGATCGCCGCCGTCCGACTTGCGAAGCGCTCGGCCAGCGCATCCCGTTTTCCGGGCAGCGCCGTGTAGACCCGCAGCTCGTAGAACCCCGGCGCCCGGCCCTGCTGCGCATAGCCCCAGGTGACGCCGGCCGTTCCAAAAGCCAATCCGAGAATCCCCGCGATTTTCCATTTCAGCATGCAAGCCTCCCTGGCTGACGATGCAAGCAAGTTTTGTTGTCGTTTGGCGCGATCGGCGATCATCGTCCCCGGCTGCTCTTCCGTCAACGGCGCGCCTTAACAATGCCCTATCATTTGCGATACCCCTTGCGCCGGCTGGCGCAAGGCGCCATTTCGTTCGCCAGGAGGCGCACATGGCTGAGAGAGGAGGAAGGCAGATCGGCTTCGATGTGGATATCAAACCCCACGCCTATGACCCGGTTTTAAGCCCGGAATATTTCGAGGGCGTGCTCGCGCGGCGAATGATCGCGTTTCTGATCGACCTCGTCATCATCACGGTTCCGATCATCCTCGCCTGCATCTTCATCTTCCTTTTCGGACTGGTCACCCTCGGGCTGGGTTGGTCGCTGTTCGTCCTCGTCGTCCCAGCTTCGGTTGTGTGGGCGCTCCTCTACTGCGGCGCCACCCTGGGCGCTCCGGAATCCGCCACTTTCGGCATGCGCACGGTCGATATCGAAGTGCGCACATGGTACGGGGCGCCGTGCTATTTCGTTCTCGGCGCCGTGCATGCCATCGTGTTTTGGGTCACGATCTCGGCCCTCACGCCGCTGGTTCTGGTGGTCGGCCTTCTCAACGAGAGGCGGCGGCTTCTGCACGACTTCCTGCTCGGGACGGTGGTCATCAACAACGAACGCCGCGCCGCGCTGCTTCGTCACGCCGCAAGCCGCGGGGTGTAGAATGGGGGCAAATGGCTTTGACGAAAAGCCGTAACCGCGCAAATCTAGGTGGTCGGCGAGGGGCCCGCCGGTGCCCCAGCCCTGAACAGATTTGACGCACCCTCATCGAACGCTTAACTGACGAAACTTGACCCAGCATTCCCGCGATACGCCGCAGTTCTACCTGACCGCCCCCTCGCCATGCCCCTATCTGCCGGGGCAGGAGGAGCGGAAGGTATTCACTCATCTGGTCGGTGAGCGGGCCGGAGAACTCAACAACCTGCTCACGCATGGAGGCTTCCGCCGCAGCCAGTCGATCGCCTACCGGCCGGCTTGCGAGCGCTGCCGCGCCTGCGTTTCAGTGCGGGTCATCGCCAATGAGTTTCGCCCGACCCGCAACATGCGCCGCGTGCTCGACCGCAACCGCGACATCGAGGCCGAAATGCGTCTCGCGGTGCCGACCTCCGAGCAATATTCGGTGTTCCGCGCTTATCTCGACGCCCGCCACTATGACGGCGGGATGGCTGACATGACGGTGCTGGATTACGCCATGATGGTCGAGGACAGCCATGTTCAGACCCGGCTGATCGAATACCGGCGGCGCAATTCCGACGCTGGCGCCTCCGTTGCCGGCCCGCGCAAAGGCGAGCTTCTCGCCGTCGCGCTGACCGATGTCCTCAAGGACGGGCTGTCGATGGTCTATTCGTTTTATGAACCGGAGCCCGAGCACCGGTCGCTCGGCACCTTCATGATCCTCGACCACATCGCCCGGGCGCGGAAAATGGGGCTCGCCTACGTGTACCTTGGCTATTGGGTCCGGGGCTCTCGCAAGATGGATTACAAGGGCCGCTTCCTTCCGCAGGAGCGGCTTGCGCCAGAGGGATGGCTGCGCGCCGACAGGTGAAGCTGTGCAGTTCCTGCATTTGCTGCAGGGCAAAAATTTCTCCCCAAGGCGAGGGTGAGACCGGTTCAGCTCTTGCTTCAACACATTGAAACGTGAAGCGAAACAGATACAAAACCGCCGTGTTGTCATGCAGCAGGCGGGCCGGACGACGGTGGACGGCAACGAAACCATCGCCGCTCCAACACGGATTAATGAGTTTCACCGCCTGACCGCCCTGCCCGTTGCACCGCTCCTGAAGATGTGATCGTTACATATCTAAAATCATAGAAAAATTCGCGCATACTACGAGCAGCCAAAGTGCAATGCCCGACTGAACTTATTTCGTCGAGACGCATTGCCGAGGGGAAGAACGATGGGTTTGGCTATGCGCGCGTTTATCAAGCGGTTTCTCATGCATTACGGCATCTATCGCCGCTATCCGCTGCCGCGGCTGTCGGCGTTCCGAAATGCCTGGCGCAACGCCCGAGCCTGATCGGCAGCGGGGTGCGCAGCACGGAGCAGGCAGCGCGTAGGATGGGCAAAGGCGCACAAGGCCGAAAAACCCAAGCGCGGCCTCACTGCCGAGGCGCCTTTGCCCACCCTGCGCGCCGGGCGCCATTATTGCGCAGTCCCGCGTCACTCGGCGGCCGCCTGATCGCGAGCCTGGCGCGCGCCTCGCTCAAGAAGCTCGCCAACGCGGCGCAGCAAATCTTCCTCGCCACGTCGAGGATCGCCATGAAGGCGCCCATCAGCACAACGGTGAGAATCAGCCACAGCGTCGGCGTTTTCATCGCGGGTCCCCGGGGCCGCCTTCGGATAATAGCGATAGGGTAAGTAATTGACCTAATGGCGCGGAGTTGGCTTTTTTATGCCTCGAGCAGCGTGGCAAAGCGGAACGGCAGTCGGCGGGCGCGGCGCGCACCGGCGGACAAGCTCGGCAGCAACGGCCTTGCCGCCTTTGGTCACCCGAACTTATTCGACCGCGGGAATCCCTTCGGCGCCATTCGGCCGGCGTCGGCGCGGTTGCCGCGCCAATCAGCGAGTTCCGTCATGCTGAGGCTGAACGCCCGCCCGGCCGAGTCGGTCCACGACAATCCGTCTGCGGCCTTGAAGGTCTTGATGTCGGACAGGCCGCCGTCCTTGTAGCGCTGGAGGCGGACGCCGCGCCCGCGCGTCATTTCCGGGACCTGGTCGAGGCCGAACAGCAGGAGTTTGCGGTTCTCGCCGATCGCCGCGACCATCTCGCCGTCGACGACGCACATGGCGCGCGCCTCGTCGGGAGGCTGGACGTTGAGGATCTGCTTGCCTTTCCGCGTCGTGGCGATGCACTCGTCCTCCGGCACCACGAAGCCCCTGCCCTCGCGGCTCGCCACCAGGAGCTTGCGGCCGCCGACGGCCGTGAATGCAGAGACGAGATCGGCTTCCTGCTCCAGATCGATGAACAGCCGCACCGGCTCGCCGTGGCCGCGTCCGCCTGGAAGCTTGCCGGCGTCGAGCGTGTAGAAGCGGCCGTTGGTTGCGAATACCAGGCACTTCGATGTGGTCTCCGCCGGAAATGCAAAGCGCAGCGCATCGTCGGCTTTGAAGGCCACCCCGGACAGGTCCGTCACGGTCCCCTTCAGGGCGCGTATCCAGCCTTTCTGCGACACCACCACGGTGACCGGCTCCCGGATCACCATCGCCTCCTCGATCGCCGCCTCGTCGTGCTCCGGCGCCTGCGCGAATGAAGCGCGGCGCTTGCCGAGCGGCGTATTGGGGCCGAAGGTGTTGCGCACCGCCTTGATCTCGTCCGCGACCTTCTTCCATTGATCCTTTTCGGATTTGAGGAGGTCTTGCAGATTTTTGCGCTCGGTGCGCAAATTCCTGTCCTCGGCCTTGATCTCCATCTCCTCGAGCTTGCGCAGGTTGCGCAGGCGCATGTTGAGGATGGCGTCAGCCTGCACGTCGCTGAGCGTGAAAGTCCGGATCAGCACGGGCTTAGGTTCGTCCTCGTTGCGGATGATCCTGATGACGCGATCGAGATTGAGGTAGGCGATGAGATAGCCGCCCAGCACTTCAAGCCGGTTCTCGATCTGCCGCAGCCGGTGATTCGTGCGCCTCAGCAGCACTTCGCGGCGGTGGTCAAGCCATGCGCGCAGCGTTTCCGCAAGGCCGACCACTTTGGGGATCTTGCCTCTCACCAGCACGTTCATGTTAAGCGGGATGCGGCTTTCAAGCTCGGTGAGCTTGAACACCGATTCCATCAGCAGTTCCGGGTCGACCGTGCGCGCCCGCGGCTCGATGACGAGGCGAATATCCTCGGCCGACTCGTCCCGCGCTTCGCCAACCAGCGGCAGCTTCTTGTCGTTGACAAGCTCGGCGAGCCTCTCGACCAGGCGCGACTTCTGCACCAGCCACGGGATCTCGGTGACGACAATCTGCCAGCCGCCGCGGCCGGTGTCCTCCCTGGTCCAGCGCGCCCGCACGCGAAACGAGCCGCGGCCCGTGACATAGGCCTCGGCGATCGCGGCCGGATCATCGACGATCACGCCGCCCGTGGGAAAATCGGGCCCCGGCACGTACTTTAACAGATTGCGGCTCTTGGTGTTGGGATGTTCGATCAGGTGCAGCGCCGCATCGCACAGCTCGGCCACGTTATGGGGCGGTATGGCGGTCGCCATGCCGACCGCAATGCCCTGGGAGCCATTCGCAAGCAGATTTGGAAAGGCGCCCGGCAGCACCGCCGGCTCCTCTTCGGAGCCGTCATAGGTCGGGCGGAAATCCACCGCATCCTCGTCGATCCCCTCCATCAGGAGGCGGGCGACTTCGGTCAGGCGCGCCTCGGTGTAGCGCATTGCCGCCGGGTTATCCCCGTCGATATTGCCGAAATTGCCTGCCCGTCGATCAGCGGGTAGCGCTGGGAAAAATCCTGCGCCAATCGCACGAGCGCGTCATACACGGCCTGATCGCCGTGAGGGTGGAATTTGCCGATGACGTCGCCCACCACGCGGGCGCATTTCTTGAATGCGGCGCCGGGATCTAGCCGCAGCAGACGCATCGCATAGAGCAGCCGCCGGTGCACCGGCTTGAGGCCGTCGCGCGCATCGGGCAGCGCGCGGCCGGTGATGGTGGAGAGCGCGTATTGGAGATAGCGCTCTTCCAGCGCGTCGCGGAGCGCGATCTCCTGCACGTCGGACGGATCGGGAATCAGTGCGGCAGCCATGGTGGTTCGATAGCGAATGCGACGGGCGGCGACAACCTTGCGGGTGGGCAAAGGCATCTGTAGGGCGCGCTTGGATTTTGTTGGCCTTGCGCGCCTTTGCTCATGCTGCGAAACGACTACGAAATACCAACTACGAACTACCAACTGCGCGACACCGCGCAACTCTCCCTCGCCTCCCCCTCTCCGCCTGCGCAGCAGGGAGATGTCGGACAGCTAACGCAAAAGCTGCATGAGGTTGTGTTGACCGCCTCGTTGTCTTGCACACCTTTCTGAATATTAATTCGCTCTCCATTCAACAGAAAGGTGGCGGAACACATCGTCGCAATCCGCGAAGTCCGGAACGGCCGCTCCAACCGGAGCGGCGGCGTGATTTGGGCATTCAAAATCGAAGACCCGCGGTCTTCTGCCGTCGAAGGCATCGAGGAGCTGTCGAATGAAGGTCGCAGCCTACCTGCATCCAGGGATCCGCAGGGCACATCATAGCCCAGTCCGATACCTCGCCGGCTCGTGCCACAGAGGCGAGCGCCGCGATGAACCGCTCGGTTGGGTTCGACGCTATCACCTAACCTTGCCAATAGCGATCGTACAGCGAGCCGGCGACCATTTAGGCGGCCGCAATCGGCGTGCCCGGGCCGGGCCCTCCCGGACACGGGTTTTCCGAATGGCAATCAGCCCCAGCTCCCAAATGCCAATTTGGTGCCGGGAAGCCGCCATCGACTGCGATGCTGACCGCGCCCACGCAGATGCAAAAGACCGCGCAATGGCGGGTCGTGTCGGGTGAACCAGAGCGGAGAGCTGGCGTGAGCGCAACCATGCGAGTGCCCGCAATGAGCTGTAATTCGGCGCTGATCTGGAGGTAGTGCGGCAGTCCCTGGCATGCGCCAGCGATCTCGCGTCTTCACTCGTGTTCACTCTTGGAAACCGCGATCCAATGCAACAATTTCCCGATAGACCTGATGAACTCCCGACAATCAATCGAATCGTCTTCACGGGGGATGTCTTTAGAGTTGCGCAGGATGAGCAGGAGCCTAGCCAATTATGCAATGTCTTTTGGCTGCATAACTTGGTTTCCTACCAGCTAGCTCAGATGACGGGAATCATTCCCGAAATCTGCTTTCGCACGCGCGACTCCAGAATTGGATATTCTCTGATAAGAAATGCCTATAAAGTACTTGGCCTTGACGCATCTGTAAATGGTTGGCGGAGCTCATTCTGGTATGAGGACGTACCTGATGATTTAGTTAAACTTTTCAGACCAGATTATGAGAATGCATTGGTGTTCGCTTTTGAACTATCTCCCATCATGGAATGTATCTTGAATAGGCTCGCATGTTGTTGGGTTGATATCGCCGTGAGTCCGATCAGATTTTTAGATGATCTTCTACTGTCAGTGCGCCTCTCGAGTCACTTCAAATCTGAACCACTCCTCCCCTTTGTCGTTTCAGAGAAAGATATTAAGGACGCTGCGGATTTTGTCTCTCGGTGGTTTCGCTCAAAACGATGCGAGTCTGATCTGAAGGCAGATGATGTCGTCTTCTTTGCGCAGACGGAAGGAGATCGAACTTTGATCACCGGGAAGGGCAACTTCTTTCCGGTAGAAGAAACCATCGCGGCCTTGGCCGAAGTTGTTGGCGAACGCAGACTTTGGATAAAGCCTCATCCTTATGCGCTTAAAAATCGCGTTATTCAACGAATTACAGAGCGTTTGGGCGGACGCCTAATTGAGGAAAACGTCTACGCGATGTTGTCTGCGGACGTCGATATTAACGTTGTAACAATCGCTTCCTCAGTAGGCCGTGAAGCGCCATGGTTCGGAAAAAGAACAAAGTTGTTTTATGATCGCGTCCTTTGCCGGACCGAGGAGGGGTTAACGATAGGTGATAGCTACTGCTTCTCAGATTTTTGGACAGCGCTGCTTAAGCAGATTATGCCAGTTACCTCTCTTCAGCGAGCCGGACGCCTCGATGTGCGGCATCAAGCTCTCCGACAGACCGGACTCAAACCTAACAGCCTTATATTAGAGAGCAACTCGGCTTTTGGGGGATGCCGCATGACGTCTGGGCCGGGAATGCAGCACGGTCGGCAAGGGATGTGCCCGCCGCCGACGAGATCGCGGCGGAACTTGCCGCGATGCGCAACTCGACGAGCTGGCGGCTCACGGCGCCGCTGCGCGCGCTCGCGCGCACCTATCGCGCCGCGCTCAGCGCGGAATGGGGTGTGTGGCCGGCAGCGAAACGCTTGCGTCACGCCCGTGACAGCTTTCGCTATCGCTCAACCCCTCCTACTTCCCGCCCACCGCAGCCGCAATGAAGTGATGACGCTGATCGGGCAGCGACTCGCCCCGCGGCTCATAGACGTGGCGGGCGAGAAAGAACCCCGTCAGGGCAAATGCGTCCCTAAGCTCGGCGGGCGACGGCGCCCCTGATTGCGACTCCGGGGCGTCGGCGCCGAGAAAGGCCGGAAGCGCAAATAGCTTGTCACGCCACGGCTCGCCCGCTTCCCGCGACACCGCCCGGCCGCTCCGCGGCGATACGTAGACCAGTTCGGCGGTCCTGCCGGTGGCGGCGCAGGACCCGAGGTCGAGGCCAAAACCGAGTTCCGCCAGCAGCTCCAGCTCGAACCGGGCCACCAGCGCGGCGGCAAGCGACGGATCGCCGAGATGCGCGACGGTATGCTCAAGGAGATCGAACACCGCGGGATGCGAGTCGCGCTCGGGCAGCAACCGGCACAGCGCCGCCAGATGATTGAGGCCATAAAGGGCGTGCGCCATCGGCAGATAAGACGCTGCGCGCAGATCGAGGCCCTCGATGAGATAGTAGCCGAGGTGTTCGTCAAGCCGCGCCCGCCACATGGCGCTGACGAGATTGCCGACCTGCAACACCGGCTTCTGGCGGGTCCCGGAGCCGCCGCGCACAAGGCCGAGATGACGCCCATGCTGGCGCGTCATCAACTCGACGACGGCGCTCGTCTCGCCATGACGGCGGGCGCCAAGCACAATGCCGATATCGGCCCATTGCACGGGTCAGCGTCCTCGCAACAACTCATCATAAATTAAACAGGATCGATGACAGCCATAATGCTCGCAAGACTATTGCTCCTGCTATGGTCGGCTTAGCTTTTCTAGGATCACCTCTTTCACGAACACATCGGCCTAAGGCGGCCGCTATGTCGCGCTTGGAGAGGCCGTCATGGTCTTGATCGTAGAGGATGGTCTTGATCAATTCGGGAAGTGTGGTTGCTCCCATGGCCAGGTCAGGCCCCATCGCAAACGATGCTAAATCGGCCTTACGCGCCGCAAAAATTCGCGCGTCGCGATCTGTCCATCCCAATAGGCGAGCAGCGCTTCGCGGTTAAGGTCGATGAATCTTTTCACCTGATCGGCCAGTTCGGAAGGTATATGCTCGCCCTTGATGTTGTAATCGTGAATTGACATTGAGGCCCCCTTACCGCCGGCAGTCAACCGGTTTGGCGGATCGACCGCGATTTTGATGCGCGGCCCGTGCCGTTCGCTGACGTAGCCCTTAGTGGACGCGAAGAGTGTATTATCGATGCCGGTGTCGGCTTTCGTCAGAGAGACCATGTCACCGGCCTCATTATCGATTTCGTCATCGGACAACATCACGATCGCCGTAGGGGCGATCGTGTAATCGAGATCCGGCAACGTAATCACGCGGCCAGCCCGCATGTCCTCGAGAAGCCGCCGTGGGTCGGCCATGATTTCAGCAGCCGACGATGAAATCGCAATGCTCATCTCGTTTAAGCCTCTCGCCACGCCTCGCCAGACGCCTGCCATACGTGATTCAAGATGATATCACGGCGCTATCGGCGCAACATCTGCCCGACTCAGGCGCGCTCGCGGCGTCGGCCACCAGAATCGCCGTTATGGAAGCCAAAGCCCCCGCTTGCGGGGAGAGGCGCCGATCGATGTGGGCCATCCTACCACGGCACACAAACCCTCCCCACGCTTGAGGGAGAGCGCCAACAGGGAGCCTCCGGTTCTGGCGCGTGATCGTCCGTCATTCCCGCGGGAACTCAAGTCCCATCTCGCGGTAGCGCGCCGGATCGTCGGCCCAGCCTTCGCGCACCTTCACGAAGAGGAAAAGGTGCACCGGCTTCTCGATCAGCCGCGCGATTTCCCGGCGCGCCTCGGCGCCGATTGCCTTGATGGCCTGCCCGCCCTTGCCGAGCGCGATTTTTCGCTGGCTCTCGCGCTCAACGAAGATGGTCTGCTCGATGCGCACCGAACCGTCGCGCAACTCCTTCCACATATCGGTCTCGACCGTGGAGCGGTACGGCAGTTCCTGGTGAAGCCGCAGGTAGAGCTTCTCCCGCGTTATTTCCGCCGCCAGCGCCCGCACCGGCGCATCGGAAATCTGGTCCTCGGGATAGTGCCAGGGTCCGGGCGGCGCATGGGCGGCGAGCCAGCGCTTGACCTCTCCGACGCCGTCGCCGCTTTGCGCCGACACCATGAAAGTCACAGCAAACGCGAAGCGTTCGTTCGCTTCGCGGGCGAGGCCGAGGAGGCTCGGCTTGGCCACAAGGTCGACCTTGTTGATGACGAGGATCTTCGTTGCGGCGACATCTCTAAGTTTCGCCCCGATGGCCACGGTTTCGTCATCGAGCCCGCGCTTCGCATCGACGATCAGCGCAACGATGTCGGCGTCATGGGCGCCGCTCCAGGCGACCGCCACCATGGCGCGGTCCAGCCGGCGGCGCGGCGCAAAGATGCCGGGCGTATCGACGAAAATGAGCTGGGCGCAGCCTTCGATCGCGATGCCGCGGATGATCGCCCGCGTGGTCTGCACCTTGGGTGTTACGATCGTCACCTTGCTGCCGACCATGGCGTTGACGAGGGTCGACTTGCCGACATTGGGAGCCCCGATGATGGCGACGAAACCGCAGCGCTCCTCCGCCTTCTCCCGCTCGCGCGGGAGAGGAGAAAGGGGCGCAGCCTCGTTGGAGGTCCCGTCCATTTAAGGAGTTGCCTCTTGAGGAGTTGCTTCCGCGCGGACGCTCTCTTGGACGTCTTGTTGGACGGCTTCCTGGACTTGCGCGACGCCCTCCTGGACGCCCTCGCGCGTGAGCATGGCGGCGGCGGCGGCCTGCTCGGCCGCGCGTTTCGACCGCCCCACGCCCTCGGCCGGGGTGAATTCGGCGAGGTCCACGGCGACCAGGAATTCCGGATCGTGGTGCGGCCCGGTGCGGGCAATTTCCCGATAGGAAGGCGTTGGCAGTCCCCGCGCCTGCGCCCATTCCTGCAGCACCGTCTTGGGATCGCGCAGCGGGCGGGCCGGCGTGCGCAGGCGTTCGCCCCAGAGTTGTTCAACAACACCGGCTGCGGCCGCATAGCCGCCATCGAGGAATACGGCTCCGACCAAAGCTTCGCAGACGTCGGCCAGGATCGCGGTGCGCTGGCGCCCGCCTGCATTGGCCTCGGATGCGCCGAGCCTGATGGCGGCGCCGAGATCGATCTTGCGCGCGACATCGGCGCAGGCTTCCTTGCGGACCAGGTCGGCGAGCCGGCGCGACAATTCGCCTTCGTCGGCCTTGGAGAAGGCGCGAAACAGCATGTCGGAAACGACCAGGCCGAGAACGTGGTCGCCGAGAAACTCAAGGCGCTGGTAACTCGCCGCCCGGCTCTTGCCGCTTAACGCCGAAATATGCGTGAGCGCGCTCTCAAGCAGCGATTTGTCGGCAAACTCGTAGCCGATCCGTGTCTCCAGTTCGCGCCTGCAGGTCGCCGTTCTACGGCTCATCTGACGATCGTGAAGAGCCGGCTCCAACGCACCGACCATGGCCAACTCCAGATGTGCCAGGCGGGCTCGCCGTCGCCGATGGAGAAGAAAATGATCTGCGCCTTGCCGATGAGATTCTCGAACGGCACGTATCCCACCGCCGCAAGCACACGGCTGTCGGTGGAATTATCGCGGTTATCTCCCATCATGAAGAAATGGCCAGGAGGAACCACATATTCCTGGGTATTGTCCAGGAACCCGTTGTCCTGGAGATCAAGAGTCTCGTAGCTCACCCCGTTAGGCAAGGTTTCCCGCCAGCGCCGCACGCGCTCCGAGGTGCCGTTTTCATCATCAATGAAGTCGCTGACGCGCTCGCGCTTGACCGGAGTGCCGTTGATGTAGAGCAGTCCGTCGACCATCTTTATGTGATCGCCCGGCAAGCCGATCACGCGCTTGATGTAGTCGGTGGAATCATCCTTCGGCAGGCGGAACACGACGACATCGCCGCGCTCCGGCATCGAGCCGAAAATGCGGCCGGGAAACAGCGGCGGCGACAGCGGCAGCGAATAGTGGCTGTAACCGTAACTGTATTTCGATACGAACAGGTAATCCCCGATCAGAAGGGTCGCTTTCATCGAGCCGGAGGGGATATTGAACGGCTGGAACAGCAGGGTGCGGATCACAAGCGCGATGAGGAGGGCGTGGACTACGACCCGGCCGCCTTCCACAAGGCCGCCCTCTTTGCGCTTTCCTTCGGTGGATACGCTCATCGACCTCTCGTCTTTTGAAATTTCGATCGATTTCTCGACGGCTTTGCCGGCGACGTCTTGAACCTGGACACGGGCTTCTTGCGCGCGCCTTTGATCCTGTGCGGCCATAGCGAATCGCCTCCGTCGCCTCGCGCGTCCACCGGCTCACAGAGCCAAAATCGCCCGCATTTCAGTGGGTTAGATACACCAACCTCACGCTTGCCCGCCCCCAAAGCCGATTAAATCACTTGTCCTTTTAACCGCTCGCAGGTCCCGGCGCAATCAACTCAGAAGGGCTCCTTGACGTTCAGCCATTCCGCAATTGCACGGCGGAGATCACCACAAAAGCCTGCGCCAAAGGGTATTCGTCCGTAATCGCAACGTCGATATGGGGTTCAAAACCGGCGGGAACAATGGCTTGCAGGCGGCAAAGCGCCGCGCCGGCGAGCTCCATGGTGGGCCGTCCGGAGGGCAGATTTACCACCCCAAGGTCGCGAAAGAAAATTCCGTGGCGAAATCCGGTTCCGAGCGCCTTGGCGCAGGCTTCCTTGGCGGCAAAGCGTTTCGCGTAGGTTGCGGCGCGATTGGCGCGCTGCTCGGCGAGCTTTCGTTCGGCCGCGGTGAAGATGCGATTCAGAAAGCGGTCGCCATGGCGCGCAATTGTGCGCTCGATGCGACGGATGTCGACGAGATCCGTGCCGATGCCGAGAATCACGTGGCCGGGTCCGCTTGTGGGGGCAACCTGCCTTCCTCCCCTCCCTCGCTTGCAGGGGGGAAGGCGGAAGAGCGACCGCGATCCATGGCGGCGCGCATGCGGCGCACGGCCGTGGCGAGGCCCTCCATGACGGCCTCGCCGATCAGGAAATGGCCGATGTTGAGCTCCACCACCTCGGGTAACCCCGCAAGCTGACCCGCCGTCACATAGTCCAGCCCGTGGCCGGCATGGACTTCGAGGCCAAGCCCGCGGGCAAGCTTGGCGGCGGAACGGATGCGGTCGAATTCGGCAGCCGCACGGTCGCCGTGGCCGTCGGCAACCGCCTCGCACCATGCTCCGGTGTGAATTTCGATCACCGGCACGCGCAGGGCCGCGGCAGCTTCGATCTGGGCACGCTCGGCGGCGATGAACAGCGAGACCCGGATGCCCGCCGCACGCAGCTCCTCAATGAGCGGGGAGAGCGTAGTGTGCTGGCCGGCCGCATCGAGGCCCCCTTCGGTGGTGCGCTCTTCGCGCCGTTCGGGAACGATGCAGGCGGCGTGCGGCCGGACCCTGACCGCAATGTCCGCCATCTCGCGCGTCGCGGCCATTTCAAGATTGAGCGGCCTGTCAATGAGCGCCTTGAGCCGGTTGATATCGTCATCGCGAATGTGGCGGCGATCTTCCCGCAGATGCGCCGTGATCCCGTCGGCGCCGGCCATGACGGCGATCTCCGCAGCCTGGACCGGATCCGGATGCCGGCCGCCGCGCGCGTTGCGCACGGTCGCGACGTGGTCGATGTTGACGCCGAGACGGAGCCTGGGGCGCTCGGTTGCCAATGTAGGTGAGCCGGCCACGATCTATCCGTTCACCCGTTCAGCCCTGGCAACGACCGGCTTCGCCCGGAGCTGCGCGATGATGGCGGTAAGATGCTTGAGGTCATAGACCTCGAGATCGATGGTCACGGAGGTGAAATCCGGGGATTGCCGGCTCATGCGGATGTTATCGATATTGCCGTCATGGTCCGCGATCACCTGGGCGATCTGAGCCAGCGAGCCGGGCTCGTTCACCGATTGCAATGCAATGCGGGCCGGGAACCGGTGCGGCACGCCTTCGTCCACGTCCCAGCGCACGTCGAGCCAGCGGTCTGGCTGGTCTTCGAACTCCTTCAGCGCGGGAGATTGGATGGGGTAAATGGTAACTCCCTCTCCCGGCGTCAGGATGCCGACGATGCGATCACCCGGCACGGCCCCGCCGTTGGGCGCAAAGCGGACGGGCAGGTCGGCGTTGATCCCGCGGATCGGGATGGCGGCGCCCTTGTCCTTGCCGCCCGGCACTTTGAATTTCACCGCCTTGGCTTTGGCGAGGCCGAACCAGCCGGGTTCCGCATCGGGCGCGCCGGTCGCGGTGGCGCGCTCCTCCTTGTAGTCGGGATACATGGCGCGGACCACGTCCGAGGCTTTCATTTCGCCGCGTCCGACCGCAGCGAACACGTCATCGATCGAGTGACGGGCGAGGCGCGGCAGCGCGCCGATCAGGTTCTCATCGGAGTATTCGCGCTTGGCGCGCTGGCACAGGCGCTCGACGATGCGACGGCCGAGTTCGGCATATTGGGCGCGGACCGCCTGACGGGTGGCGCGGCGCATCGCGGCCCGCGCCTTGCCGGTCGCGACGAGCGATTCCCAGGCGGCCGGAGGAGCGACCTGGGCATTGGAGGTCAGAATCTCGACTTCGTCCCCGTTCTGCAGTTCGGACGCAAGCGGCGCTATCTTACCGTTGATCTTGCAGCCCACCGCATGATTGCCGACATCCGTATGCACCGCATAGGCGAAATCGATCGGCGTGGCGTCGCGCGGCAAGGCGATCAGCTTGCCTTTGGGGGTAAAGCAGAAGACCTGGTCCTGAAAGAGTTCGAGCTTGGTGTGCTCGAGAAATTCCTCCGGGTTGGAGCCTTCCGCGAGCAACGCGATGGTGCGGCGCAGCCACGCATAGGCGTTTGATTCCCGCGACAGAAGCTCGGTCGGCGCGCCCGCCTCGTCCTTGTAGACCGTGTGGGCCGCAATGCCGTACTCGGCTATGTCGTGCATTTCCTCGGTGCGGATCTGCAGCTCGACGCGCTGGTTGCCGGGCCCGATCACGGTCGTGTGGATCGAGCGGTAGTCGTTCTGCTTGGGAGTCGAGATGTAGTCCTTGAAGCGTCCAGGCACCACCGGCCAGGTTGTGTGGACGACCCCCAGCGCCTGATAGCACTCCGGCACGGTCTTCACGATAACCCGGAAGCCGAAAATATCGGAAAGCTGCTCGAAGCCGACCGCCTTGCGCTCCATCTTGCGCCAGATCGAATAGGGTCGCTTGCGGCGGCCCGTGACGGTGGCGGCGATGCCGCGCGTGGCGAGCTTGCGGGCGAGCTGCGCCTCGATCTCGGCAATCAGTCCAAGATGGCGCTTCGCGAGCGCTTCCAGGCGCTCGCCGATGACCTTGTGGGCCTCCGGATTGAGTTCGCGAAATGCCAGGCTTTCAAGCTCTTCACGCAGCTCGTACATGCCGATCCGGCCGGCAAGCGGCGCGTAGATGTCGAGGGTCTCTTCCGCGATCCGGCGCCGCGCCTCCGGCCTCATGTATTGGAGGGTGCGCATGTTGTGCAGCCGGTCCGCCAGCTTCACCAGGAGGACGCGGACGTCCTCGGCAATGGCCAGCAGCAGCTTGCGCAGGTTCTCGGCCTGCTTGGCCTCACGCGAGACAAGGTCGAGCTTTTTAAGCTTCGTTAAGCCTTCGACCAGCCGGCCGATATCCCTGCCAAACAGCGAATCGATTTCGGCGCGGGTGGCTTCGGTATCCTCGATGGTGTCGTGCAGCAGCGCCGCCGCAATGGTGGCGTCATCGAGGTGGTGTTCGGTGAGAATCGCCGCCACTTCGAGCGGATGGGAGATATAGGGGTCGCCGGAAAGCCGCTTCTGCTCGCCATGCGCCTTCATGGCATAAACATAAGCGCGATTAAGCAGATCTTCGTCCGTATTGGGATTGTATTTGCGTACCTTTTCTACGAGATCATACTGGCGGATCAAAGGCTTGGTGCGCTTCGGCGCAGCTTCCGGCATGGCAATCACATTAGACGGCGCCCCCGGCGGCGCCCGATGGGATTTCGCCTGGCTTTCCATCCGCGACAGATCGGTTCTTGGAAGATCGGTGGACCGTGCCATCGCCTCTCCTCGCCGCGCAGCAAAAACCAGCGCCGCGCGGCAGCCTTTAAGATATCATGGCGAATGAATTGTGCAGCAATAGTTTGGGGCTAAAATTGTGCGGCAATAGTTTACGGGTTGAAATGCTGGCGGCTGGCTGCGCGGAAACAGGCTGGACTCATAACTTGACCCTGGCGCTCGCTATCAATGGGAGACCGCCGCGCCGATTGCAACCGCGCGCCGCTCCGGACGGCGAATGACGGGTGCACAATTTTGATCCTTTCAAGACGCCCGCCCTGCGTGAGCGCTGCCCGCGATCGCATAGCGGGATCGCTGACAATGTGCAGGCTCACGCGGCTCAACGGACGGCTCGTCATTCCAAGCTGCCGGGCGCCTCCCGCGTCCCGCCGGCTTTCTCAACGATGGCGCGCCGCTCAGTCGCCGGCAGCGCCGGCTGAATGAGCCAGGAATATTGAGCGAGGAATATTGATGAGCCCCGGATTCGTTTTTTGAAACCGGCCTGCGGAAGAACTTTATCGCCGTTCGGCGATTCCGCCCACGAACATGCTCATCGCCGGGACCAAAAGAGATTTCCCTTCTCGTCACAGAAGCGACTAATTTTGCCTCAGCCCGCCGCTGCCTTATTGCATGCGACAAAATAAGTCATCCTGCCTATCCTCATATAGTCCTATTCTTCGTCCTCGGGCTCCGGCGGCTCTGGTCGCGCCTCCGGAGGCGAGAGGCCCTCAAGGCCCTTGAGTAGCTCTTCTTCGGTCATGCGATCGGCCGTGATTTCCATATCGTCGGCCTCGACATTGCCTCCTGCCCCGGCGATCAAGGGCACCGTTTCAGGCTCGGGCTCATCGACCTCGACGTATTTCTGCAGCGAATGAATAAGGTCTTCTTTCAGATCATCGTGCGAGATCGTCTGCTCAGCGATTTCGCGCAATGCAACCACCGGGTTCTTGTCATTATCCCGGTCGACGGTTATTTGCGCGCCCGAGGAAATCATGCGGGCGCGGTGGCTGGTCAGCAGGACGAGTTCGAACCGGTTTTCGACCTTATCGATGCAGTCCTCGACGGTAACGCGTGCCATATTGCGGAACTCCTAGATGTGACGATGTCGTCACCTTATGCAACAAATCTTGCGGTTTGGGCGTTTCTATATTTCGCCGCATTGCGACGCAAGATTAAGTTAGTTGTTATTCGCATGACAGCTGCCTTACATTGGACTTGGCTAAGCCGCGAACGTCTGTTAGCTGACAACCATGGCGGATGGGGCCGCCATAATTCCCGCGACGGCGCCACTTGGCAAGCGATTGCGCGTTGCACCCGTTTTCCAAGCCTGAATTCCGTTGCCGCAGCATTGGCGCCCTTTCGGCGCAGTGACTGCCCGCGGGGATGCGCACACTGACATATTGAAAGAGATGACAAATGACAGTACCCAGCGAAAAAATAGCGTTGTTCATCGACGGGGCAAATCTCTACGCGACCGCGAAGTCGTTGGGGTTCGATATCGACTACAAACGCCTGCTCCGCGAGTTTCAGTCGCGGGGTTACCTGCTGCGAGCGTTTTATTATACCGCCGTGGTGGAAGATCAGGAGTATTCCTCGATCCGGCCGCTGATCGACTGGCTTGATTACAATGGCTACACGGTCGTCACCAAGGCCACCAAGGAATTCGTCGATCAGACGGGTCGCCGCAAGGTGAAGGGCAATATGGATATCGAGCTTGCGGTCAATGCCATGGAGATTGCGGGACATATCGATCACATGGTGCTGTTCTCGGGCGATGGCGATTTTCGTTCGCTGGTCGAGGCGGTACAGCGCAAAGGAGTCCGCGTCACCGTAGCCTCGACCGTGTCGACCCAGCCGCCGATGGTTGCGGATGAACTCCGGCGGCAGGCCGACATTTTCCTTGATATCGCCGAGTTGCAGGCAAAAATCGGCCGCGACCCGGGCGAGCGGCTCGATCGTCCGCCGCGCGAGCCCAGAGAACCGCGCCAGCACACGCCGCAGTTTCTGCAGCGCGGACCGAGCGCGCCGCGCGCGCCGGTCGGCGCCGGCGACGACGAATTCGACGAGGAATAAAGTTCACGCCGCATGCCGGCCGCCGGCGCTCCACCCGTACGCCTCGTCGACGACGAGGTCGGCCGGGATTGCCCGCGCTGCCCGCGGCTGGTGGCGTTTCGCCATTCCTTGCGGCGCAAAGAGCCGACGTGGCACAACGCCCCGGTGCCGTCGTTTGGACCGTTAACCGCGCGCTTGCTCATCGTCGGGCTTGCGCCCGGCCTGCAGGGCGCCAATCGCACCGGCCGCCCGTTCACCGGCGACTATGCGGGCGAGTTGCTGTACGCCACGCTTCTCCGCTTTGGCTTTGCGACCGGCGACTATGCGGCGCGGCCCGACGACGGCTTGCAGCTCGTCGATGCGCGAGTGACCAACGCTGTGCGCTGCGTGCCGCCGCAGAACAAACCGGCCAGCGACGAGATCAGGCAATGCCGGTATTTCCTCAAGGGAACGATCGCCGAAATGCCCAACCTCACGGCGCTCGTTCTGCTCGGCCGGATCGCCCATGACAGCGCCGTAACGGCGCTCGGCCGCCCTCCTGCGGCCCTGCCGTTCGCGCACGCGGCGCAGCATGCGGCCGGCGGACTGATGCTGTTCGACACCTATCACTGCTCGCGCCTCAACACGAACACCGGGGTGCTCACCGCCGCCATGTTCCGCAAGGTCTTTGCCGCAGTGCGCCGCTACCTGGACGAACGCAGCCATTCGACCACGACCGCAGCGCTCTCGTCGGGCGGAAAGACCGGATAGAACGCCTTGGCGATGACGCCATCGTCGATGATCAGCACCATGCGCTTGAGCAGCGTCATGCCGGCGACCTCGAAGGTCGGCAGGCGGAGCGCGCGGGCGAACCGCAGGCCGGCATCGGACAGGATCGCGAACGGCAGGTGCAGGCGATCGACGGCTTCGCGCTGATACTCAGTATCCTGTGTCGAAAGCCCGAACAGGCGGGCGACGCCGAGCGATTTCAATTGGGCAAAGTGGTCGCGGAAGGAGCAGGATTGCGGCGTGCAGCCGCGCGCGCCCGGAATGGCGTCCCAGCCGTCGGGGAGCGGAACGCCTGGACGCCCGGTGCGCGGGTAAATGTAGACCACGGTGCGGCCGGCAAGCTTCGCGAGATCAACTTCGGCGCCGTCGGTTGCCGCCAGGGACAGGGAGGGCAGCCGCATGCCGGCGAGATGGCGCGCTGCGCCGTCGTCTTCGGGCACAGGAAGGTCCGCCGGGAGGACGTTCGGATCATGAGTCGACGGCATCGGGTTTCCTCATTCATACGACATGAATTCCAGGAGCGAGCCGTCGGGATCGCGGAAATAGATGCTGGTGCCCTCCCCTTTGGCGCCTTGGCGCTTGACCGGCCCAAGCTCGATCGGCACCCGGTGCCGGGCCAGATGCGCGGCGGCATCGGAGATCGGGCCTTTCCACTCGAAGCAGATGTCGCTGTTGCCGGGCTGCACCGGCAGGCGCGCCACGATCATGCCGCTCATGCCGGGGCCGTGAAGATTAAGCTGCGCATCGCCGAACCGATACGCAAAAAACTGTCCGCGCGGCACCACTTCGGCGCCCACCACGTCGCGATAGAAAGCGTTGGAGCGCTCCCAGTCGGAGACGTGGACGACGCAGTGGTCGAGTTTGACCGGAAGGGGCATTGGGGTGTCCTCGTAGCATGGGTTGAGCGTAGCGAAATCCATCATCGCGGGACCGAGCTGCGAGGCTGATGATGGGTTTCGCTACGCTCAACCCATCCTACGAGAACCTACGAGAACCGGCCACGATAATCAGCCAGGCAGTTCACCCCTTGAGCCGCATCAACCGCCCGCGCTCGCGATCCCAGCTCCGCTTCTTTTCGGTCTCGCGCTTGTCGTGCAGCTTCTTGCCGCGGCCGAGCGCGATGTCGATCTTGGCGCGGCCCTTCTCGTTGAAGAACAGGCGCAGCGGAACGATGGTCATGCCCTCGCGCTCGACGGCCGCCGCGAGCTTGCGAATCTGCCGCTTGTGGAGCAGGAGCTTGCGCGGACGCTTGGGGGCATGATTGAAGCGGCTCGCCTGCAGATATTCCGGGATGTTGGCGTTGATCAGCCAGATCTCGCCGTTCTTGGCGTCGGCGTAGGATTCCGCTATTGCGGCGCGGCCATTGCGCAGCGACTTTACCTCAGTGCCGGTCAAAGCGATGCCGGCCTCGATCACTTCGCCAATCTCGTAATTGAACCGCGCCTTGCGGTTGTCGGCGACGATCTTGCGTGGCCGTTCCTTCTTTTCCGCCATCGTGGCTCTCGACATTTAGGGATGGGGCGCCGAGCGCGCCATCGCCCATGTAGAGCGGGAGCCGAAAGAGAACAAGCGCCGACCGTGCGATCGGGCGGCAGCCCACCCCCGGCACCCTCCCTGCAAGCGGGGGTGGGAAAGGAGCTGCCGGAAGGACATGGATGGCCGCCACAAACTCCCGGATCCCGAGTCTCGGGGGACGGCTGTGACGGCAAGGAGGCGATTCCACCCAACGGACCCGCATTCCGCTCTGATTCGAACTATATTTATTCCAGACTATAATCATTCTAACATAATTTGAAGCATCCTTAGTTTTACTAATTCTAGATTGTATTTTATCGTTGACTTCAAAGTATTGCGCAGAGTTACGTGGCGAGGTTCCGCGCGCCTCGCCGCTCGGCGAGGCTCTTCTTTGGAGGGCAGGGGAGCCGCAATGTCCTGTTATCGCCGCTGCGTTTTATTGCCAACACGACCTTCCGCAGACCTTGCCCTGCCCGCCGGGGCACGGCGAGCGGCGCCGCATTCCACCGCGATCCTTGCAGCGCTGACCGCAACCGCGCTCGGCGCCGGCCTGGCTCAGGCGCAAGACGCAGGTCAGGAGCGTGATAAGCCTGCGCCTCCCGCGTCAGGACAGGCTGCGCTGTTGAAAAAGCTGGAGCAGATGGAGCAGCGCGTTCGTCTCCTCGAAAGCCGGCTCAAGGAAAAAGACGCCGGTGAGCTTGCCCGCGCTCATGCGCAGGCCGCCGTTGCCGCCCCTCCGCCTGCCGACGCGCGGCCGGCCAGGGATCAGCCCGCCAAGGGCCAGAAGGACGCCGAGAAGAAAGACGCAAAGCAATCCAACGATCGAAAGGAAGCAGGAGGCGCCGCAAAGCCCGATTGGGCGGTGCTTGCCACACGTGACATTACCGGCAAAACCGCGCCGACGAACCCTCCCAACAGCATCATCGGACTGACCAGTTCTCCGGTCACCGGCCTCAGCATCGGAGCCTATGGCGAGATGATGTTCGGCGCGATGCAAAATCCCGCTGCCGGCGGCCAGTGGCAGAACGGCGCCGACATCCGCCGGATGGTGCTGCTTCCCACTTATGCCATAACCGACAACATCATTTTCAACGCCGAAATTGAGTGGGAGCACGGCGGCGGCGCCTTCGATCCGGACGACAAGCTGCACGGCGAGATCGACATTGAGCAGCTCTGGATCGATTTCAAGATCATGGACCAGTTCAACTGGCGCGCCCCTGGCATTGATCTCATCCCGATCGGCTACATTAACGAGCATCACGAGCCGACCGCCTTCTACAGCGTTCTGCGCCCGGAACTCTATAACGGCCTCATTCCGTCGACGTGGATGGCTCCCGCGACGAGCATCTACGGCAGGATCGCCGAGGGTCTCTATTACACAATCCAGGCAAGCAGCAGCCTTGAGGACTTCGGCAGCGACTTCAGCCTGCGCACCGACGCCAATACGGTGCCGCCGTTCCCGACGGGCTACGCGCCGGGCATCGACGGGCACAACGGGCTCGGCTTCGCCAGGCCGCCGATCGGCGACTTCCGCCAACTGAACAACGACATCGCAGTCGCCGGCGAACTCAGCTATTCGCCGCCGGCGCTGCCCGGCTTCAACGGCAGCGTAAGCGCCTACTTCACCCCCAACACGACGCCGCGCGGCGCCTATGCGGACAACGGCACGCCGCTCGGCCGATCGAGCCTCACCATGTTCGATGCCGAGTTCCGCTACCGGCTGCCGAATACCGGCTTCGAAGCGCGCGGCGAGTACGTGCTCGTCGATTTCGGCAACCCGGCCAACCTGCGCGCCAACAACGATTCCGATCCGACCAACAACGTGGGCAAGACCATGTACGGCTATTCGGGCGAACTCGCCTACCATTTGCCGCTCGGCAACATCCTGTCGAGCGACTGGGAGCTGGTGCCGTTCTATCGCTATACGTTCCAGAACGCGCAGACCGGCGGGTTCGCGGGCACCGATCTCAATATGCCGACAGGCGCCGGGCAGACGCAGTTCCACAATGTCGGCATTGCCGTCTTCCCTTCACCCCAGCTCGTTTTGAAAGCGACATGGCAGAAGGTGATCAATCGCGATCCGGCCGGCGCCAATTCGGACTCGGTGCTCGGCGGCGTAGGATTCTTCTTCTGAGAACGACAGAGAGAGGGAGCCGAACATGACCAGTTGGGTGCGCCTGACCTTGCCGGCCGCGCTTGCCGCCTCGATCTCATCACCCTCTTACGCGGTCCAGTACCTCACCATCGACGCCGCCAAGAAGCTCGCCTTCCCGTCGGCCAGCCGCTTCGTGGAAAACGGCGGCCTGACCTGGAAGGCGCAGGCCGGCGACAGGCTGCTCGGCCTCTTCGTCGTCGATCACGTCATCGGCAAGCACCTCTATATCGACTACGCGGTGGCGCTGGACACCTCCGGGCGCGTCATGCGCGTCGACATTCTGCAATACCGCGAGTCCTACGGGGGCGAAGTGCGCGAGCCGGGCTGGCTTGCGCAATTCGTCGGCAAGACCAGCAGCAGTCCTCTCAAGGTTGGCAGCGACATCCGCAACATCTCCGGCGCAACTCTGTCGTCGCTGCATATCACTGAGGGCGTGAAACGGATATTGGCCACCTATGGAAGCCACTCGCGTTAGCATTCGCCGCGCGCGTCCGCTGCTCGGCACGTTCGTCGAGATTGCGGCGTCGGGCCAGTCTCTTGATGCGGCGGAGGCTGCCGTCGAGGCCGCATTCTCGGCGGTCGCCACGGTGCATAGCCTGATGAGCTTCCACGAGCCCGGCAGCGATGTCAGCCGGCTCAATCGCGGCGCGGGGTCGGGCGCGATTCGGGTTCACCACTGGACCTGTCAGGTGCTCGAAGTCGCCTGCGACCTCAACAGCCGCTCGGGCGGCATTTTCGATATATCGGTTGCGCCTGCGCTGCAGAAACTTGGCCTGCTTCCGAAGGTGCCGGAGGTCTCCGCGCCCTCAAACGGCGGCGTCATCGCGCGCGAGGGAGCGTGTAAACAAACTGAAGGCCTCATCCCGAGGAGCGCGCGCTTGCGCGCCCGTCTCGAAGGACGGCGGCTTGCCGGGCCGTGCCCTGGGCCATCCTTCGAGACGGCCGCGCGTCGAAATCGGCTGTTGCCGATTTCGACGCTTCAAGCTTGCCGAAGTCGGGCAAGCCCGACTTCGGCGGGCGGCCTCCTGGGGATAAGGGCTGAATTATTTCACCCGCTCGAAAGCAGTGCTGGCGCCATCCAACTCCTCCCGGAAAATCGGGTGCGTTTTGCCGACCCGTCGGTGAAAATCGACCTCGGCGGCATCGCCAAGGGATTCGCCGTCGATCGCGCTGTCGAGGCGTTGCGCCGTCACGGGATCGCGGAAGGGCTCGTCAACGCCGGCGGCGATCTGCGCGGGTTCGGATCGCCAAGCCACGCGGTCGATATTCGCGATCCGCGCGAGCCCAGCCATCCGCTATGTCGCGTCGCGCTGCGCAACGCCGCCCTGGCGTCGAGCGCCGGGCTGTTCGATCCGGTGCGCTCGCACCGCGCAAGCGCCAGCGCCGTCATCGATCCGGCCACGGCGACGCCGGCGCGGTCGATCATCGGCGCTACGGTTTGCGCGGGGAGCTGCGTGATTGCGGACGCCCTCACGAAGGTCGTCATGAATGCCGGAGAGGCCGCAGCCCCGCTGCTCGAACACTACGGCTCCGATGCGCTGTTCGTGTCTGCGTCCGGCGTCGTCCACATGACCGCGAATTGGAAGAACGAGGTGCGTCTTGCGGCTTGAATCTGGCCTTCGCTTCGGAAACTACGCGGTCGTCGCAACGCTGACAGCCACCGGCGTGATCTGGCTTATGGCCGATATGCTCAAGGCGTCCGAGGATGGAGAGCTGTGGCAGGCAATCGGCGCCAACATGCTGATGCTCCATGGCCTGGCCGCAATGATCGCCCTCGTCCTGGTGGGCGCGATGATACCCATGCATCTGAGTGGCTTCTGGCGCGCCAGGAGAAATCGCATCAGCGGCGCCGCCATGGTGGGGACGAACGCGGCGCTCATGATCACCGCCTGGGGGCTCTATTACGCGGGCTCGGACGAGCTGAGAACATTTGTGGCCGATGTACACATTGCGGTCGGGATCGCTTTGCCGGCCCTCGTGGCGACGCATGTGGTGCTTGGCCGGAGAAGCACGCGCCGCGCCGACCCGCAGCCTGCCAGTGCGGAGCGCGGCCGCGTTGAACCTCTTACCGGCGTCGTCGCCGGGTTTGTCTCGCCGACCAGGACGCCGCCACCCTGCCCGCCCCCGCATACGGCGGAGGGCGCGGTGGCGGCAGAATAATCGGGGGGCGGGCCCGGACAGTCGGCAGGGTGGGCAAAGCGAAGCGTGCCTGCCCGAGGCTCGCGCATTGGCGGGCAGGGCGCACCGAGGTCGCCCTTGCCCGACTTCGGCACTCAAAATGCTTCGAAATCGGCAACAGCCGATTTCGATAAATCCGTTCGAAATCGGCAACAGCCGATTTCGATGAGCGCGCCTCTGCGCACCCGACATTCAAGACATCACTTTTTCAGAAGATCGCGGATCTCGGTGAGCAATTCGACTTCGCGCGATGGCTTGGGCGGTTCGGCCGGCTTCGCGGTTTCCGTCTTTTGCAACCTGGCCAGCGCTCGTATCGCGAGGAACAGCACCCACGCGATGATCAGGAAATCAAGGACGATCGTGAGGAAGCTGCCCCAGGCAAGGACGGCGCCCTGTTTCTTGGCGTCGGCCAATGTCGAGGCGGTGACCTTGGACGACAGCGGGATGAAATAATTCGAGAAGTCGAGCCCGCCGGTGATCGCGCCGATAATCGGCATGATGATGTCGCCAACCAGCGAATTCACGATGGCGCCGAAGGCGGCCCCGATGATCACGCCGACGGCGAGATCGACCGCATTGCCGCGCAGGGCAAATTTCTTGAAGTCCTCGAGCATCAATTAATCAGCCCCGCGTGCACCATGGCATCGCGCACGGCCGCCTTCGACCTGTCGGACAGGACGACCATCGGCAGCCGCACCGTGTCCTCGCACTTGCCCAGCACCGACAGGGCATACTTGGCGGGCGCCGGATTGGTCTCGATGAAGAGATTCTGATGCAGCGGCATCAGCTTGTCTTGCAGTTTCAGCGCCGCCGCATAATCGCCGCGCAGGCAGGCGCTTTGGAACTCGGCGCACAACCGCGGCGCCACATTCGAGGTCACCGAGATGCAGCCATGGCCGCCATGCGCCATGAACCCCAGGGCCGTCGCATCTTCGCCCGAAAGCTGGGTGAAGTCGGGTCCGAGCGCAGCGCGCTGCTGCGACACGCGGACCATGCTGGCAGTCGCGTCCTTGACGCCGGCGATGTTCCTAAGCTCATAAAGCCGCTTCATGGTCTCGATCGACATGTCGATCACGGATCGCGACGGGATATTGTAGATTATGATCGGAATGCCGATGGCGTCGTTGATCGCCTTGAAATGCTGGTAAAGCCCTTCCTGGGTCGGCTTGTTGTAATAGGGCGTCACCACCAGCACCGCATCGGCGCCCGCCTTCTCGGCGTGCCGCGCGAGGTCGATCGCCTCCCGGGTCGAATTGGAGCCGGCGCCGGCGATGACGGGCACGCGCCCGCGCGCCTCCTCGATGCACCATTCGACGACCTGCTTGTGCTCGTCGTGCGAGAGCGTCGGGCTTTCCCCGGTCGTTCCGACCGGAACAAGGCCGTTCGTGCCTTCATCGATTTGCCAGACCACCAAAGCGCGAAATGCCTGCTCGTCCAGAGTTCCGTTCTGGAATGGCGTCACCAATGCAGTGAATGATCCGCGAAAGCCCGTTGCTCTGCCCATCATACGCTCCTCAACCAGTCGCCCGCGCGTTCCTGCCGCATTGTTAGCGACTTCGCCGGTCGGATTAAAGCCCTTGCGGGAGACAACTCACCGCTGCGCCTTCTTATAGTGCGGCTTTGTGGCCGTTCTTGCTGACGACGGTCGCCCCGGCACGAGGCAAGAAGGGGCGGCTGGCGGCCACTGATCGATCCACGGACAACGGTGAAGGGTTCGCCTCGGCCCCGTTGCCTTGAGGCGAACTTCTCGCCGCAGCGGGCGATCGCAGGGGAACCGCGGCATTATCGCACCGTTGCAATGGTTGACGGTTTAGGGTTTTTTAAGCGGTCCAACCGCTACTCTCGCAGACGTGATGTTTCGACCGGGAAGGAGACTGGTCCTGGAAGGCGCCCGAAAGAAAATGACGGCAGGTGCGCTCGCCGGCGCGTTGGCGCTCTCCTCGAGCGTCGCCGCGGGGGCGGGGGCACCGCTCAAGCAGGTGCCGCTGCCGCGTCCGCGTCCGCACATCGCCGCGCCCGCCAGCGCATCGCCAAGGGCAGAGTTCCGCACGGCTTCGCTGGCCCCCGCGGCGGCCGCGGTTCCGAAGGACGGCCCTGCCCTCTCGTTCCCGTCCGACATCGCCGTCTCGAAAGCTGATCTCTCCGCCGTTAAGGAGGCGATCGATCTTGCCCGCCGCGGCAAGACGCAGGACGCGACCGCCATCGAGCAGCGCGTCGAAGATCCCGTGGCCCGCAAGCTCATCGAATGGGAGATCCTGCGCAGCGACGACAACACTGCCGATTTCTCCCGCTATCGGAGCTTCATTGCCGCCAATCCGGGCTGGCCGAGCCTGATCTTGTTCCGCAAGCGCGCCGAGGCGATGCTGTGGCAGGAGCGCGCCGACCTCGCCACCATCCGCGCCTTCACGGGCGACCGGCCCATTACCGGCAAGGGACGGTTCGCGCTTGGCCGCGCCCTGCTTGCCAAGGGCGACCGGGCCGGCGCCCAGGCCGCCATTCGCGACGCCTGGCGCACCGAGCCGCTGACCCGCGACGCCGAAGAACAGGTCCTTGCGACCTTCGGCGACCTCATCACGCGCGCGGACGACAAGGCGCGCATGAACACCAAGCTTTATGCCAACGAGAATGAGACCGGCATGCGGGCCGCGCAGAGGCTCGGCGGGGCTGAGCCCGATGTCGCCAAGGCGCGCATTGCGGTCAGCCAGAAGGCCGGCGATGCCAGGGCATTGCTCGATGCTCTGCCCGACAGCGTGCAGAACGATCCGCTGGTAATCTTGAGCCGCATCCAGGAACTGCGCCGCGCCGACAAGATCGCCGAGGCGGCGGCGCTGATGCTGAAAGCGCCGCGCGATCCCGCCGTGATCCACGATGCGAATGAATGGTGGATCGAACGCCGCCTGGTGGCGCGCAAGCTGCTCGACATCGGCGATTTCAAGACCGCCTACCAGATCACGCGCGACGCCGCCACGCCCGCCAGGGAAAACTATCGCATCGACCAGGAATTCACCGCCGGCTGGATCGCGCTGCGCTTCCTCAACGACCCCGCGCTCGCGGCCCAGCATTTTGCCCGCATCGGCGCCGGCATAACAAATCCGATCTCCCTTGCTCGCGCCGGATACTGGCGCGGACGCGCGGCCGAGGCGCTGGGCCGCACCGAGGAGGCGCGCGCCCACTATGAAACGGCGGCGCGCTACAGCACGGCCTACTATGGTCAATTGGCGCGCGCCAAGCTCGGCCTCGCCGAGATTGTCGTTGCGCCGCCGCCGCTTCCCTCGCCGGCAAAGCGCGCGGCGCTGACCCGCATCGACGTGGTGCGCGCAGCGGAGATTCTCTATGCGATCGGCGAACGCGACCTCGTCATTCCGATCATCGCCGATCTGGCCGAACGGACCTCGGACATCGGAACGCTCGTGGCGCTCGCCGAGCTCGCCACTCATCATGACGATGCCCGCTCGGTGCTGCTGATCGGCAAGACCGCCCTCGGGCGCGGCTATGCGTTCGACCGTTACGCCTTCCCGACCTTCGGGCTGCCGCGTTATTCCCCCATCGCGCCGGAAGTGGACAAGGCCGTCGTCTACGCCATTGCGCGCCAGGAAAGCGCGTTCAATCCGCGCGACGTGTCGAGCGCCAACGCTCTCGGCCTGATGCAGGTCACTCCCGAGGCGGGCCGCTATATCGCGAAGAAATTCAACGTCCGCTACGACCAGAAGCGCCTGCTGCATGACGACGTCTACAACATGCAGATCGGCACCGCCGAACTCTACGACACCATCTCGGGCTATCGCGGCTCCTACATCCTCGCGTTTGCGGGCTACAATGCGGGCCGCGGCCGGGTGCGGGAATGGGTCGAGCGCTATGGCGATCCGCGCGACCCGAACGTCGATCCGGTTGACTGGGTTGAGCGCATTCCGTTCTCGGAAACCCGCAACTACGTCCAGCGCATCATCGAGAACATCCAGGTCTACCGGGCGCGGTTCGGCAGCGGCACAAAGCTCTTGATCGAAGCCGACCTCCGCCGCGGCGGCATCGCGAACTGATGACGGCGCCTGGCGTCAGCCGGTTCATCACGGCGCCCGATGGGCTCAGATTGCATGTGCGCGAGTATGGCGACCGGCGCTCTCAGCGCGTGCCGGTGATGTGCCTGCCGGGGCTGTCGCGCACGGCCGAGGACTTCGAGGCCCTCGCCGCGGCGCTCGCGAGCGACGCCGCAGCGCCGCGGCGCGTGCTCGCGCTTGACTATCGCGGCCGCGGGCTGTCAGAGCACGACCGCAATCCAAAAAATTATGCAATCGCGGTGGAGCTCGCCGATGTCATCGCCGTCGGCGTGGCGCTCGCCGCAACGCCCGCCATCATCGTCGGCACCTCGCGCGGCGGCCTCGTCGCCATGGCGCTGGCGGCCCAGCGTCCGGGCGCCGTCGCCGGCGCGGTTCTCAACGACATCGGACCGGTCATCGAGGCAAAGGGGCTGATGCGCATCAAAAGCTACGTGGGCAAGCTCCCGGAGCCGCGCAGCTTCGAAGAAGGCGCCGACATCCTGCGCCGCATAGCCGGTGGCCAGTTCCCGAATCTTGCCGCCGCCGACTGGCTCAGCGCGGCGAAACGCGGGTGGCGGGAGCAAGATGGCCGCCTGATCCCGACCTATGACCCGGCGCTCGCGCATAGTCTCGCCGCGCTGAGATTCGACCGGCCGGTCCCGACCATGTGGCCGCAATTCGAGGCGCTCGCGCGCGTGCCGGTGATGGTCATTCGCGGCGCCAACTCCGACATCCTGAGTTCGGAGACGGTCGACGCCATGAAGGCGCGCCATCCTGGGCTGGATGTGCTGGTGGTCCCCGATCAGGGCCACGCGCCGCTGCTCAGGGAGCCGGAAATCATCGCGCGCATCCGCCAGTTGGCTGAAAAGTGCGACGCCGCGCATGCGGAGACGGCGGCGTAGCAATCTCCATACGGCGATGCGCCGGCTCTGTGTTGCAACAGGAGCCGAATGGCTGAAAGTTGATCGTCGCGGCCGGCAGGGAAGCTATCAGGGGA
>JAJPKK010000109.1 GCA_021323775.1 Hyphomicrobiales bacterium
CTCGTGGCTTCAGAGGAACTGGACAATCGCCGCGCGGCGCTCTCCGATGCGCTTGAGGTGCTCAACGATCGCGAAAGGCGCATCTTCGAGGCGCGCCGGCTTGCCGACGAGCCGGTGACTCTCGAGGACCTTGCGGTGGAGTTCGGCGTGTCGCGCGAGCGGGTGCGCCAGATCGAGGTGCGGGCGTTCGAGAAGGTCCAGAAGGCCGTCAAGAACCGCGTCGCCGCCATGGAGGCGCCGACGGCCCGCACTGCGGCGGCGCAGCCGCCGATGGCCGCGCATTAAAGGTACACCATCAAAACTTGCCTTGTAGGGACGATCCTGGCACAACCTTGCGGGGTCGCCCTACACGTAAGCGATCATCCTTGGGCAAGGTTAACGGCGCTCCAACCAGGAGCGCGTCCTCACTGCCCCCACGTCGCAAAAGCCTCTGTGAACGCCCGCTCGCCCGGTATCCCCTTCTCGATGGCGATGATGGCTCGCTTGCCATCGCCATAAACCACCGGGATGTCGAACCAGGATCGCTCCTTGAGAAGCTGGACGTTGCGCTGCATGTCGGCGTCGACCGATGACAACCCGATCAGGAAGAAATTCGTGGTGACCTTGACGGCGACGCCGTTGAGCGGAACGCCGCGCGTCGTCTCCCCTTGTTTCATCAATATGCCCGGAATGTTCGAGATTCCCCCATGGGGAAAGTCGGGCGGCAACGTAAATACGATCTCGACAGTATGGCTCGCCGGAAGCTGCTTATCGTCGTTGCGCCGCAGCGACATGCGCACCTGGACCTTCTGTTCCGGAATTTCGATTTCGGCCCGCACAACAACATCCGGCTGCTGGCCCGGGCCCGGAGCTACCCGCTCCGTGCGCCACACTGCGGAGCCGACGAACTGCGTGCCGTTAGGATTGGCCTGGTCCTCCTCGTAGAGGACCACCTTCTGCGCCAACAGCGCGCCTTCGGTAGGGCTGGGCGCCTGCGGGGCGCGCTCGGTAATTTTGCCTTTCGTGCTGCCTTCCGCAGGCGCGGCCTGATCTGCGGTTTGAGTGGGATTAGAAGATGGACCGCGAATGGACGCAAGGATGTCTTCGCCCCACCAGTAGCCCGCCCCCCCGATTGCCAGCACCAGGAGCCCGAGGACGACCATCGCGACAATTCTGTTCGAATTGCGCGGGGCGCTCCATGCCGATGCAACCGGCTGCTCCGGCGCCCGCTCCGCCCTGATCACACGCGGAAATGACTGCACGCGGCCACGCCCGTCGTCCTGCCGCATGGTTGACGAGGGAGACCGGGTGATGTGGCGTGCTGAACGAAGAGGCAATGGTGGCTCCGAGCTCTGCTCCATTCTCGGCTCGCCACGCGCCTCCGCGCGGCCATTGGGGCGCGGCTCGAAGCGCTCGATGTCCTCCGTCGTCGTCTGGTAAGAGCGGAATCCTCCCTCCCGACCTTCGCCTGCATTCGGAGGGTAGGGGGGCGTTGTTGCGCTTTCCAGCGCGTCGCTCTCGCCAACTCCATTGCGGACTCCCTTGTGCCCTTTCTCGGACAGCAAAGGACCGCCGCGGCTCCACTGGGGCCCCTCCGCGCGCGTGCCCTCTCCGCTCGAAAGCGGCAGGCGTGACCTGCGAACGCGCGGTTCGTCTGCCTGATGGGCTTCCAGCGTGGGCCTCGCGGCGGCCGCCGATAACGGCACGGCCTGCCGTGTTTCTTCACCCTCGGACCGGTCACCATCGTCGGCTGCCGATGCCGCAATCGTCGGGCGGGATGCTCGCAGATCGTAGCGCGGCAGGGGGGTCGGAAGCTCGTCCGGGTGATCGGTGGGGGGCTGGTCCTGCTCTTGGTGGGACTCCTGGTGGGGTGCCTGGCGAGCCGTAAGCAGCTCGCCACGCGAACGGCGCAGGGCCTCCGCCTCGACCTTTCGTATGGCCTCCTCAAGCGCCAAGCGCTCGCGGGTTATATCCGGCTCGCTCAACGCCGGTTCAACGCCACGCAGCTGCGCAAGCAGGGCCGTGCGGGCCCGATCGTATAATGCCCGGCGCGCCTCAGCGGTGCTCTTGTCAAGCCCGGAAACGGCCTTGGCGATCAACGGATAGTAGTCGGCCATCGCTTCTCCACGCCGCCCCCGCTCGCAGCGCACATCCTATTACATCTCGAATGGGTTGCGCATGAGAATTGTGTCCTCCCGTTCCGGACTTGTCGACAGTAACGCCAGAGGGCAACCCACCAGTTCCTCGATCCGCCGCACATATTTTATTGCAGGCGCAGGCAATTCCGCAAAGGATCTTGCCCCCGCTGTCCGCTCCTGCCAGCCGGCTATCGTTTCATAAATCGGCTCGACACGAGTCTGAGCGTGTTCGCTGGCGGGCAGATAATCAACCGTGCGGCCGTCAAATCTATAACCGACACAAACCTTTATTTCCGAAAATCCATCTAAAATATCAAGCTTCGTTAATGCCAACCCGTCAATCCCGCTGGTGCGGACAGTTTGCCGCACCAGCACGGCGTCGAACCATCCGCAGCGGCGGCGGCGCCCCGTGACAACGCCGAATTCGCGGCCTCTCTCACCGATGGTCAGGCCGATGTCGTTGTCTTGCTCGGTCGGGAACGGACCTGCGCCCACGCGGGTCGTATAGGCCTTGCAGATTCCGAGAACATAGCCCACCGCCGACGGACCTAGCCCTGATCCGGTCGCCGCCTGGCCTGCTACCGTATTCGATGAGGTGACGTAAGGATAAGTGCCGTGATCGACATCGAGCAACGCTCCCTGAGCGCCCTCGAAGAGGATTCGTTTTCCTTCGCGCCTTCTGCGGTCGAGCAGCGACCAAACCGAATCCATGTAAGGCAGAACGCGCGGCGCGATTTCGGCAAGCACATTGTAGATCGCCTTGCGCTGAATCTCGGGGAGATTCATCCCACGGCGCAACGCATTGTGGTGGGCGAGCAGGCGGTCGATCTTGTCGCCGAGGGCCGACAGATCTGCGAGATCCATGAGCCGTATCGCCCGTCGCCCGACCTTATCCTCATAAGCGGGCCCGATCCCTCGCCGTGTCGTGCCGATTTGCATGTTGGCATTCGCGGACTCGCGAAACGCATCGAGTTCCTGGTGCAGAGGTAAAATCAACGTCACGTTCTCGGCAATGCGGAGAGAGTCGGGAGTCACTTCAACGCCCTGATCCTTGAGCCTCGTTATTTCCTCGATCAGAGCGGCAGGATCGAGCACCACCCCGTTGCCGATGACGGAGAGTTTGCCGGGACGCACAACGCCTGACGGCAGCAGCGACAGCTTATAGACGACGCCATCGATGACGAGCGTATGGCCGGCATTATGGCCGCCCTGGAAACGGACGACGATGTCGGCCTGCTCAGAGAGCCAGTCGACAATCTTCCCCTTGCCTTCGTCCCCCCATTGGGAGCCGACGACCACCACATTCGCCATGGCGCACCGTTAGATTTGACGCCGGTTAAGAGCGGTGTGGCACCTCATCGATTCGAGCCTTGCCTCTCCTTCCCCCTCCCCGCGCAAGGCGGGCGGCAACGGGGGAGGAGAATATTGCGGGTCTTGCCCGAAAACGCTGCTACCACAAGGAGCTAACCGCCAATGCGCTCCGCCTGCTTGTTGGCATATCGGATGATGGTCCTTGAGGCAAGCTGCAAAAGCCACACCGGCGCCGCGCGGCGCACAACAACCTGTTGATCAGGGGAGGATTTCAGGCGGCACCCCACTCGCGCCTCAATGGCCAGGCACGAAGACGACGGCCTTGTCAGTAGGCCAGCGCACCCGCCAGGCTGCCCGGATCTCCTTGGCCTCGCCAGGCGCGACCTCCAGGCTCCACGCCATGACGCCGCGCTGGTTGCGCACGTCCTTTTCGGTCGGCGCTGTTGTCGCCGGCAGCAACTCAACCTTGATGTCGTTGATTTCGCTCACCGGAACCTGATCTTCGATGACGACGCGCATCGGCGTCCATGGCCATTGCGGACCTGTGTCTTGTTTTCGCGGCGCAGTTTGGCAACGATATCGATCTCGTAGCCGCCGCTGGCCTCGATCCCAACCCGCTTCACGCCATGCTCACGCAACCAGGCCGAAAGTCTGTTGTGCCCCTCAGGGCTGTTCTCGACCTCAAGCCGTTCGCGACGCCTGTGCAGCGTCGCGTCGAGCTTGCGCTTACCCGTATCAATACCGGCACAAACCATGCTACGGATTTCGGTTGCGCCTTTCCCACCTCACAGGTGATTCCGGTCAACCGGGAACCGGTGCGACACCGGCACCATAGCGAGCTGAAGAGCGAGTGGCCTCGCCTTGGCTCTGGCGCCTCCACCCGCCTCAAAACCGCAACGGCTTCGCCTGCCGCACCAGCGGCAGCGCCTGCACCTTTGCGAGCACCTCCGACGGGACATCGCCGTCGACCTCGACCAGCGCGACCGCATTGCCGCCCGGCGCCTCGCGGCCGAGATGGAACGTCGCGATATTGATGCCGGCCTCGCCGAGCACCGAGGAGAAGCGGCCGATGAAGCCGGGCCTGTCGAGATTGGTGATATAGAGCATGGAAGCGCCGAACTCGGCGTCCATGCGAATGCCCTTGACGTTGACGATGCGCGGCCGTCCGTCGGCGAACACAGTGCCCGAGACGTTGCGCGTCATCCGCTCGGTCGTCACCGTCACGGTGATGAGGCTCTCATAGTCGCTTTCGTCTTCCCGCTTTGTCTCCTCGACGGCGATACCGTGTTCCTTTGCAATAACGGGCGCCGATACGACGTTGACCCCCTCCAGCATCGGACGCAGCAGGCCCGCAATGGCGGCGCAGGTGATCGCCCGCGTGTTCATCTTGGCGACCTCGCCCTCGCAGGCGACCTGCACCTTGGAGATGCCGGTCTCGGTGAGCTGTCCGGCAAATGAACCAAGCTTTTCGGCGAGCGTGACGAAGGGGCGCAGGCGCGGCGCCTCTTCGGCCGTGATGGAGGGGAAATTCACCGCGTTGGTGATGGCGCCTCGCAACAGATAGTCCGACATCTGCTCGGCGATCTGGAGGGCGACGTTCTCCTGCGCTTCCGTGGTGGCGGCGCCGAGATGAGGCGTGCACACCACACTGGGGTGACCGAACAGCGGATTGGCGGTCGCTGGCTCCTCGCTGAATACGTCGAAGGCGGCGCCCGCGACGTGACCGGAATCGAGCGCTGCGCGCAGGGCCTTTTCGTCCACGAGGCCGCCGCGCGCGCAATTGATGATGCGCACGCCCTTGCGGGTCGCTGCGAGCGCCTCAGCGCTGAGGATGTTCCGGGTCTTGTCGGTCAGCGGCGTATGCAGCGTGATGAAGTCGGCGCGCTGGAAGAGATCGGCCAGTTCGACCTTTTCGACTCCGAGCGCTACGGCGCGCTCGGGCGAGAGGAATGGGTCGTAGGCGATGACCTTCATCTTCAAGCCGATGCGCGGTCCGCCACGATTGAGCCGACATTCCCGCAGCCGATAATGCCGAGCGTCTTGCCGGTGATCTCGACGCCTATGAACTTGTTCTTCTCCCATTTGCCGGCCTGCGTCGAAGCATCGGCCTGGGGTATCTGCCGGGCGAGCGACAGCATCAAAGTGATGGCGTGTTCGGCGGTGGTGATCGAATTGCCGAACGGCGTATTCATCACGATGATGCCCTTGGCGGTCGCGGCCGGTATGTCGATATTATCGACCCCGATGCCGGCGCGTCCGATCACCTTGAGCTCACTGGCGCGTTCCAGGATTTTCGCCGTCACCTTGGTTGCGGAGCGCACTGCGAGGCCGTCGAATTTGCCGACGACGGCGGCGAGCTTGTCCTTGTCCTTGCCAAGGTTGGGCTGGAAATCGACGTCAACGCCGCGATCTTTGAAGATCTGGACAGCCGCCGTCGAGAGTGCGTCAGAGATGAGAACACGAGGGGCCATGTGGTGCCTGTCAATTCATTGCCAATTCTTTGATCGCTTCGACTCGCTTAACCGGTGTCGTCGATTGCTCTTCCCGGAAGATGCAGAACCGCATTGGTCGCTTGCCAGGCAGGCAGCCTGAGCTGCGGCGGCTGTCAAGGGGTAAACCCGGCCACGACGCCGGAGGGATGACCATCGCTGCAGCATGACCAGAAACTGCTTCGCGGCTGCAACCGAACTCGTTTATGCCCGAAGATCCCAATTACGCCGCTTTGGGCAGCGCATCCTTGGTTTTGGCGAAGGCCCAGTCGAGCCATTGCGTCAGGATCTCGACATCAGACGCCTCGACGCTCGCGCCGCACCAGATGCGCAATCCCGGCGGCGCATCGCGATAATGCGCGATGTCGTAACCGGCGCCTTCCTTTTCGACGGCGCCCGCAAGCGCCTTGGCAAATGCCGACTGCGCATCCGCTGAAAGCGCCGTCACGGCGGGATCGACCACCTTCAGACAAACCGAAGTGTTGGAGCGGGTCGCAGGGTCTCGCGCCAGAAAGTCCACCCATGGCGTGCGCGCCACCCAGGCGGCCGCCGCCTTCGCGTTGGCGTCGGCGCGGGCGATCAGAGCCTTCAATCCGCCGATCGATTTCGCCCACTCCAGGGCATCAAGATAATCCTCGACGCACAGCATCGACGGCGTATTGATGGTCTCACCCTCGAAGATGCCCTCGTTGATTTTGCCGCCCTTGGTGAGACGGAAGATTTTCGGCAGCGGCCATGGCGGCCTGTAGCTCTCTAGCCGCGCTGCCGCGCGCGGCGAAAGGATGAGCATGCCGTGCGCCGCCTCGCCGCCCAGCGCCTTTTGCCACGAGAACGTCGCGACATCGAGCTTCGCCCAATCGAGCGGCTGCGCGAACGCTGCCGAGGTCGCGTCGCAGATCGCAAGGCCCAGGCGTTCCGCTGCAATCCATTCGCCATTGGGGACGCGAACCCCGGAGGTGGTCCCGTTCCAGGTGAAGACGACGTCGGTCGACCAGTCGACGTGCCTGAGGTCAGGCAGTTCACCGTAAGGAGCCTTAAGCAGCGTGACGTCCTTGAGCTTGAGTTCCTTTTGGACGTCTGTGACCCAGCCCTCGCCAAATGATTCCCAAGCCAGCATGGTGACCGGCCGCGCGCCAAGCAGAGACCACAACGCCATTTCCACCGCGCCAGTGTCGGAAGCCGGCACGATTCCGATCCGGTAATCGGCCGGCACTTCCAGTATCTCGCGGGTGAGGTCGATGGCGCGCTTGAGCTTCGCTTTGCCGATTTTGGCGCGGTGCGAGCGTCCGAGAGCCGCATCTTTGAGGGCTTGCAGGTTCCACCCCGGGCGCTTGGCACAGGGACCGGATGAAAAATGCGGCACTCGCGGCCGCACGCTCGGCATCACGTTCGTCATGTCTCTATCCTTCCAGATAGGCGCCCCCCGGTGGGGAGGGGTGTCCCGCGCGGGGGATTACGGAAGGGCGGGACCTAAGTCAAGCGAGAAACGCCGAAGTCGTCTCGTCCTCACATTGCATCGCAGGGAGACCTCAAAGCCCTCCATCATGCCCGCCTCGGGCAGATTGTTCCGACTGTCGACGGATCGTGCTATTACTGGTGCGGAACCGCTCGCATGATCGGCGCGATGATCCGTCGCCGCTCGCGGCATCGGAAAGAGCCTCGAAGCAGCTCATTGCAACGAGAAAATGCCCCGAACCGAGGCTTTGAGTGAAAGCGCACGCGCTAAGGCGCTGCGTCAATGGACGGGAGCCATGGCTAGACCGCGATCCACCCTGCCGATATCGCTCGTATTTGTGTCATGCGCAGCGGCGACGCTCGCGCTGAGTTGGGCGCTTGCGCAGGGAGGCCCGCCAGCGTCCGACCTGCCGACGCAACCATCGGGCGCGAGCCCGCGAGGATTGCGCCTCCTGGGCGGGCACACCGATTATTCCGTCGTCAAGCCCAGGAAAGCCTCGCCGCAGGAACTGCCCACCTGGCGTATTCCCAACGTGCCGTCATCGGCTGAGGCCTATTACGCGCCCGACAACTATCATGTGATTGCGCAGACGCAGGACCCGGACGGCGCGCACGCGCCGACGCGCAGCACCGGAGCGCTGACCTGGATCTTTTCGGACGACGGCAAGACCAAATGGCGCGTCAATGACCGCGGACAGGATCTCTGCTCGTATTTCTTTCCAGACGGGAGGCACGTGATCTTCACCTCGACGCGCGACCACATGGATTTTCCGCTCGGAAACGTGTCGGACGAGCGCAACTACCCGCAGGGCGCCGAACTCTATATTGCGGATATCGACGGCGGAAATCGCAAGCGTCTGACCGACAACGCCTACTACGACGCCGAGGTGTCGATCTCGCCCGATGGCAAGAAGATCGCGTTCACCCGCCAGATCGACGGCGCGCTCGACCTCTATATCATGAATGCCGACGGCACCGGCGAGAGAAAGCTCACCGATACGGAGGATTGGCAAGAGGGGGCGCCGTTCTTCCTGCCGGATTCGAAAACCATCACCCTGCGCGCCTGGAGCCGCGCCATCTATGGCAAGATACGTCCGACACCGATGACGATCTTTACGATCAATACTGAGACCGGCGAACGCATTCCGCGCACCCACGACAACTGGATGAACTGGGCGCCTTATCCGGCGCCCGACGGACGGCATTATGTGTTCGTGCGCCCGCTGATCGAGAATCCGTCGAACTGGGAGATCTTCCTTGGCGACCTGGAAGGCGGCGAGCCGGTGCGGCTGACGTTCAACGACAGCTTCGACGGCTTCCCGTCGATCTCGCCGGACGGCACGAAGATGCTGTTTGCCCGTTCCGAAGGGCCGGGATTCATGTCGGGGCTCTACACTTACGTGATGGACATTTCGTCGCTGAACATCGGTCCGAAGCAGTAGCGTTCGCTGCCATGAAATCATCAATTGCATCGCATGATCGAAATCAAACGTTGAGACCTCATCCGCAGGAGGCCGCGCTCTTAGCGCGGCTTTCCGGGCTTGCGCAAGCGCGAAGGATGGCCGCGGGCAGGGCGTCGCCTGCGGCCGTCCTGCGAGAGGCGCGCTCCTTCGACAGGCTCAGGAGCGCGCTCCAGAGGACGAGGCTGATTGCCGGAGTGATGCTCGTTTCCCTCTTGGCGGCCTTCTGCGCGGTCGCTGGCCGCGCCGCGTCGGCCGAGCCGAGCCCCGTGGTGCACCATGACCTCGCGGTGACGCTCGATCCGGCCAGTCATCGCCTCAAGGTCCGCGACCGCATCCGCGTTCCCGGCACATTGGTCGCCACGCCATTCACCATTTCGCTCAATGCCGATCTCAACGTGGAAGCGGCATCCGGCGGGCTGACGGTGGTCCCGGTCGCGCCGCGTGCGCGGGGGTCCGATTCGGGGGTCGACCGCGGCGATCACGACCGCGAGTCCGGCGTGCGCGTGAACGTCTATCGCGTCGAAGGCGCAATCCCCGGACAGGAATTGACAGGCGAACTCGACTATGATGGCGCCGTTTTCTATCCGGTCCATAGCCCCGGCAGCGAATATGCGCGCGCATTCGACGAATCGCCGGGCGTGATCGAGGAAAGAGGCGTCTATCTTGCAGGCTCGACTCATTGGGTGCCGCAGGTCGGCGATGCCCTCGTCACCTATACGCTCGCGGTCGAGCTGCCTGCGGGCTGGAAATCGGTCAGCCAGGGCGAGCGCACATCGAACGGCGTGCCGGAACGCTGGTCGGTCGCGACGCCGACCGAGGAAGTGCATCTCATTGCCGCGCCATTCACCGAATATTCGCGCGACGCGGGCGCGGTGAAAGCCTTTGCCTTCCTGCGCAAACCCGATCAGGCATTGGCCGACCGTTACCTCGATGCAACCGCGCAATACCTTGAGATGTATGACCGGCTGCTGGGGTCCTATCCGTATTCCAAGTTCGCTCTCGTCGAGAACTTCTGGGAAACCGGTTACGGCATGCCGTCCTTCACGCTTCTGGGCGAGCAGGTCATCCGGTTTCCGTTTATCCTGCACTCGTCCTATCCGCATGAACTGCTGCACAACTGGTGGGGCAACGGCGTATTCGTCGACCTTGCCGGCGGCAACTGGTGCGAAGGGCTGACCGCCTATCTCGCCGACCATCTCATCGCCGAACAGCGCGGCCAGGGCGCGGATCACCGCCGCGCCATCCTGCAAAGGGTCACGGATTACGTGACGCCGGAGAACGATTTCCCTCCGTTGCGCTTTACGAGCCGCCACGATGCCGTGACCGAAGCCGTCGGTTACGGCAAGACCGCCATGATGTGGAACATGCTGCGCGAGAAGGTCGGCGACGCGCAGTTCATCAAGGCGCTGCGGGCGTTCTATCGCGACAACCGTTTTCGTGAGGCGTCCTACGACGACATTGAGAAAAGTTTCGAGGCGGTTTCAGGCCGCAGTTTGCGGCCGTTCTTCGATCAATGGATCAGAAGCGTCGGAACGCCCGAACTCAGACTCGACAATGCGGCAGCCGATGGCGCGCGCCTCGACATCACGCTGTCGCAGGCGCAGCCCGGGCGTCTGTTCGCGCTGGATGTGCCGGTGGTCATTGCGACCGACAAGGGCATTGAGACGAGAACCGTTTCGATGCCCGCCGACAGGGCGCGCGTTGATGCGAGCTTCGACCTGAAAGCGCCGGCGCAACGCGTCGAGGTCGATCCGCAGTTTCAGGTCTATCGCCGGCTGAGCCCGTTCGAAATCCCGCCCTCCTTGTCGAAGGCGTTCGGCGCCAAGAAGGTGCTGATCGTGATGAGCGCGCAAAGCGCTTCCATGTATGCGGGTCTCGCCAAGGCGTGGGCGCGGGATGGGGTCGAGACCATCACGGATACCGAACTCGATGCCTTGCCGGCTGACCGGGCCGTGTGGGTGCTCGGCGCCGGCAACAAGTTCGCGCCGGTGGTGGCCGACGCGCTCAAGAGCTATGGCGCATCGCTTGACGCCGCGGGACTGCGCACGGCCAATGCCACCTATGAAGGGTCAGCGCGAAGCCTGGTGGTTGCGGTGCGCCATCCGTCGAACCCGGATCTGGCGGTCATTTATGTTTCGGCGCCGGGCGAGGCGGCGGCCGATGCGCTGGCGCGCAAGCTGCCCCATTACGGCAAGTATTCCTGGCTGGTTTTTGCAGGCGACGAGGCCACCAACGAGGCCACGGGCGAGTGGCCGATCGGCGACACGCCGCTCGCCCGCAACCTGGCGCCGCAGGCGCGGCCGATCAAACTTGAGCCGAGAAAGGCGCTTGCCGAGGTCAAGCCTGCGTTCGACGTCCCGCGCATGAAGGCCGACGTCGACTGGCTCGCGGCGCCCGAGCGCGAGGGGCGCGGCGCGGGCACCCGCGGCCTTGATGACGCGGCGAACTACATCGCGGAGCGCTTCGAGGGCCTCGGTCTTTCACCGCTGGAACCGGGAGCGCGCGGCAACGATCGCTACTTCCAGCCGTTCAACATGGGTGGAGAAAACAGAGAGCAGTTGGCGGTCAAGAATGTGATCGGCATGCTGCCGGGCACGAACCCCGCTTTCAACGGTCAGGCATTGGTGGTATCGGCGCACTACGATCACCTTGGGTTTGGCTGGCCGGATGCGCGCGCCGGCGCCAAAGGACAACTGCACCCGGGCGCTGACGACAACGCCTCGGGCGTCGCCGTGATGCTGGAGCTGGCGCGGCTGATGGCGGACGCGAAGCCCGAACGCACCGTCATCTTTGCGGCATTTGCCGGCGAGGAAGCGGGTCGATTGGGCTCGCGTCACTATGTCAGGGCGGCGCAGACGCCCGGCGCCGCATTTCCCTTGTCAGGCCACATCGCAGACTTGAACCTCGACACCGTGGGGCGTCTCGGCGACGGCAAGGTCACGATCTTCGGCGCCGGGTCAGCGCGCGAATTGCCGTTCATCTTCATGGGGGCGAGCGCGGTGACCGGCATACCGGCCCAAGCGGTCACGCAGGAGTTCGACGCATCGGACAACGCGGCGTTCGTTGAGGCCGGCATTCCAGCGGTGCAGATTTTCGCTTCCACGGCGAACGATTATCACCGCCCGTCCGACACGCCCGACAAGATCGACTACGCCGGAATGGGCAAAGTTGCGGCCATCCTGAAGGAGGCGGTCGATTATCTCGCCGCGCGCGCTGAGCCGCTGAATTTCTCCGGCGCTGCGGCCGCAGCCCGGCCGCGTCCCGCGGCGACCGCGGCCGCCCGCCGGGCCGCCACCGGCATCGTGCCCGACATGACCGATCAGGGCGAAGGCGTGCGCGTAAGCGGCGTGCAGCCGGGTTCCGGGGCCGAGAACGCCGGGATCAAACCGGGCGACCGCCTCCTGGCTCTCGGCGGCGTCAAGACATCCAATCTGCGGGCCTTGGCGGATGCGCTCAGGGACCTGGCCCCAGGGCAAACCGTCGAGGTCGAGTTTGCCCGCGATGCGGCGGTGATGAAAAGCACGTTGCGGCTGGGGGAACGGTAGGATAACGCGAATATGATTTCAATCGCGCATAATCAAATGTTTAACACAATCGAGATGCACCTGGACGCTAAGGGTGCGGATTTGCTTATCGAGAAGCTGCTGAATCTGAAATTGCGCGGAGATCATCTTGATCTCCCGCCACTAATGATGATCGTGGTCTGTCTGCGAGATCACCCTACGGAGAAGAGTCGGTTTTTGTTGAGCTCGTCCTAAACATGCTTCCACCGGATGCGTGGAAGGACTTGCCCGACTCGAATTCAGACACCCTCCAATAACACATCGAGATCGAGCGTCGAGCGGCGCCCGAGGTCGCCTGCTCGGCGCTTCAGGAACTCTTGTGCCGCACGGCGCCCCTCGTCGCGCAGCAGGCAGAAGAAATCCCACTCGGCGATCAGTTTGGAGGACGCGCTGAGCTTCGTCATAAGGTCATTCGGTACGGCGTGGACGCGCATCTTCGACCACCTCTCCCCTTCTTCGTGTCCGGGGTCGGCGACGCGGCGCAGCAGCGCGATCATGCGCAATTCTTTCAGCAGCACTGCGTTGAACGCGACCTCGTTGAGGCGATTGAGAATATCGCTCGCCGCGCGCGGCGTGCCTTTGCGCTCGACCGGGTTGATCGGGATGATGATGGTGTCCTGCGATGTCGTTTCGCGGACCAGCGGCGTGATGGTCGGGTTGCCGGAGTAGCCGCCGTCCCAATAGGCGTCGCCGTCGATTTCGACGGCCTGAAACATCGTCGGCAGGCAGGCCGAAGCGATCAGCGCCTCCGGCGTAATTTCGCGATTTCGAAACACGCGGGCCCGGCCAGTGGCGACATTGGTGGCGGTGATGAAAAGCTTGATGGGCGACTGCGCGACCCGCGCGAAATCCACGCCCTCTTTGAGGATGTCCTGCAGCGGATTCCATTCGCCGAGATTGAAGTCGTAGGGCGAAAACAGGCGCGACATCATGTCCATCGCGATCCAGGCCGGGGAATTGTCGAGCGTCCAGCGGCCGAGAAGAATATCGACCGGCCCGCGCTGGATGGGGCTGAAGCGGCCGGCTTCAGAGACACGCCGCCAAAAATCCTCCAGAGCGCGCCTGGCGCCGTGGCTCCCGCCGAGGGAATGTCCATGAACGAGGACGGCTGCGTTCATGGCGCCCGCCGAAGTGCCTGAAATGCCGGCGATCGCAAGCCAGGGCTCTTCGAGGAGGCGGTCGAGCACGCCCCACGTGAACGCGCCGTGCGCGCCGCCGCCTTGCAACGCGAGATCGATCGAAAGCGGATTGCGATTATGACGGACGGGGGCGTCGGAGGGGGCGGTCTGCATGATGTCTCGCAGAACGATGCAGTGAGGCTCGCCCAAGCCTGTGGCGCAACGCTTAACGAGGCCCGTCGATGGATTGAATTGATCCCGCACGAGTCTCCAGAATGAAACGCGATCATATCGTTGAGGTTCCTTCCGCACGATGCAGCGATCTTGAGCAGCAGGCTGCCGTTTGATGTGCGGTCGCTGCAGAGCGGCCCTTGTGGCCGCCCGTTGCCGCGGGACCGGTCCGTTACCGGTGCGGTTCCCTGCACGCGGGCGACAAGCGCGGGCAAGGCGATTCGATCTCGACGGAACACGCTCTCAGAAGCGGTCTTGAACGAGTCCCCGCGGCAGATCAGCTATACTGGGGCCGAGCGCAGGACAAAAGAGAGTACCGGGTACGGAGGAAAATCCAGATGCTGACAGCCTATCCGGCTTCCGCCCCAACGTTTCCCTTCCGGGCAAGCAAGGAAGGAAAGGGCGCGGACGCGCAAGCCGCACCCAAGGCGTCTTGGCTCGACCTTCTCGATCCGACGGAAGACGAGAGGGCCGCCGTCGAAAGCAAATACGGCCTCAAACTTCCATCGCGCGAAGAGCTGAGCGAGGTGGAGTCGTCGAGCCGCATCGCGGAAGAAAATGGCGCGCTGTTCCTGAGCATACCTCTTGTTTCGCATGGGCGTGGAGTCGACGAGCCGTTGTCGCCGATCGGGTTTGTGCTGTCGAAGGACGTGCTCGTCACTATTCGCTATACGCAATTGCATTCGTTTGAAGCGGTGGCGGCGAAACTCTTCAAAGCTGACGCTCGCGCCTCCAGTGTCGACGTGTTTGCCGCTCTCATCGAAGAGATGGTGGACTTTAACGCGGACTGGCTTGAAGATATTGCCGCGGAGCTCGATGCAGTATCGCGGTCCGTCTTCCTGAAGTCGCGCACAAGGCGGCGGCACCTTACGCGATCCAACGATGCCCTGCATCGGACCTTGATCGAAGTCGGCAATGCCGGCGAACGTCTGTCGCGCATCCGCGGCAGTCTCTTGGGCCTGCAACGGATCGTTCCGTTTGTCGCGGAGCCCGAGCGAGACTGGATACCCGGCAATATACGCACGCGTCTGAAGGGTGCGCATATGGATCTGTTGTCCTTGACGGACTACGAAACCCATCTGTCCGACAAGGTTCAATTCTTGCTGGATGCGGTATTGGGCTTTATCACCACAAAGCAGAACGACATCTTCACCGTGCTGACGATCGTGTCGCTCGTCGGCATTCCGCCGACCCTGGTGGCGGGCATCTACGGAATGAATTTCAAGAATATGCCGGAGCTGGAGTGGGCCTGGGGATATCAGTTCGGCCTGGCCCTGATTGTGCTGAGCGCGATCCTGCCCATCCTGTGGTTCAAGTGGCGAGGGTGGCTGTAGCCTCCATGAAACTGATGCCGGGCGGAATGTGATGCGTTTAGGCTCGATCAATCTGTATCCGGAGGCTCGAAAGCCACGCGATGCTGCGCCGGCATGCTGGACAATAGGATCTGCAGCTGGTCAGCTTCTTCGTCCATACCGATCCATCGCAATTTCCGGATTCGCTTGACCAGGTCCGCTGACGCACGCTGCGGATACGACACATCGGGCGGCTGCTGACACTCTGCGAAAGTTTCCACGATCAATCTCCTCGGCGTGGATTTTGTTGCGGTTTTCTTGGAGCAGCGTGCGACGCCGCTTCGCGCCATTAACGCGCGGCAAATGGATACGATCCAGCTTTCCTCGCGCCCGCGCTCATCGACCGCATGAAATCAAGCGGAACCGCGAGCGCCGCCATTCGAAAAGAGCCGCGCCGCCGTCTCCATAAGCCTGACGTTGTCCGTGAAGAGCCGCTGACCGTCTTCGACAGCCATTTGCGCGCGCCGGATGGCCCATTCTTGATAGGCCGTCGCGGTTTCCGGGATCGAACGAGCATTCGTTAGCTTCCCGAGCAGCTCGGAGGCCAGGTCGGTTTCCGATTTCGCGCGAGCCGTCCAGCGCTCGCCTATTTCCTGGAGCTCCTTGAATACGTCCGCCTGTATTGCCGAGATTGCTTCGACTTGCCTCTTTCCCGCTTTGCTGAAGTTGGCGGCCAACGAATTCGATGTCGCTGTCGCTGAGGGAGTTGACTTATCAGTCTGAGCCATGTTTGTCCTCCGCCTCTTGCTAACCCGACTGGTCAACCAGTGACTCGATACTCTCCGCGCATGACCGAAGTCTTTGACCTGCATCAACGACCTGCATCAATTTTCAGGGCCTCTCGGCCTCTCAACTTGGCAGCATCGCGCCCGTCGGCTCCGATTTGAGATCAAACTGGCGGACCCTTGACCCGTCTCGTCGCGGAGAGCAGGCTGCGTGCGGAAATGGCCTGGGCCGCTGCGCGGACTGTTCGTCCATCACGGCAGGCCGCCCGGCATTCAGCCGCCGCAGCCCTGCGGCGGTCGCGCTTCGCCTTGCCCGGCCTGCCGAGCCCCGCTTGATCGAAGTCAAAGAGTCCCGGAAAACAGCGCATATGCTCAATGGCGCCATCAGAGAGGTCCGCTTATGGCAACCTTCATCAGGCCGATGCCGGCGGTCAGAAGCCGTGAGTTTGGCCTCCGAACGCGATCCAATGTCTGGCGTTGATGATCGTGGCGCGTCTTGCCGTTTGGCCTGCGCCGCCGCCGAATTCGTTCGGCTGTCTGTCAATCCGATCGAGGCGCTGCGCCAGAAGTGACCCGCGGCGCGGGGGGCCGCGTGAAGGAGGTGGTCGTGAGCTTCAGAAGGGTTCTGATCGCTGTCGACAGCGAACCGGTCGCCGTCCGGGCGGCCGAGACCGGGGTCGATCTAGCGCAATCGCTGGGCGCGGAGGTCGCGTTCATCAACGTCGTGGATTCCGCTTTGGCCTATCCGGGTGATACCGGGACGCCGGCGAGCGAACTCATTGCCGCGGCCAAGCTCGACGCCAAGGAGCTGGTGAGCGCGCTCCGGCAACGTCTGCTGCCTCAATCAGCCGCCATCGACTTCATTCAAGTCGGCGCGCCCTCAGAGGAAATCGTGAAGGCCGCAAAGGAGTGGTCCGCGGATCTCCTCGTCATCGGCAGCCATGGCCGCAGCGGAATGCAGCGGGCGCTTCTCGGCAGCGTGGCTGAAACGGTGATGCGTCATGCGCCGTGTCCGGTTCTGGTGATCCGGTCGAAAGAATGAGCCCCGTCTGAGCGGGACGATGGATACGCCGATCAGCGCTGCCGACACACTTCTGGCTCTCGGGACAAGCCCCGATACCGGGCTTGCGGGCAACGAGGCAGCCGCACGGCTTGTGCGGGAGGGCGCCAACGAGGTTCCCGAGGAGAAATCGCATCCGTTTCTTCGCCTGGCGCGCAAGTTCTGGGGGCTGTCGGCATGGATGCTTGAGCTGATCGTCGCGCTCTCCCTCATTCTCGGAAAGACCGCGGATTTCTGGATCGCGCTCGCCCTCCTGGTCATCAATGCACTGTTGAGTTTCCTTCAGGAGCAACGCGCGTCTTCGGCGGTCGCGGCCCTGCGGCATCGGCTGCAGATTAGCGCGCGGGTGCTGCGTGACGGAGGCTGGCAAGCCTTGCCGGCGCGGGAGCTTGTCCCCGGCGACGTGATCCGGCTGCGGTCCGGCGACTTCGTGCCAGCCGACGCCCAGATTCTCGATGGCGCGCTTGCAAGCGATCAATCGGCGTTGACCGGCGAAACACGCCCCGTCGACAAGGCCGCAAATGAGCTCGTCTATTCCGGCTCGACGGTCCAACAGGGCGAAGCGACCGCGGTCGTCGTCGCGACCGGCCTGCGCACCTATTTTGGTCGTACCGCCGAACTCGTTGAAAGCGCGCATCCGAAGCTTCATGTCGAGGAAGTCATCACCAGAGTTGTCAAATGGCTCTCTCTCATTGTGGGCGTGATGGTGTCAATCACCGTGGCCGTCTCGCTTGCTGAGGGATTTCCGATCGCCGACATCCTCCCGCTGTCGCTCGTGCTGCTGATGAGCGCGGTGCCGGTGGCGTTGCCGGTCATGTTCACGGTAAGCATGGCGGTTGGCTCGATCGAGCTTGCACGGCACGGCGTGCTGGTGACGCGGTTGAGCGCGGCCGAGGACGCGGCCAGCATGGATGTGCTGTGCGCGGACAAGACCGGCACGCTGACGATGAACCGCCTCTCGCTGTCCGGCGCGCTGCCACAGGCCGGGTGCACCGAAGACGATGTGCTGCGCGTTGGCGCGTTGGCGTCGAACGAAGCAGATCAAGACCCGATCGATTTGGCGTTCCTTCGGGCGGCGCGTGATCGGAAATTGCTCCGTGAGGATGAAAGCATCCGTTCGTTCACACCCTTTTCGCCGCAAACTCGTCGAACCGAAGCAACGATCGAGCAGCCGGACGGCGGTCGAGTGCGATTCGTCAAAGGCGCATTGGCGACCGTCGCGGCCCTGGCGCGCGTGGAGGGAGCGGAGCTGGCCACTCTAGAGGCGCGCGCACAACAAGAAGCGCAGAAGGGCTTTCGCGTGCTGGCCGTGGCGCAAGGCAACGTCGGGGAGCCGCTGCGCCTCGTTGGCCTTGCGCTGCTTTCCGATCCGCCGCGGCCTGATTCGCGTCAGCTCATTGCCGATCTTTCTGCTCGGGGCGTGACGGTGAAGATGCTGACCGGCGATGCGTTGCTTGTCGCCCGCGAGATCGCACACCGGCTCGGCCTTGGCGAAGTTACGCGCATGCCCCGCCGGGATGCTGATCCTTCTCAGGCCGGCGCGGTGATCAAGGCCTATGACGGTCTTGCGGAGATCTTTCCGGAGGACAAGTTTGTCGTGGTCAAGAGCCTGCAGACTCAGGGCCACGTGGTCGCAATGACGGGCGATGGCGTGAACGACGCCCCGGCGCTGCGCCAGGCGGAAGTCGGCATCGCGGTGAGCGGGGCGACTGATGTGGCGAAAGGCGCAGCCAGCGTCATTCTGACGGCCGAGGGGCTTTCCGGCATTGTCGATCTCGTGACGATTGGCCGCGCCATTTATCAGCGCGTGGTGACCTGGATCATCAACAAGGTGAGCGGAACGATCCTCACGGCCGGCTTTGTCGTCGTCGCATTTCTCGCCACCCGCAAGTTCGTGATTTCGGCGCTCGGGATGGTGCTCATTGTCTTCATGACCGACTTCGTGAAAATTGCGCTGTCGACCGATTATGCCCGCCCGTCGCCGAAGCCGGAGACCTGGAGGATCGGCCCGCTGGTCAAGCTCGCTGTAATTCTCGGACTCCTCATGCTGGTCGAAGCCCTCGGCTTGCTTGCCGCCGGCTGGCATTGGCTCGCTCTCGCGAGCAGCGCCGGCAGGCTGCAGACGTTCGCATTTGAGACTCTGCTTTTCTTCGCCTTGTTCTCAATTCTTTCGTTTCGGGAGCGGCACGCGTTCTGGGCCTCCGCGCCAAGTGCAGTGCTCGCGCTGGCGCTCATCCTGGACGGATGTGCCGGCATCCTCGTCAGCGTCTATGGCCTCGCTGAGTTACGACCGTTGCCGCCAACTCAAACCGCATTTGTGATCGCTTATGCCTTGTTCTTTTCGCTTGTCGTCAATGATGTGATCAAGTCAGCCGTGATCGCACGGCTGCAGGGCAGGAGGCGTCTCGCCGCTTGAGGCAAGCGGTTTTCCCATGAAGGAACTTTTGCCATCCGCCGCCATTAGGCCCAGGCATGAGCTCGACGTTTCATTCGCTGTATGCCCATGATTTCATTCGGATTGCCTCTTGTGTGCCGCGCACGCAGGTGGCCGACGTCGCTGCCAATCTCGGTGAGACCATTCGGCTTGCGCAGGAAGGCGATCGGCTCAAAGCTGCCCTCATGATTTTTCCCGAGCTCGGCTTGTCGGCCTATGCGATCGACGACCTGCTCTTCCAGGATGCGCTCCTCGACGGCGTCGAGCGCGCCATTGGTCGATTGATTGAGGCCTCGCGGGAGTTCTATCCGGTCCTGGTGGTCGGAGCGCCGGTGCGGCACAATGGTCACCTGTTCAATGCCGCGATCGTCATCCATCGCGGCAGCCTGCTCGGCGTCGTGCCGAAGACCTACCTGCCGAACTATCGCGAATTCTACGAGCGGCGGCATTTCACTTCTGGTGTCGGCATCCGCCAGCGCCACCTGAGCTTGGCGGGCTGCGCGGCGCCGTTCGGCGTCGATCTTCTGTTCCGCTCGGCAGGCTCAGTGTCCTTCACCTTCCATGTCGAAATTTGCGAAGATTTCTGGGCGCCGCTGCCGCCGTCGACGATCGCGGCGCTCGCCGGAGCCGAAGTCCTCGTCAATCTTTCTGCGAGCAATGTTGTGATCGGCAAGGCCGATACGCGGCGCCTTCTGTGTGCGAGCCAGTCAGCACGCGCGATCGGCGCCTATGCCTATTCGGCAGCCGGCCCCGGCGAGTCGACGACCGATCTTGCCTGGGACGGTCAGGCGGCGATCTTCGAATGTGGTGACCGGCTGGCAGAAGGCGAGCGCTTTTCTCGCGATTCGGCTCTGATCACGGCCGATGTCGATCTCGGCCGCATCCGTCAGGAGCGCATGCGCGTGAATCCTTTCGGCGACTGTGCGCGCGAGGAATCGGAGCGGACCGGCATGTTCCGGGCCATCGCATTTTCCCTCGATGCACCCAACGAAACAGTTGCGCTCCGGCGCCTGATCGACCGTTTCCCTTTTGTGCCGCCGGACCCCGCCAAGCTGCGCGAGCAGTGCTACGAGGCCTACAACATCCAGGTCCAAGGGCTCGCCACGCGGCTCAAAGCGGCCACGATTGAGCGGGCCGTTATCGGGATCTCGGGCGGGCTCGACTCCACGCAGGCCCTGATTGTCGCCGCGCGGGCGATGGATTGGCTCTCCCTTCCGCGCAAGAACGTGCTCGCCTATACGTTGCCTGGCTTCGCCACTTCCGAACAGACGAAGAGCAACGCATGGGCGCTTATCAACGCGCTCGGCGTCAGCGGCGGCGAGATCGATATTCGTCCGGCTGCCCGGCAGTTGCTGACCGACCTTGAGCATCCCTTCGCGCGCGGCGAGGCCGTCTATGACATCACCTTCGAGAACGTTCAGGCCGGATTGCGGACCGATTATCTGTTTCGTCTCGCCAACCAGCATGGCGCCCTGGTCGTCGGCACCGGCGATCTCTCCGAGCTGGCGCTGGGCTGGTGCACCTATGGGGTCGGCGATCAGATGTCACACTACAACGTCAACGCTTCGGTCGCGAGGACGCTCATTCAACATCTCATCCGGTTCGTCGCGGGCTCGGGCGAAGTCGACGAAGGCACGGCGCGCGTGCTTTACGCTATCCTGGCCACTGAGATTTCGCCCGAGCTGGTGCCGGCGCGCGCCGGCGAGACCATCCAGTCAAGCGAGAAGACGATCGGACCCTACGCGCTGCAGGACTTTAACCTCTACTATCTGACGAGACATGGATTCCGGCCGTCGAAGATCGCGTTTCTCGCCCACCAGGCCTGGGGCGACGCGGAGCGCGGCGTCTGGCCATCCGACATTCCGGCTAGCCAGCGCAAAGCCTATGGGCTCGGTGAGATCCGCTACTGGCTGTCCGTATTTCTGGTTCGCTTCTTTGCCAATCAGTTCAAGCGGTCAGCGCTGCCCAACGGGCCAAAGATCTCATCGGGCGGATCGCTGTCGCCGCGCGGCGACTGGCGCGCTCCATCGGACGCGAGCGTAAGCACATGGCTGGCGGAGCTCGCCAAAAATGTGCCCGAGGACCTGAAAGGCTGAAACAGTTTCGTGCGTTCCCCGTTATCATGCCGCGTATCGTCGCAAGCGATTTGACGCAGCCCATAATTATGGCTGTTATCGCCGGGCCGAGGCTTTCGGACGAACATCGCACGCGTCGAAACTCGGCTCTGGTCACGGCGCTTGCGATCTCGCAACCTTCTTTTGTAAGGGGCGCCGATGCTGATCCGTTCGCCAGATTTTCCTGATGGCGCTGGGATTCCACGTCAATATACGTGCGAGGGCGAGGATCTGTCGCCTTCGCTTGAGTGGAGCGAACTGCCGCCGGAAACGCGCAGCCTTGTCCTTCTCTGCAATGATCCTGACGCCCCCGGAGGGATATGGCATCATTGGGGGGCCTACGACATTCCGCCCAGTTCAACGGGTCTCCCCGAAGGAGCTGGTCAGGGGAGCGGCGCCAAAAGTTTCAAACAGGGCGTCAACGATTTTGGCCGGATCGGTTACGGCGGCCCCTGCCCGCCGCGCGGCCACGGGCCGCACCATTATCACTTTCGTCTGCTCGCGTTGTCGGTCGACCGACTGCAGCTCCGCCAACGGCCGTCCTGTCGGGACATCGAGCGCGAGGCGCGCAAGCACGTGCTTGCTGAGGCGACGCTGGTTGGAATCTATCAGCGCTGATCTGTACCAATGCCGGCCCGTCAGCAGCCTTGTTGACAGCGCGGACAGCAATAGCCGGTGCGGCCGCCAATCTTGAGGACCTTCAGAACTGATCCGCAACGGGGGCAGTGCCCGCCTCTCTTGCGCTCGGGCAGAAGGTAGCCCTTGGGCAGGCGCTCCAGGAACTGCTCCGAGCCGGCCCTGCGGTCAACCGCGGTCTCCAGGACTTTACGCATTTCCGTAAACAGACGTTTGAGTTCGGCGGGAGAGAGCTTGTCAACGCGCTCAACTGGATTGATCCGCGCTTGAAACAATATCTCGTCCGAGTAGATATTCCCGATGCCGGCGATGACTTGTTGGTCCATCAGGACCGATTTCACGTCGCGTTTGAGGCTGAGCACCGCGGTCTTGAGCGCGTCGAAATCGAACCGCCGGTCGAGCGCATCCGGCCCGAGCTTTTCCTCAGCGATAAAATCGGCAGCGTCCTCGGCGAGCCCGACGCGTCCGATCATCCGCCTGTTGGTATAAGCAAGAGAACCGTCGCCGGCGAAATCGAAGCGCACCCGGGTGAAAGGCGGCTCGCCGCCAGGCTTCCCAACGAATTGAAGGCCTCCTGCAGGCCCGAAATGCAGCGTCAGCCATTGGCCCCGATCAATATTTGCCATGAGATGCTTGCCGTGACGCCGGGCTGCAACGAGCTGAGCGCCTTCGAGGGAGGAGGCAAATTTCCCGACCGGGAGCTTGCCGAGGATGCGCGCATCGCTCACCACCACGCGATCGATCGTCTTGCGCAACGCATTCTTTGCCAGCACGCGTTTGAAGCCTTCAACATCGGGCAATTCCGGCATGTCAGAGTCCGTCAGCTCGGCCAGAGATTGTGGAGCGGCTGCGGCGTGGCAGCCTTGGCGTCTTCAAGTTCGCCCGCCGGCAGGCGGGCCGCCAGCAGCGCAAGAACCGCGCGCGCAACCTGCTCGGCATCAATGCCCGGGTCGCGATGCACGCCATCCTGAATGCGCGCGATGAATGCGCTTCGGCTTCGCGGCGCAGTTCGCCCCGGTGGATGCCAGCCGTCATAGTACAGCCCACGCAGCAGAGCCGGCAGCTGCGCGCCGACATACACAGCTTCTTTCTGCGCCAGCACGTCGCGAAGCGCATGCAAGGTGGCAAGGAGGGCGGAATAGACCCGCTCCCGATCGTGCCACCCAAGGCGCTGCTGAAGATCGTCGATCCACTCCTCAGTGGCGCGGACGGCCCCTTGGAGTTCTGCAAGGTGCCTCATTACCCTGACCCCGGCTGACCTTAAAAAGCCGCGCCCTGCGCAGGAGACGAACACTCCGCACGCGCGGCAGGTTCCTTAGTAACTCGAACTCATCCGGCCGAACCTGATCCGCATCAATGTGGTTCGCTCTCCGGGCGCAGTATCCGGGTTGAGCGCCGGCGAAAACCGGGGACGGCCTTGCCGTGTGGTCGGATGTCCTTAAGTTTTAGTGCGCCCCAGCCCGGTCTACAGGTGAGCCAGGCGGCTGTCCTCATGGCAAACCCGGCTTGACAAGGTCTTCCAGCGATGCCGGTGCAGAACGCAGAGATTGCGGCCATGTTCGATCAGGCCGCGAAACTCCTTGAGATCCAGGGCGAGAACCAGTTCCGCGTCCGCGCTTATCGCCGCGCTGCCCAGGTCATCGAAGGCCTGCCGCAAAGTGTTCGAAGCTTGCTTTCCGCGGGGCGAGACCTGTCGGAGTTCCCCGGAATCGGCAAGGATCTCGCTGGCAAGATCGCCGACATCGTCAAGACCGGGCACTTTGAGCTTCTTGACAGGCTCAAGGAGCAGTTGCCGGGTGAATTGGGCGAAATGGCCGGGCTGCCCGGACTGGGGCCGAAGCGCGCCAAGCTGCTTTACGACGAGCTTGACGTGCGCACCCTCGACGACTTGCGCCGCGTCCTCAAAACCGGGCGCCTGCGCGAACTCAAGGGCTTCGGTCCAGTCATTGCAAAGAAGCTGTCGGCGGCGCTCGAAAAGCCGAGAGCGGAGAAGCGTTTCAAGCTTTCGGTCGCAGAGGCCGAAGCCGAAGCGTTGGTGGGCTTTCTTCGCGACGGCGGGCGCATCGTCGTGGCCGGCAGCTATCGGCGGCGGCGCGACACGGTGGGCGATCTTGACCTGCTGGTAACCGCAAAGGATGCGGCCGCGGTGGGCAACAAGCTGGTGCGCTATGAAAACGTTGCCGAGGTGCTCGCCCATGGCCCGACCCGGACGACCGTCATCCTGCGCTCCGGAATACAGGTCGATGTGCGCGCAGTACCGGAGGAGAGCTATGGTGCGGCGCTCCTCTATTTCACCGGATCGAAGGCGCACAATATCGTGCTGCGCGGGCTTGCCGTTGAGCGCGGCTGGAAGCTCAATGAATACGGTATGTTTGCGGGCAAGCGTCGCATCGCCGGCGCGACCGAAGAGGAGATTTACAAGAAGCTCGGCCTTGCTTTTGTTCCACCCGAACTGCGCGAGGACCGCGGCGAGATTGCGCTTGCCAAAAGCAATCGGCTGCCCCGGCTCGTGAGCCTGTCAGACATCCGGGGCGACCTTCACGTGCACTCCGACTGGACGGACGGCGCCGCCCCCATCGAAGCCATGGCAGAAGCTGCGCGCGCGCTCGGCTATGCCTACATCGCGCTCACCGATCACAGCCGGCGCGTCGCCATGGCGCATGGCCTTGATCCGGCGCGGTTGTCGCGCCAGGCCAAGGAGATCGATCGGCTGAACCAGCGGCTGCGCGGCATCACCGTTCTCAAGGGGATCGAGGTCGATATCCTCAAAGATGGAAGCCTCGACCTGCCGGACGCAAGCCTGGCCAGGCTCGATGTCGTGATCGCGTCCGTGCACTCCTATTTCGACCTGCCGCGCCAGGCCCAGACCGATCGCGTCATCCGCGCCATACGGAACCGCCACGTCTCCATCATCGGCCATCCGAC